>MEZF01000062.1:39663-41729 GCA_001774245.1 Candidatus Bathyarchaeota archaeon RBG_13_52_12
TAAAAAAGATCCTGAAGAGGGCGGCAGATAACGCTGAGGCAAAGCTCAACGAGTTCGATGAGGGTTTTAAACAGGGAGTCTCCAACCTTAAGAAGTAACAAGCACATTCATCTTTCGAATGCCAATTGGCCGTCAAGAGGCTCCGCCAGGTAAAGAAGGAGATCAGGGTCATCGGCGTAGCTGCGCAACGTGATCCCGTGGGCATAACTATTATTGGCGTAGTTTTTAGGGGGAGCCTCTGGCTAGACGGGGTTCTAATGACACGCTCTGCCAGGATCGACATAACTGAGGCCATAGCAGAGATGATAAAACGCTCACAACACTACGGCCAGGTACGGGTAATATTACTCAGCAGAGTTAGCTTACCGATGGAGGCAAAGATCTCATCAAACAATCTAAGCGTTAGTGTTGGAAGACCCGTGATCTTTCTCGGTGGCGTAGAAGAGCCGATTTATACCTGGAGAAACCGGGGTGAGCAGGTGGTTTTTTCTGCCGCGAGTCTCAGTCGATGGTCAGCTGAAAGCATATTGAAGGCTTCCACACGCGAAGGCGTCACTCCAGAAGCCCTCAGAGTCGCCACCTTGACACTATCCGCATTACACGATAGGGTAGATGCACAAGGTATTAATAGAACCCCTCCGGGTTATGGGCTGTGATGGAGGAGTAAAAAACGAACTTCTGCTCTAACTGTGGGACAATGTGCACACTTGATCACAAGAAGAGGTGCTATGTTTGCCCAAAGTGCGGGGCCGAGCAGCCTATGTCCGAGAAGGTAAAGATAGAGCGAGAGGTGAAGGGCGAGGACAAGATCGTCGTCATCGGTAAGAAGGAGCAGAACCTCCGTACGACGCCGCAGGTTAAAATGGAATGCCCAAAGTGCAGTAACGACAAGGCTTATTGGTGGATGGTCCAGACGAGGGGCATAGACGAGTCTAGCACTCAGTTTTACAGATGCACCAAGTGCGGATACACGTGGCGTGACTACAGTTGATCCTCCGGGGAACCCTTTTATCCCTCTGGTCCTAGGCTAAGACAACAAATCCCATCTAAGGAGATAAAGAATTGTTCGAAGTTGAGGTATCCCGCATAGATCCATTCCGTAACCTGATCAAGGCGCTCAGCGTCATCGTTGAGGAGGGCATGTTCGTGATGAACGAGGCCCAGGTCAAGCTCCTAGCTATGGACCCAAGCCATGTTGCCATGGTTGACTTCGAGCTCCCCGCTGACTTTTTCGATAGCTACAAGTGCGAGGGCGAACCCCGTCTCAGCATTAATATAAAGGAGTTCCTAAAGTTCCTCGACCGCGTCGACAAGGATGAGGAGACTTGGATACGCCTCGACGAGGAGAAGGCGCGCTTAATAATTCTATGCAAACGCGGAGGTCACAGCAGGCGCTTTGAGATGCCTATCCTTGAGCCCATAGACGAAGAGGTGCCTCAGCCGAAGATATTCTTCAAAGCCAAGGCCCGTATCATCACCGACAGCCTCCGCAACTCGATTAGGGACGCTAACCTCGTAAGCGAGCACGTCAAGGTCGCAGTCGAGGGCGAGATGCTTAAGATTAGCGCGACAGGCGATATGGGGAGCGCCCACAGCGAGTGGGAGAAGGGCAGCGACGACCTAATCGAACTCAAGTCCGAGGAGGACAGCTCAGCAACCTTCACCCTTAGTTACTTAAACGAAATAACCAATGCAGCGGGGAGTAGCAGCGAAGTCGCTACCATTGAGCTTAGCACCGACATGCCCATTAAGATGGACTTCGAGCTCCCGAAGGGAAAGCTCGTCTACTACCTAGCCCCTTGTATCGGGGTCTAAACACGCCAGAGACTAAACTTTACAACAATTTCTTCATAGCGTAATATCCTTTGTCGAAGGCACGCGTGTTGGCTTCGAGGAACCTCTTCGAAAGGACTTCGCGGAGGGCTTTCCTCATCGAATCCACCGTGATTAGACCGCTAAGGGCAGCGTATGCGCCGAGGATAACTATGTTGAGGCTTGTAGGGGCGTTGGCCTCTGAAGCGAGGCCCCTGGCTTCTAGGGTGTAGACTTTACAGCCGATCTTCTCT
>MEZF01000062.1:41829-43002 GCA_001774245.1 Candidatus Bathyarchaeota archaeon RBG_13_52_12
CGAGTGTAATGCCTCCCTGTCGCGCGCGCCATGAGAAGATGAAGACGGTCCACTCCATGCACCATACATATCATCCCAATGTTGAAGAATACTAATCTAGAAAGAGTATAAAATTAGTTCGCGCATTGGATTCCGACTCCATTGACACCAAATGCCACTTAAACGAATTCTTTGCGCACGGAAAACATTACATTTATCCGTTGAATAAGATATCCCACCTTCAAAATATTTTTTTTATTATTAGAAATTTGAGAAGCCGTGGACAGGTTCCGATATCTCCTGTAGGATCGGGTATTTTATTGCTGATATTTCGGGCTATTGGGGGAGGCTGGCTGAGTGTCTCGACCGAAGTCTTGGCACGTACACCACCCCTCCATCAAACCCGTCTTTTACGGGTGCCCTTCACCAGGACTTGCGTCCCGGATGGATGTCTATTTTTGGGAGCGGCTTCGGACTTAGATGCTTTCAGCCCTTATCCGACGGAGCGTGGCTGCCCGGCATGCCTTATCAGACAACCGGTAAACTATAGGCTCCAGCGCCTCGTTCCTCTCGTACTGAAGGCCCTTTCCCCTCAGACATCCTGCACTCCCAGTAGATAAAAACCGACCTGTCTCGCGACGGTCTAAACCCAGCTCACGATCCCTTTTGATAGGCGAGCAGCCTCACCCTTGGCCCCTTATGCAAGGCCAGGATAGGAAGAGCCGACATCGAGGTACCGAACCGCGAGGTCGATGCGAACTCTCGCCCGCGACAAGCCTGTTATCCCCGAGGTAACTTTTCTGGCACTACCGGCCCTCATCTGCAAGGACACGATAGCTCGTTAAGCCCGGCTTTCGCCTCCGGAACACTTAGTGTGGATGATTCCGGTCAGGCTAGCTTTTGGCTTTACCCTCTACGGAGGGTTTCTGTCCCTCCTGAGCTAGCCTTTGGGCCCCCTCGATTCCTTTTCAAGGGGGTGCCGCCCCAGCCGAACTGCCCATCAGCCGTTGTACCGGACAACTTGGCCTCGGTGAGGGGGGAGGTCGCGAATGTGTGGTGTTCCATTGTTGCCTCCTACGGACCCAGAGATCCGTATTCATAGGCTCCCACATACGCTCTGCAAACGTAACCTCACCCCAGCGACTGACTGCAGTAAAGCTCTACGGGGTCTTCTTGTCCCACTGGGAGACGCTG
>MEZF01000063.1:0-2860 GCA_001774245.1 Candidatus Bathyarchaeota archaeon RBG_13_52_12
GTCGTCGCTGTTCAGACTGATGATTACACCCTTTGAGACCCTGCCTAGGCGGTGCCCGCTACGGCCTACGCGTTGGAGTAGCCTCGTGACCTGCCTCGGGCTATTATACTGGATGACGAGATCGATGCTGCCGATGTCGATCCCCAGCTCGAGGCTGCTCGTGCAGATGACGGTACGCAGGTTCCCATCCTTTAGCCCTCGCTCCGCCGCGATCCTGCTCGTCTTCGCCAGGGAGCCGTGGTGAATACTGACGGGGAACTCGGTGTCCCAGAGGTTGAACCTGCTAGCCAGCATCTCGCTTGTACTACGCGTGTTGGTGAATACGAGGGTCGTTTGATGTTCCTCGATTAGCCGGCGGATGGCGCGTAGCCGCGCCGAAACCTCTGGGTGTGTGAATAGGGTCGTCGCAGTCTCGAAGTCCTCGGCCTCTGGTTCGGGGAAAACTATCTCGAAACGCGTCTCCCTAAGAGCCGAGACCTGGATAATCTCAACGGGCCTGTTCGTCCCAGCTAGGAACTGCGCTACCTTATCTGGGCTACCGATCGTGGCACTGAGCCCGATCATCTGAGGTGGCTCCTGTGCGAGCTCTCTGAGTCTCTCCAGCCCGAGGGCTAGCTGACTCCCCCTCTTGTTGTCAGCTAATTCGTGAATCTCATCGATCACGATCCACCTGACACTCTTCAGATACTGCTTCAGCGTCCTTCCAAGGAGGATTGCTTGGAGTGTCTCAGGGGTCGTTATCAGCATATCGGGGGGGCTGATCCGCTGCCTGTTCCTCTCCTGGTCCCCTGTGTCGCCATGACGTATACCAAGCTTGATGTCAAGCCTGTTGCACCAGTAGGTCATCCTGTCAAGGATGTCCCTGTTTAGGGCACGGAGGGGGGTGATGTATAGGATGCTTATCCCTGGCCTCCTCTGCCCAGACATCAGGAACCGGTCCATGACGGGGAGCATGGCTGCCTCAGTCTTCCCCGTCGCTGTAGCTGAGATTAGTAGGACATTCTTCCCCACGAGGATCAGGGGGATGATCCTCCTCTGCGGCTCAGTTGGCTCGGTGAACCCGCGCTCCTCTAGGAGGCGCCGAACTGGTCTGCAGAGCAGCTGGAAGACATTCCCCTCGGCCAAGGCGTAGAGACTTTCCCACGGCTCGGATAAAAACCATACCTAAAACAAAAGGAAGAGGTCGAGGAAGTGCCCCGCCGTGAATGCTGCATAAAATGATTATAATGTCTCAGAAATAACGCCATTCATCATACATAGATTTAAAGGCGAGTAGTACACCCCATCACTCCGTATATTTGGGCTCCCGTAAGGTGGCCGAATATACACAAGAAAGGAGTGAATAGAATGGATTACCGTGAAAGGCGCAGCTTCGACCGTGGACCACGGGAGATGCACAAGGCGACCTGCTCGGACTGCGGAAAGGAATGTGAAGTTCCCTTCCAGCCGACCGAGGGAAGGCCCGTCTACTGCAACGAATGCTTCGCCAAGCACAGGCCACCGAGAAGGTACTAAGCCCATCAGTGAGCCGCATGCGGGACACACCCGTGCGAGAATCGTTTTTTTAAAATTTTTATGGTCAAAAAAGGTAGGAACCGCAACACCTTTTTAATCACCCGAAGCTCCCTCGAAGGGTTGAGGAACTATGACCGGGAATCAATCCTCAGAAAAGGAGCTAATCAAGAAGGATAGTTTCAGTGAGTGGTACGACAACATACTATTAGAGGCTAAGATCGCTGATGATCGCTACCCCGTTAAGGGCTTCACAGTCTACACGGGTTGGGGCTTCGCAACGACGAAGCGGATAATCGCGCTACTGGAGGAGAAGCTGGATGCCTCGGGGCATGAGCCCATGCAGTTCCCGGTTGTCATACCCGAGGACATCTTCCAGAAAGAGGAGGAGCACATCAAGGGATTTAGCGGGGAGGTCTTCTGGATCACCCACGCTGGTGAAAACGAGCTTGAGAGGAAGCTGGTCCTACGTCCTACTAGCGAGACGGCGATCTACCCAATGTTCAAGCTCTGGACACGCAGCCACGCCGACCTGCCGATAAAGATGAACCAAACCTGTAACGTCTACCGCTATGAGACCAAGGCCACGCGCCCGCTCTACCGGGGACGTGAGTTCCTCTGGAACGAGGGGCACACAGCTCATGCCACATACGAAGAGGCGGAAGCGAACGTCAAGATGGCTATCGATATTTACAGCCAGGTCTACGACGCCCTCGGCCTCAGCTATATACGACTCAAGCGTCCAGAGTTTGATAAATTCGCCGGAGCCGACTATAGTGTAGCCTTCGACGCGTGGAACCCTGACGGAAAGTCGAATCAAATAGGTACGGTCCACCAGCTCGGCTACAACTTCGGTAAGGCCTTTGAGATAACATACGAGAATGAAAACGGGGAGCAAGTGAATGCGACCAACACCTGCTACGGTATGGGATTCGGCAGAACACTCGCCGCAGTCATTAGCCAGCATGGGGATGATCATGGCCTCATCCTTCCACCAATGATCGCACCGAAGCAGGTGGTTGTCATCCCCATCCCAGTAAAGGGGAAGGAGGAGATCGCCAAGTTCTACGCTAAAGAGGTCGTGAAGGTTCTCACAGACTCTGGTATACGGACAGTCGTCGACGATGATGATAGACTCCGCCCAGGCGAGAAATACTATAAATGGGAGATGTTCGGCGTCCCACTCCGCGTCGAGGTCGGTCCGAGGGAAGCAAACTCCAAGACGGTGACCCTCGTCCGCCGCGATACATTCGATAAGAGCAAGGCCGAACTCAAGGACCTCCCCGCCACTACCAGGGCTCTATTCGACGCCATTCAACTGAACCTAGCGGCTAGGAGTAAAAAAGTG
>MEZF01000063.1:2952-3623 GCA_001774245.1 Candidatus Bathyarchaeota archaeon RBG_13_52_12
TATAAGTTGCTCAGAGAGGCTTAAGGAGCAGGTTAGCGGGGAGATCAGGGGGACGCTCTGGGACAACCATGAGGAGCCTACAGGCCCCTGCATAGTCTGCGGAGACCGTGCGAAAAACGTCGCCTACGTTTCACGAACATTCTAATCTTCTCAGAGCGCAATATCAACAGGAAGAGCAATCTAGGACCAGCACAATATTAGCTATGTGGGATCGGTCTACAAACCCTCCGATGACTCCTACCTTCTCTTGAAACACGTCGAGGAGCTTGTTCGTGGCAGAGTTCTCGATATGGGGACAGGAAGCGGAATACAAGCCGTCGCAGCCTCCCTCAAGCCAGATGTCGAGTACGTCTTGGCTGTGGACATCAACCCTGAAGCTGTCGAAGCCGCAAAGGAGAGGGCCACCCACGCCGGAGTAATCTCCAAGATACGTTTTCTCGTATCCGATCTCTTCACAAACGTAAAGGAAAGGTTCGACTGGATAATCTTCAACCCTCCCTATCTGCCCTCTGAGGGGGATATCGATGATCTCACCTGGGTCGGCGGGGAGAACGGGGGGAAGACCATTGAACGCTTTCTGGAAGGAGCCAAGAGCCACCTACTGCTTAGTGGCTCGATACTCATGATCGTCTCATCAGAAACGGGATTAAAAAAAAGCGACTACGGCTACG
>MEZF01000063.1:3645-5634 GCA_001774245.1 Candidatus Bathyarchaeota archaeon RBG_13_52_12
GGCGCTTTTCTTTGAAACACTCTACTGCGTCTGTCTCAGCCCATCTTGAAGCCGATAGCTAGACCTACCAAGAAGCTGGCTGCAAAAGGTAGATTGCCAATGATGACTGTCATTACTCCCTCAGCCTGGCCTACTTGCCCTATTACGCCCTTTGCCCACTCCTCAAGAGCTGTGTAGTTGATGTTAATTATGCCTTTATAGGCGAGCAACTCGAGCCCGATGAAGGCTATGCCGAGGAGAAATGCGATGATTTTACCGATCTTCTTCAGGGCATATCCGACGGCGAGTCCGGCTACGCCACCAACGCCCAACTGGGTTAGGAGGGGGGTGAGGATTTCAACCAATTCCAGTCGAATTAAGAAGGAGGTTTAGAGGGATATAAGTTGAAGTCAACTAGGCATGGACGATGTGCGTCCCAGTTTTGCCCTCGAGGGCGTCGACGGCCTTTTCAAGACTCGTAATGATCGCCCTCTCTCCGCCTCGCTCAACGAAGCCTAGAGCGGCCTCGACCTTTGGACCCATACTGCCTGCGCCGAAATGGCCCTCGGTGAGGCGCTTTCTAGCCTCAGAGACGCTCATCTTCCTTATTGGAGCCTGTGTGGGTTTGCCATAGTTCATCATAGCGTATTCGACATCGGTTAGGATGAGAAGGATGTTGGAGCCAACCTCCTCAGCGAGCTTAGCGCCGGCCCTGTCCTTGTCTATTACAGCGTCCACACCCTCGAGCTGTCCCTCCTTGTTCCTATAGACGGGTATACCTCCTCCTCCTGAGGCTATTACTATCATCCCCGCATCTACCATCGTCCTTATTGCCTTCGACTCTGCTATCCCAAGTGGCGCAGGTGAGGGTACCACGCGCCTCCAGGTCTTATCGCCGGTTGGTCTTACCTTCTTTACGACCCAACCGCGTTCAGCCGCAAGCTTCTTCGCAACATCCTCGGTGTAGAATGGACCGACGGGTTTAGTGGGATCCTTGAAGTCGGGATCATCAGGACTGACGAGTACTTGGGTTACTATGGTGGCGACCTGTTTACCATCACCGTCGAGGATGTTGTGGAGCCTCTGCTGCATCATATAGCCTATCTGGCCCTGTGTCATGGCACCCAATACAACAAGAGGCTGTGGGGGCACCTGATCCTCCGCGGCTTCCTGTTGGATTGCGAGGTTGCCCACCTGGGGGCCGTTACCATGGGTGATCACGAGATCGTTTCCATGCCTGACTAGCTGAGCGATTTGCTTACAGGCGGTCTCCACATTCTTCATCTGCTCCTCGAAGGTCCCTTTCTCGTCGGGTTGCTTGATGGCATTCCCGCCTAAGGCGACCAGGACACGCTTTGCCATAGTTCAATCTTCCTTGGAAGGATTAACCGTTTAACGAAGGTCGTTAAAAACAGTTGCCCTAAATAGGGTAGAAAACGCGCTTATTGAACGTGAATGGAACTACTTTATCTCCATCTCGATGTAGACTTCGTTGGGTACCCTGATGCGCATGATGCTGCGCATAACGCGGTCGCGGGCATCTATCTCGATTAGTCGCTTGTGTACTCGCATCTCATAGTGGTCCCACGTCTTACTGCCGTCGCCGCAGGGGGTCCTCCTAGTGGGGACTACGAGTTTCTTTGTTGGCAGAGGTATGGGTCCTACAAGTTTGACGCCTATCTTCTGAGCGATGTCCCTGATCTCGTCGCATACACCCTCTAGCTTCTGGGTGTCGGTGCTGGTGAGTTTTATACGTGCGCGTCGCGCCATACCTGTTCCCCGTTTTGTCAGATTGCCGAGAACTTAAAGGTATCGAAAAAGGGGGTGAGAGCGTTTAGCTCTCGATCTCGAGGACGATGCCAGCCCCGATTGTCGTGCCCATGTCGCGTAGGGCGAATCTGCCGAGCTGTGGGAAGTCCTTATAGACCTCGATGGCGATTGGCTGGAGGGGCACAAGCTTAACGATCGCTGCCTCACCCGTCCTGAGGTAGGCGGGGTTCTGCTCCACTA
>MEZF01000063.1:5749-6924 GCA_001774245.1 Candidatus Bathyarchaeota archaeon RBG_13_52_12
GATGATGGCGATCCTGCCTTTGAAGGCCTTCGCGACCGTGCAGGGGGTGTTGATGTGGCTCGCGACCTCGCCGCGCTTTAATTTCTCGCGTTCGACGCCCTTGACGTTGAATCCTATGTTGTCGCCTGGGCCAGCCTGTTCGAGGCGGGTATAGTGGGTTTCGATGCTGTTAACCTTGCCCTTCTCGCCGCTTGGCATGAAGACTATTTCGTCGTTGACCTTTAGAGTGCCAGTCTCGACCTTGCCGACTGGGGTGGTGCCTACGCCACGGATGGTGTATATCTCCTGCACCGGGATGCGGAGGGGCTTGTCGGTTGGCTTGGGAGGCATTACGAAGGTGTCGAGTGCTTCGATGAGTGTCGGGCCCTTGTACCAGGGCATGTTGGTGCTCTTCTTGACGAGGTTGTCGCCACCCCAGCCGCTGGTGGGAACAAAAACGATCTTGCTGGTATCGTAGAATGCCTCCTTGAGGAGGCGAGTGACGCCGTCCTTTACCTCCTGGTACCGCTGCTCACTCCAGGCGACGGTTGGGTCATCCATCTTGTTTACTGCGACTACCACCTGGTTGACGCCCAGCGTCTTGGCGAGGAAGGCATGCTCCCTAGTCTGACCGCCGGGGTTAGTTCCAGCCTCATATTCGCCCTTCTTGGCGGAGATGAGGAGGATAGCGCCGTCAGCCTGGCTGGCACCTGTGACCATGTTCTTGACGAAGTCGCGGTGGCCGGGGCTGTCGATGACTGTGAAGAAGTGCTTCGCCGTCTCCAGTTTGTAGAAGGCGAGGTCGATGGTGATACCACGTTCGCGCTCCTCCTTGAGCCTGTCGAGGAGCCATGCGTACTTGAAGGACTCCTTGCCCATGGCCTTGGCCTCGGCCTCCATGTCCCTCGCGTACTTCTCGTCGACTGCGCCAGCGTCGTAGAACAGGTGGCCAATGGTTGTGCTCTTACCGTGATCAACGTGTCCGACTATGATCAGGTTAATGTGTGGCTTCTCTTTACCGCTCATTTCTCAAATCTCCTACTCAATCCGACTTGTATGGTGGATAAAAAGGTTCGGTTCACATCTATAAACCATACTGATCCCAACTGTCAGGCAGATTATTGACAAGTAGGGACCGATCCAGGTTAATGCGTAAAGTTTAAACATGCCAGCCTACACCGCAAGGTGGAGAATCG
>MEZF01000063.1:6981-7835 GCA_001774245.1 Candidatus Bathyarchaeota archaeon RBG_13_52_12
GTACAAGAGCAAGGATTACGTCCTCCGCAAGAAGCGCAGAACAACTAAGAAGGACCTCCTCGAAGGCGCTCCCATGGGCAGGGGAATCGTTCTCCAGAAGGTAGGCGTAGAGTCGAAGCAGCCTAATTCCGCCATTCGCAAATGCGTTCGCATCCAGATAATCAAGAATGGTCGCCTCGCCACAGCTTTTCTACCGGGCGATGGCGCCCTCAACTTTGTCGACGAGCACGACGAGGTTATAATCGAGGGCATCCATGGCCCCCGTAGCCGCAGCATGGGCGACATCCCCGGCGTCCGCTTCAAGGTCAACGCCGTGAACGGTGTACCGCTCAATCTCCTGGTGATTGGCAAGGTACAGAAACCCGCCAGGTAAAATTCTTAACTAATAATTTTAATGGACCAATACTGTCCCTACAGTATTTGTCTCGGATATCTTAAGACAAGGTACAAACGCGATTGCTAAGAGGGCAGCTGCGAGATAGAAACATACTGGGATACCCCATAGCCCCATGACGTAAGTCATAATAATTGGACCAAAGATGGAGCCAAGGTCGAAGAATGTCCTATATGTGCCGATGGCGGCCCCCCTGTTCTCTGGCTCGACAGCCTCAGCCGCAATCACGGGGCAGACTATCCAGATGGCACCAGTTGTGATCCCTATGCAGAAGAGTATTGCGGCGGTCATTATTATGCCGGAGGCGAAGTTAAGCACCACCGTCATTGCTGCAGTACTGGCGACGCCGAATAGAAGTACAGGCTTCCGGCCTATCCTGTCAGCGATTGAACCCATTATCAGCATAGCTATCACATAGCCGAGGGAGCGAGCCCCCATTATGAGGCCTATCTCCGTGAGA
>MEZF01000063.1:7891-8194 GCA_001774245.1 Candidatus Bathyarchaeota archaeon RBG_13_52_12
ACTGAGTATGAACTCCATGAGGGTCGCGAAAGAGACGATGACAAGGATCTTGTTAGTGAAGACCTTGGGGAGCATTGAAAGCTTCATAGCGGGGATCTTAGGCATAGAAGCGGATTCGTGGCGTATGTTCGGGGGCAGCACAATGAGCAATAAGGCTACAGCGCAGAGTGCTGTAGATAAGAAGAATCCGCCCTTAAAGCCTAGCAGCGTTATGAGGTAGCCACTAAAGGTCGACCCAAGTATGCTCCCACCAAACTCAACCCCCTGAAAGATGCCCATAGCGGTTCCGCGCCTCCCGGCGGA
>MEZF01000064.1:0-7732 GCA_001774245.1 Candidatus Bathyarchaeota archaeon RBG_13_52_12
CCAGCTCACCCCAGAGAAAGTCAGAGTCACTAAGACCTGGATAGAGATGAGGGTCACCGCGAACTCTCTATCCATCTGCCAATTCCCACCCTGGAGGTTTCATGAGTACGTCGAGCTACTCAACGCGGTTACAGGCTGGGGAGCATCGATGCATGAGCTCGTGCTAGCAGCCCAGAGAACGCTGAACCTCGCTAGGATTTTCAACCTCAGAGAAGGCTTCAAGGCGAGCGACGACTGGCTCCCAAACAGGTTCTTCGAGCCTCAAACAACCGGCAACCTCTCTAAAACTGCGGTCGATAAGACCGAACTCTCAGCGGCAATAAAGACATACTACGGCATGATGGGATGGAACGAGGAGGGGATCCCAAGGCTTGAGACGCTTCAATCCCTAGGCATAGGCTGGGCCCATGAAAAAATGAGATGAGCATCAACGCATACTGCAATCGCGCAAACGAGAGTCGAAATAACGATTTCGATACACTCGTAAAAATTAAATGAGGACTATTCTCATAGTGATCATGATGTATGGATTTAATGGTAAAGTTTTGAGGGTGAATTTAGATACACAAAAAATCGATGATGAATTATTAGATGAGAAAATCTATAGAAAATATCTTGGAGGTCGTAACCTAGGGTTATATTACTTGAATAAGGAGACGAGCAGGGGCGTCGACCCTCTCTCACCTGAAAACACCATCGTCTTCGCGACGGGTGTCACCACCGGCGTCCCACTAACGGGGTTTTGTAGGCACAGCGTCGTAGCGAAATCACCCCTCACGAACGGCTTTGGTGAGGCCGAGGCTGGTGGCTTCTGGGGAGCCGAGCTTAAATTCGCCGGCTACGACGCCATCGTAATCAAGGGTAGATCAACCAAACCAACCTACCTATGGGTCCACGATGGCGAAGCCGAGCTAATGGACGCTTCAGGTATCTGGGGTCTACAAACGCGGGAGTCACAAGAGGCAATCCGCGGAGAATTGGGGGATAGGTTGGTAAGGATCGCCCAGATAGGCCCAGCGGGGGAGAAACTGGTCAGATACGCCTGCATCTTGAACGATTTAAAGTACGCCAACGGTAGGAGCGGCCTCGGCGCCGTTATGGGCTCGAAGAATCTCAAGGCCATCGCCGTGCGTGGACATAATAGACTCGAGTTCAAGGACCCAGAGAAGATAAAGGAGATTGGAAAGTGGTATAACGAAAACTGGCCCAAGCACCCCGGCGCACTCTCAAGAAGCAAGCTGGGGACATCGGACGGGTTACTCGCCACAAACGCCGATGGCATTCTACCGACGAGGAACTTCGTGAAAGGATCATTCGACCACGCCGAGGACATCTCAGGGGAGAGGATGAAGGACACGATCCTAGTCGGAACTGAGGGCTGCTATGCATGCTCGATAAGATGTAAACGCGTCGTGAGAGGCAAGCCGCCCTATGAGACGGATCCAGCCTACGGAGGCCCAGAGTACGAGACACTAGCTGCGTTTGGCTCCCTGTGTGAGGTAGGCGACCTCAGCGCGATATCATACGCAAATCAACTCTGCAACGCATATGGACTAGACACCATAAGCGCCGGGGTCGCCATCGCCTTCAGCATGGAGTGCTTCGAGAAAGGCATCCTGACGAAGGACCAGTTAGGTGGCCTGGAGCCCGGGTTTGGTAACACCGAAGCAATGGTCAAATTAGTCGATATGATAGCAAAAAGAGAGGGCTTCGGCGACACCCTGGCCGAAGGCGTTATGAGGGCATCTCAAAGGATCGGAAAAGGCTCAGAAAGATACGCGATGCACGTTAAGGGGAAGGAACTCCCAATGCATGAGCCCAGAGGTAAGACGGGCCTCGCGCTACAGTACACGCTCTCACCATCAGGCGCAGACCACATGCAGGCAACGCACGACCCAGTATTCCAGTCAAACGTTGAGAACATCAAGCCGTTGGGCATCCTCGACCCTGTGGACAGGCTGAGCCTCGGACCAGACAAGGTGAGACTATTCAAGTACCTACAACTGTGGTGGAACCTCCTCGACTGCCTCTGCGTCTGCAAGTTCGTCATAGTACCCCACGGAGCAGGGGTATTCAAGATCAATCACCTGGTCGACATCGTCAACGCGGTGACAGGCTGGAACAGCAGCCTCCTCGAGCTCATGTTATCTTCAGAGCGTTCAATTACCTTGGCGAAGGAATTCAACCTAAGGGAAGGAACAACTGAGGCAGATGATCGGCTCCCCAACAGATTCTTTGAACCACTGGAATCAGGCCCTAGAAAAGGAGCCAAGATATCTGAAAACGATCTAAAACAGGCCATCATAACCTACTACAGAATGATGGGCTGGGATGACGCAGGCAAACCTGAGACAGCGAAACTTCTAGACCTCAATATTTGATCCCGTCGAGCACGCAACAAGGTTTAACCAAAGAACACGCCAATACCTCACTCAATCAACTGTAGAGACTGATAGATGTGGAGTACGCAATCGAAACCATCAACTTAGTCAAGAGATACCCAACTAGCTCCCGTCTAGCCACAGCAGGCATGCCCCGCGGCCCCGCGACACGAGGCAGCGTCGGCTCCCTAGGCGTAATCATCGACTCAATCAGGGGCTCAAGAGGGCCATTCATAGAGGCTCTCAAGGGGATAAACCTCAGGATAAGAGAAGGAGAGATATTCGGAATCCTGGGACCCAACGGCGCCGGCAAAACCACATTGATAAAGATCCTGTGCACCCTCGTCATACACGACGGCGGCGAAGTATACGTCAACGGCCACGACCCTAGAAAGGAGACCGGAGAGGTTCTCAAGGACCTGCAAGCCGTCCTCCCAGAGAGTCGAGGCTTCAACTGGCGCCTCACAGGCAAGCAGAACCTCGAATTCTACGCCCTCCTCTACGGCCTCAGCGACACCGACGCTAGGAAAAGGATAGACTACCTCCTAGACTTCACCGGACTCACCGCGAGGGCAGACGACGGCATCCAGAGATATTCCACGGGGATGCAGAGGAGGCTACTACTATGCAGGGCACTAATTAGGGACACTCCAATAATTGTCTTCGACGAACCGACCACTGGATTAGACCCCTCCTCAGCGACGGAGTTCAGGAGGATGATCATAGACAGGCTCGTCAGGGAGGAGGGGAAGACCGTACTTCTCAGCACCCACAACCTCCAGGAGGCGCAGGAGCTCTGTGACAGGATAGCCATACTTGAGCGTGGTAAGGTGATCGCCAGCGACACGCCTGATAACATCAGGCACCTGGTCATTGAGGACCGATTGCTCAAGGTCACCATCGCTGAAGCTGAGCCAGACTCAATGGGGAGCCTTATCAGGGACCTCGAAGCTACTGAGGGTGTACACAGCGTCGGCTCGGAGAGCGACTATGCGAAGAACCTCCGCAGTCTCACCATGCGGGTCGCGAAGGAGATGGACCTCACTCAGGTTCTCAGGCTCATCAGTCGTGGAGGATTCAAGGTCCTCACCGTAAACACCGAGGAGCCCACCCTCGAGGACGCCTTCAATGTCATCACCGGCCATGATGACCCTTACCGATCTAGGCGGATGGCGGGAGGCAGCTAACTTGGAGATGCCGATCGCCCTCAAGCAGATCATAGCCTTTACTCAACGCGACTTCCTCAGCTGGGCGACTTATCGCACAGCCGCCACTACGCAGGTTCTAGGAATACTAATAGCGGTTTTCAGCTGGGGCGTAGGAGCAGCCTACGTCCAACGACCTGTACAGGAGATGTATGGAAGCGACTACATATCCTTTCTACTAGTCGGCGTAGCCGTAAGTAACCTCATCCTACCGCTCATGCAGGGTATACAGAACCAGCTCAACCCCTGGACGCTCGAAACCATCCTAATGACCGGGGTTAACACACCCATCTTCGTACTGGGAAATATAATGTGGACCTACATCTTCAGCATAATCAGCTTCATACCATATCTATTCATTGGCACATCATTCTTCCACGCAACCATCAACTCGAACCCAATCGCCCTCATCCTAGCCTTCACAATCTCCGCAGCCATAATGATGGGGCTTGCCATGGTATCCACTGGATTAAGGATACTCACAAAGTCAATGGACCCTGTCACCTGGACACTCAATGTCATGCAGGCCCTCTTCGCAGGCGTAGCCTTCCCGGTGGTGTACCTAGACACCATACTTTTTCCAGGCGCCTCAACAGTATCCTGGTTCCTACCTCAAACCTGGGTCTACCACCTCTGCAGGTTAGCCATGCTCACAAACCCTAACATGACTGACCCTAACACCATGCTCGAGTTCCTCAAGGGCGCCGTCTTCGCCGTCGTCATATTGCCACTCGGCTACAAGGTTTTTTGGTGGGGGGTCAACAGATCGAAGCGCGAGGGAACCCTTGGATGGTACTAGTCGATTACGCACAGGAACAGAGGATAAGATTATGGCTCTAAACCCGAGCCAATTAACAATATTCACCTAGACGTCTAAACACCTAAATACGTGTCCTTATAAGCGAGTACGCACGTATCTTTATTTGCGGATAAGCAAAGTGAGATGAAGAAAGTAACAGATGCTTTGCTTACTGTAAGATCGCTTAGCGTGTGCTGGTAAAATAAGGGAAGATGAATAAGAAGATGGGTCGAATCAGCGTAGAGCTCTCGGACGAGCTTGAGAAGAAGCTCAGATTCAAAACGATCGAGAAGTTCGGCGGGAAAAAAGGCGACCTCTCAAAAGCGGTAGTAGAGGCCGTGAAGAAGTGGGTTGTACAATAATAGGGAATGGAAAGTTACACAATGGCAGATAATCCGAATAGACAATCGGCTCACTCCGCGAGCGCAGTGCAAGATAAGTGCACTATTCGAAGCGCCCGCGGAGGAAGATGGAGACACCGATTTCTAACAGGAGTTAGGCAAGTAAAAGAAGGATGAAGAACAATGATAAACGATGCTATCAGCCCAGAGGAACGTCGACTCCTGATACTGAAGGGAATAAACCAAGACCATTCAAGCATAGAGATCGCCGCCGAGATGGGAGTCGGGAAATGGATAATACTCAGTGACCTCAGGGCGATGAAGTACAACAAGGATCCGGAGCTCAAGCAGGCCTACTTTGACAAAGAAACACGCAGCAACGCGGATAAACAGTCCCAAACAAATCTAAGAGATGAAAGATTCCAACACATGACGGGTAAGACCTTTCAGGAGAAGAATTTCGAGAACATGATCAACTACTACAAGACGGAGTTGCTAGTTATATGCAAGTCGAAGGACGAGTGCACCGCTATCACAGGCCTCTCTAAGGACATACGTAAGACTTTAAAGCATAATGAGATCCTCACTGGGCGCAAAGGGAATAATCAACTCACAGCCAAGGCACGCGAATATCTGTTACTCAGAAATTAGGTCGCGCGCGCGTCGCCCTGAAGATTTTATGGGTCTAGATAGCCCTCTGTTAGACCTAGGGGCAGGGGTGCGGGTCTGCTGCATGTGCTTTTGAGTGTCATTGTTCTCTCATGGTTTGAGGCTTCGTGGAAGAGGTGCATGGCTTCGAGGACGTGGTAGGCTAATTGACCGTTAGCTCTGCAGGGCCTTCCTGACCTGAGCGCGTACGCCATATCGGCCACACCGAGGCACCTGCTGTTGGCTGTGTAGGTGTGGGTGAGAGGGACTTGGCTCCACTCCTGTTCTCCTTGGCGGAGGATCTTTACGGGCCCCCCGAAGGTGTTCGGGTCAGGGACGCTCAGGGACCCTGCGGCTCCGTAGATCTCGATTCTGGGTAGCTGGGCGGCCCATATGTCAAAGCTGGTGATGATGGCTCCTATTGCGCCGCTGTGGAAGTCGATGATGCCGACGACGTGTGTGGGGACCTCCACCTTGATTCTGGCTCCATGTTTCGGCTCGCTTGTAATTATTCTCTCGGGAAAGGTTATCCTTGTGGATCCCTTCACGCTCTTCATCGGCCCGATCAGGTTGACTAGGGCGGTGAGGTAGTAGGGTCCCATGTCGAACATGGGGCCTCCGCCGGTCTTGTAGTAGAACTCGGGGTCAGGGTGCCATCCCTCGTGGCCGTGGCAGGTCATGAACGCGGTAGCTGCGATGGGCTCGCCGATCCAGCCATCGTCTATGAGCTTCCTGCACGTCTGTATGCCTCCCCCCATGAAGGTGTCGGGTGCCCCGCCGATGAGGACCCCGGCTTCCTTTGCCGTGGTGATGAGCTTCTCGCCCTCCCCCAGGGCTATTGCGAGGGGCTTCTCGTTATAGACCGATTTACCCGAGTCTATGGAGGCCTTGGCTACCTTGTAGTGCGCGTCGGGTGTTGTTAGGTTGATCACTATCTCGATGTTGGGGTCGTTGAGCAGTTCCTCTACGCTGCAGGACTTTGGGACGTTGAACTCCAACGCCCTCTTTTCGGCTCTCTCGGGGAAGAGGTCTGCGCAGGCCACGACTTCGAGGTTTCTGTGGAGTTTGCTGTTCTTAAGGTAGATGCCGCTTATGTAGCCGCAGCCTATTATGCCAATCTTAACTGGCTTCATGTTGTTAGCCTACCTGGATGCCCAGAGCATACCTCTTTTAACGATCTCCTTTGCCTCGGGGACGTTAAAGTCCGCTGCGACGTGGCCGAGGGATGTGTAGAAGACTTTCCCCTTGCCGTACATCTTCTTCCAGGCGATGGGCATCACGGTTCCTTTGATCCATGGGGCGTGTTCGCCGGTAAACGTGGTGGTGGCTAGGACCTTCACGGAGGGGTCGACGTGCATGAAGTATTGTTCCGAGTGCATCTTGAAGTCTCGGAGACCGTGCGTGACGGGGTCGTCGTGGTCGAGGATGTTGACCTCGTAGTCTATTATGTTTCCAGGGTGGGCTACCCACTGGCCTCCGACCATGAACTGGTACTCGACGTTGTTTCTGAAGGCGTCTCCCATGCCGCCGTGCCAGCCAGCGATGCCGACCCCTGACTTCACGGCGTCCAGCAGCCCCTTCTCCTGTTCTCGTGTTATGGTTCCCTGGGTCCAGGCGGGGACGATGAGGCTCAGCTTGGCCATCTTCTCATGGTCGAGGTAAGCGTCGAGGCTTTCGTGGACATCGACACTGTAGCCCTTCTCCTTCAGCCAGGGAGTGAATATTTCTACGCATTGCTTAGGCTCGTGCCCTGGCCATCCACCCCAAACTATCAAGGCGTTCTTCATGGGAACTCAATGGTAACTTGTTCTCCCCCGGCTTAAGATGCTTGATCCCTTCGATGGCACGAACCGAGTCTTGAATCATGAAAAAGCGAGCAACACATCCCTTAGAGACACGCGAGTCTGAGGCGCGCGCGATTGTTACTTCCTTTTCACGGTCTTAAGCCATGGGCTTGGCGCTCGGCTTCCTCGTCGAGGAGTAGCTTGTAGGTACTGGGGCGTCTCCAGTATGGGTACCGAGTTCTGCATTCTTCGCGTCTCTCCTTGACTCTGTCTAGGTCGAGGGTGGCAACTGTTAGGCCTTCAGTGAGATCGGGTATACGGGCGATGTAGTTGCGGAGCCAAAACACACCGCTTCCGCCTAGTCTCACCGGGTCCTGGCTCATCCTGTTTGATATGACGACATAAGCGTCGCTGACGGAGGATCCCGCTATGCCGTATGCGGCGACGCAGTCGTGGACGGTGGCGCCCCAGCACATTGGGGTGAATAGTATTTCGGCCCCCTTGAGCCCCATGATTCGGGGGACCTCTAGTGCGCAGAGGTCCATGTCTATGGGGACGCCGATTACCCCTATCT
>MEZF01000064.1:7748-9742 GCA_001774245.1 Candidatus Bathyarchaeota archaeon RBG_13_52_12
GTACTCGCCGGGTCCGGGGTTTATGCCGAAGTGAGTCTCAGCCTTTCCGGAGGCGTTCTCGGGGTGGTCTTTTCGGAGTTTGGCTACTAGCTTGCCGCTTGGGGAGATTAGGCCGGAAGTATTGTAGTATCTTCCTTTTTCGTCTTTCTCGATGATTGTCCCGGGGATGATGTATATGCCGAGTTCCTTCGCCTTCTTCTCGAAGAGCTTAAATGTTGGGCCTGGAACGGGTTCCGCCAGTTTGACGAGTCGGGAGTTGTCGCCGGTAGTCGGGTTTCCCGTCATCCAGAACTCGGCGAAGCAGACCGCCTGTGCGCCTTTTTGTGCCGCTTCTTCGCAGTACCTGAGGGCTTTCCTTCTATTCTCCTCGGGGTCGAACGTTGTCTCGAATTGGGCCGTGGCTACCTTGACTTCTCTCACTCTTGTTCCTCCTAATCATGGTTAGGGGGGTACTAGGTTTAATTAGTTTTAGTTGATGAGTAATGTTGCGCGTATGATTCCTTGTTTATCTGAATAATCTAGAATGTTTATAACACACAACATAGAATTTGAGATAGCTAGTGAATAAATAATGGAAAACCAAAAGAAACTATACAGGTCAAGGAAAAGCAGGGTCCTTGCGGGGGTTTGCGGTGGATTAGCCGAGTATTTTAACTTGGATCCAACGATAGTTAGATTAGCGTGGGTTATCATAAGTCTAGCTTACGGTTTTGGGGTCCTCGCTTACATAATTGCTTGGCTACTAATACCAGACAGCCCGTATTGACTGAACGAAAGGTGCAGTTTAGGTTCGCGTATACACGAGGCCGTAATCTCATCCTCATACCTAAATGCGCGCGTGATCAGGGTGATACTCCGCGAGCGACTCGGGTATAGTGTATGAAGGATCCCTCTCAAGCTTCATCCTCATCATCTCGCTAGCGAGATACTCAAAGCCGGTAAACATATCCTTCCCAGAGTACAGTCTCCGGTTCTCCATCAGCACGGATTTGAACTTGGCCCACGTCCACGGTGCGGTGATTTGTATACAATTGTACAGTGTCTCCTTATCGGCGAGTCCGGACCGTAGGAGGTTACCGAGGATGTCGAATTGTAAAATAACTGCCTGCCTCTTCGCGAAGTTGTCCAGGTTATTGTCTGATCCATACTTCTTCTCGAAGTCGTCGTAGTCGCTCCACTTCATGTTCAGCAGCTCTCCCCATCTTCTCTGGTGTGCTTCGGATACGAAATTCTGTAAGAGGTTATTTGTCAGTGTGATTCTCGTGGCCCTCTGGTTTGTTCTGAGGTTCATCACGTAGTAGATGACGCCCAGGACCACACTTATCGCGCCTGCGGTATACGATATGGACTGTAACATGACTAGGTCAAACATACAATCACGTGTAGGGAATAGCCTGAAGTGCGGATAATGTTATTGAATGAGTGCGTGTGTCTCCGACTCTAAAATGTCTCCATTACTGCTCATACGAGAAAAGAGAGAGGCGCGAATGAACATCCAATCTCATTTTTAGGACTCGGCACTCAGGCGATAATATTGGGTGTTGAAATGCGAATACAAAATCTTATAACCAGTACTCAGAGGTAAATTTGGAGAAGTAAGTATCATTGCTTGCTATCCTATGCGGAAGTCTAATTGATGGCACGGGGGGGCCTACCCTCAAGGATGCCGTCATCCTCGTGAGAGGCTCAAGAATCTCTTCAGTTGGGAAGAAGAATGAAATCAAAATCCCAGCTAATGCAAAAATAATTGATGCATCCAATAAGACCGTTGTTCCAGGACTGATCGATTCACACACCCACTTCTTAGGAATGGGCTACAGGCTTGGCTTCATCCAACTGGATGACGCTGAATCCATCACCGAAATCTCCGAACGCGTCAAAAAGTACATTAAAAACCGTAAGCTGAGTAAGGGCCTCTGGGCTCAGGGAAGAGGCTGGGACGACCAGAACCTCAAGGAAAAACGTTACCCCACGCGTCACGATCTCGACGCGGT
>MEZF01000064.1:9775-12131 GCA_001774245.1 Candidatus Bathyarchaeota archaeon RBG_13_52_12
ATGCGGCCACATGATTATCCTGAACACGTGCGCACTCAAAGCCTGCGGCATCACGAAATCGACCCCAAACCCCTCCGGCGGCGTCGTCGATAAAGACTCACATGGAGAGCCCACGGGGGTCCTGAGAGATGCGAGGGGCATGGTAACCCCACACATACCCCCTCCCTCGTATGAGGAGGTCAGACAGGGTCTCCGCGACGCTACGGCTCTCGCCCACAGCCTTGGGGCCACAACAATCCACGACTGCAGCAGGCCTGATGAGACCGATGCTCTAAACTCTACAGCCCCCTACATAGACGCCCACAGAGAGGGGGACCTGAAGATACGCGCCCACGTCATGACCTGGTACCCCCGCAGATGGGAAGGTGATGAGTGGCTCACTCTAGGGACCATAAAGATCGGGATAGACGGCTCAATGGGAGCCCAGACCGCCCTCCTCTACGACCCGTATACAAACAACCCTAACACACGTGGAGTATACGTGGGGGATCAAGAGCGGAACAAAGCCGTAGTCAAAGAAGAACACGATATGGGCGGAGAGATAGCCATCCACGCTATTGGAGACAAGGCAATCAACGAAGCAATCAAAAGGATAGATGAGGCCCTTAAGGTGAAGCAGAGGCCTGACCACCGCTACAG
This sequence comes from Candidatus Bathyarchaeota archaeon RBG_13_52_12, assembly GCA_001774245.1. GTDB lineage: Archaea > Thermoproteota > Bathyarchaeia > TCS64 > TCS64 > UBA8941. The sequence goes on from MEZF01000064.1 coordinate 10,415, forward strand.
GATAGAGCATTATGAATACCCAACTGACGAGGACATCCAGAGGACTAAGGAGCTTGGAATCATCGCATCGATGCAACCCAACTTCGTAGGCGAGTGGGCTTGGCCCGGTGGAATGTACGACACTCGCTTGGGAAAGAAGAGGCTCGAAAGATGCAACCCGTACAGGAAGCTGCTGGACCTTGGCCTTCACATCCCCTTCGGGTCCGACGGTATGCCCTTCCACCCTCTGTACGGCATCTGGTCAGCTGTCAACCACCCGATAAAGAAGAGCAGAATCACCCTAGAGGAAGCAGTGAAGTGCTTCACATACGAGGGAGCCTACGCGACAAGAGAAGAGGGCCTTAAAGGCACAATCGAACATGGGAAACTTGCTGATATAACCATTCTACCCGTCGACATTACTAAAAACTGGTTCAAACTGAAAACCACGAACCCAGCTGAAATTGAGGAAACTAAGAAAAAAATTAAGGGACTGAAGGTCTTCATGACGATCCTCAATGGCGAGATAGTTTATTCTTGTTAGACCCCACATTTTATTGGAGCGAAAACGCGCGTACATGCCTCATATTATACTAAGCACGTGCGACGTTGGCGAAAGTAAGCTGGTTACCAAATCCTTACCGGCTAACAAGTTATATCGAGTTTGTATTCACTGAGTAGTTGGAGGATGGTGTCCTTTGTTAAAGTACGATTACAGCAACAAGGTGGCGCTTGTCACAGGGTCAAGCAGAGGAATAGGCTACGCGACTGCGAAGATGTTGTTAGACTCGGGAGCTCGGGTCATGATTAACGGGGTCGATGAGGGGAGGCTTGAAGACGCGTTGAAGAGCCTCGGTAAATATGGAGAAGGCGTCGTTGCCCACAGGGCTGACGTACGTAGTAGGAGGGAGGTTGGGAGGATGTTTAAGGCCCTCATCGACCGCTGGGATAGAATAGATATTCTCGTCAACAATGCAGCCGATCGCCCGATTGCGAACGTGGTGGATATGACCGAGGAGGTATTCGACCGTAACATCGACTCTATCCTAAAGGGGGCCTTCAACTGCAGCCAGTTTGCCGCCCGACAGATGATAAGTCAGGGTGGGGGCGGTAAGATTGTTAACGTCTCCTCGGGCAGCTGGAAGATAGCCCGTGTAGGGGCAGCGGCTTACTGCGCCTCAAAGGCGGGTTTGGTTATGTTTGCTAACTGTTTGGCACTTGAGCTTGGGCCCCACAAGATAAACGTCAACACGGTTGCCCCCGGGCTCATCGACATCGGTGAAGAGCAGACCCCCACAAAAGTGGCGTATGATCAAGCTACGGTGCGTATGACTCCCTGGGGGCGAATTGGGAAACCTGAAGACATTGCTAATGCTATTTTGATGCTTTGCAGCCCCCAAGCGGATTACATGACGGGCGCCGTTTTGAGCGTAGATGGTGGCCTCAGCGTGGGGAGGTACGGCATACCAGTCAGTCCATAAAAATGCGTTTGGCGACCCTTTTAGAGCCGTATAGGTTCGAGCAGTCTTCGCGTGCGCACAGTAGAACTGATTAAGGATAATGAGAACACTCCACCATGGAATTCAAAATCCTCGCCATTGGGCTCATAACCGGACTCATGTTGGGGTCAATAATAAGCTACGCCATCACTGTCCCCCAGACATCCGCATACGAAAAACAAGTCAAGATACTAGCAGATCAGCTGACACAGCTTCAGCAGACAGACCCATACATATCT
>MEZF01000064.1:12373-12636 GCA_001774245.1 Candidatus Bathyarchaeota archaeon RBG_13_52_12
GGTCAGCCGAGGATGATAACGCTGAAAACCTGTTAATCGTTAGGAGTGCTACACTAGTTGGCCGTTATCTTAACGAGTTCAACGCCCTATGGGATGCCTCATAGAATGGTGAGTGATTATTCGAACGCGTGTGCTCTAATAGCCTTTCTTTAGAAGTTCTTGAGAATCGCGCACGAGTAGGCCAGAATCCCTAGGACTAGTGCGCGAATGATCTCATTTCTTTGACTCTCCAATACGCGAAATCAGAGACTTCCTGCCAATGC
>MEZF01000064.1:12653-14211 GCA_001774245.1 Candidatus Bathyarchaeota archaeon RBG_13_52_12
TACCTGTTCGCCACCTTATCCCGCAGCAGCACACCCTTAGTCTCACCTATCTTAGCGAAGCGCTCCCGTATCTTCCTGCTACTCAATGCGAGTATAAACGTCCTCCAGAGGGTAACCATAAGTTTGCCCCACCCGCCAAACTCGCCCACACTATTCAACGCATAGGGGGGTTGAGAGGCATTAGAGTGCTCCTCCATCAAGACGTCACTGAACCTGGCGGACTTGAAGGCTGAAATCCAGGATGCTGGACTTCGTATGCTGAAGGGGAGGTCTGTCAGCTCACTGAAGACTTTTTCACCATGGTTGACACGATCCAGCGCCTCAGGGGGCACATCATCAGCCTTATACATCTCGTTGACCCCGAGGTAGCCGCCAGTCTTAAGGACTCTATAGAACTCGGGGAAGGCCCTGACCGGGTCCAGGAACTGGGACACGAAGACGGTCAGCACCGCGTCGAAGCCTTCATCGGGGAACTCGAGGCTGTAAGCGTCTCCCAGCATGAAAGTGACGTGATCGGTGAGACACAATTCCTCGGCTCGCTTAAGCGCATACCTCACCATGTGCTCGGATATATCCACGCCTACGACGCTACACCCGTACTTCTTAGCCAGGTAGCAGGCGTTGGCTCCTGTCCCGCAGCCTACCTCAAGTATCCTAGTATGCTCTGTGATTTGGCAGAGCTCTGCTAGCCTGTCTATGCTTGAAAAGCCTCCGATGTTGAAGAAGGGGACTCCCATGTAGCCCATGAAATCGTAGTAGCCGAGCCCCTCGATCTCCTTGAGTGTTAAGGTGCCGGACATGCTATGATCTAGACTCGTGTGGAGGCTTTAATATGTGTCAAAGGAGGTCTCGTGTACGCCCTTATTGAACTTGTTCCAAGGTTTCGTAGGTTAAATTATAATGTCTTTGATATCCACGTCTCTAAGGGGGGAGTCTCCTGAACTTGTTTCCCCCTTAGAAGCGATGGCACAAAAGCGTGCGCGGTCAAGTAATCGGGTCTTAAAATTATTTTTTATGAAGTATATCAAATTTACTAATCTTATCTTCCCAGTCAAGGAATATCCTCATGCCGAGGAATGCCATAGTTATCCCTAAGCCGAAAAGAACCAATTTAATCTCATCATCATTCATATTATATCTATTATTAATTCGAAAAGAACTATTTATTCTTTATAGATCATTATCCCATTATCGAACAAAGAAGTTAGTTTTCTCCGCGCTCACCCCCGGGGCTAACAATAGATATTTTCGCGAGCGTGAGTCTACATTGTCTCCTCTCTGAGTTTCACCTCAGAGCCACAGTTCTTGCACCTATGCGATACCCCCCCGAGGAACTGCTTCTTCTCCTCAACGCAGTCGTTGCAGATCTGACCACAGACTGGGCAGTGAAAAGATACCTTACCCCATTTCGGGGGCATTCCGCCTTTAGCCTCTTGGAGCCTCAAGTAGTCGGTGAAGAAGGTGTTGTAACAGTCATCGCAGGCCTTTGCGACCAGTTGATCCCTGCTCTTCGTCCCCTTAGCCATCCTCTCCTCGCAGCTCTTGCAAGTTATGAATG
>MEZF01000064.1:14224-15604 GCA_001774245.1 Candidatus Bathyarchaeota archaeon RBG_13_52_12
GATAGCGCAGTCTTGGCCGCTTGCTTTGAGGCAGCTTTTACAGACGTAGCCGTCGGGGTTAAGGTTAGAAACGCAGTCTGGACACAGGTCATACTTCCCACATCTCATGCATCGGATCCCTGTGCCAGCCGGGATGGCTTTGCCGCAATGGGGGCAGTTGTGGCCGACGACGTCTTGCCTCTGCACATCTGGCCTCACGAAGTGGAAGATGGCGCCGCAGCTTCTACACTTGTACTGATCGGGGCCTGTCGAGCTAACTTGGGGGGATCCACAGTGAGGACATTTAACCATGACTACTGACAATCCCTTACCTCCTTCTTAGACTCCTAATCCCCTTCAGCTGCTTATAGGTTTCCTCGCTTACACGCGCGGCGACTATGAGCTGCTGTTTTACCCGCCTCCCTTTTATGGCACCCAACCCAACCCTATGGCGATATACCAATGAAATACCACGTGAGGCGCATGGACAGGGAGATCAAAGACCCCGCAAAGCTCGAAAAGGTGCTCAGGGAGACTCAGTACATCACTATCGCCCTCTGTAGAGGCAACGAGCCCTACCTTGTAAGCCTCAGCCACAGCTACGACGAGGACGTCAAGTGCCTTTACTTCCACTGCGCCTCCACGGGCAAGAAGCTCGACTACATGAAGACTAACCCACGAGTCTGGGGGCAGGCGATCATCGACCGCGGATATGTCGAGGGGGAGTGCAACCACCTATACGTCACGACCATGTTCGAGGGCAGAGTTGAGCTCATCGAAGACATCCCCGAGAAGAGGAGGATACTGAGCCACATGTTCACCCGCCAGGAGAGAAGGCCTACGACCTCTGGGAAAACGGAGGTGGATCCTCACGTGGCCCGAATAGGGAAAGACGCCGAGCTTAAGGGCATGACCGTTGGTAGGATAATAATTGAGGAGCTGACTGGTAAACACTCCAAGGACATTGAGTATTAAACCCTTGGGCGCGGGTCTACTCCTCTTTCAAGAAGAGTAGGTAGTGGTCAACTACGGTGCTCTGAAATGAAGCAGTTGTGTAAGTGTGTAGCGCCCAACCATTGTTCTACCATTCTTCGATTTTTCGCGCATCGTAAAAAATAAGTTCAAGTGTACTCGACGCGTACGCAAAACAGGCGGCAACACTAACCCAAGGTTTGCGCCATCACCCTCCTGGAGAGATCCGCTAGGATACGTACAAGCTCCTCATCAGACTTCACATACGGCACCACGAAGAGGTGCCTGTGGACGAGCGCGTCCACGAGCCCGTAGACCTTAAGGTACCTTTCTACAAGCACGTTGAAAGGAGCCAAGTTTAGTGTGGTTTCCATTGGTAGGGCCCGGATCCGTGACTCTATTAGCTGGGTTCGGCTCCGCTTCAGTCCT
>MEZF01000065.1:0-7043 GCA_001774245.1 Candidatus Bathyarchaeota archaeon RBG_13_52_12
AGAGGTAGAACCCCCATATTGGTGGGGTAAATTATAGGAAAATTTGTTTTCTAGCCGCGCGCGCGTGCTCATTCGATTTAGTTATGTTAACAGAATCGGATTATATTCTTCTCAGGGTTTATGAATAAGTTTAAGGTATAATCTCTTCGATTAAGAAGGAATACCAAATTGCGTTTAAGTTTAAACCGGGATATTCACCTGATTGAATCCCAATCAACAAGGGAGGGAAATACTCACCCACTATAGTGGATGTAGCAGTCCTACGAATACTTGCTTCGGGTATCAATACTGGACTACCACTTGTTCCTGGATGAAGAATAGAATCTAATAAAAATAATTTTTTTCCTCTAAAAAAAGACCTCCAAGTACTGGCTACTGTACCACTTCTTGCAATAGGTAGGAAGTGCGTTTCATCCTGGAAATAATATGGGAAACCTATGACAAGACAAGGGTCTCCAAGGGCAATAACGGTTCCAATAGTTGGAAAATCATCATAAGTGAAATGGTTAATCACATCGGTAGGCTGTAAATAATTCGTAATCTTAATAGCTACTACATCAATTTTCTCTTTAATTTCTGTAATAATTATATTATCGTTATGTTCTAACCAAAGTTGTGTACCCTCATTATACAATGGAATTTCTACTTTTCTAATACTCGTTAAAGTAGTTGTACTGTTATGTATTGTGATTTTTAAAATATCTGGGTAATATTCTTTTTCTTCATTAATTACTACATGACGATTAGTAATTAAGTATGTGTCTTCACCTTTTTTTACGAAAAATCCTGTGGCTGTTGAGTTTTTAGTAGGATGGAAGGCACTTCCTCTTGAATATGATTCTATTGAAGTGACTTTTAGATTAATTTCTTCAATAGCAACTGATTGGGGAGTTGAACTGAGCCTAGGTAGTGCCATGCCACGATTGAGGTTAAACTTTAATTTAATGTTGTCGATAAAATTTTACTTCATAGCATTGCATGGATTTTTGGAGTGGCTCACGCGACTACATCGTGAAATGTGTCCCAATCGCGCGCGAGAGAGGTATCTAAGCTATTCTTCGGGCGCACGCGCGAGTTTGGTAGCCTCCCCGAACTTTACCTAATCTTATCCTCAACTCCACCTTAACGGTTGGTAGTATTTTCACGATCAGTGTATCAGTAACCATTCCGGTTGAAATATCAGCTATTTTCTGTAAAGGACATATGATTACCGGTATCATCGGTAAATATCGGTAAAATGAGCTTAAATTCCAAAATAAAGAATACATCATCAAGTAGTTTTTAAGGTTGCGCGCGCTTAACGATGGGAAGCCAAAGCTTATATGTGAGCATGAGATACGGTGCATGAAAGATTAAGAAAAAGTTAAAGTTTTGGGCGCACTACTTTGGGGTCTAAAATATTGCCAAAGGGTAAGATGGCTCGCACATTCAGCATGAGAAAAGATCTAGTTGAGGCATTAGAGAATGAGGCGCGGAGCAGAGGTATTTCAACCAGTGCATTGATGAATCAAACAATTGATCACTGCGTTAATCTAGTATGGCCATCCAATAAAACTGGCGCCCTAGTTATCGCACGCGACATAATTCAGAGTGTCTTAAACCTCCTGCCAGCGGATGAGGTTAAGAAAATAGGTGCATTGGCGGCTCAGGGGCATAAGAGCACTGCAATGATTCTGATGGGGACCCAGCAGAATTTTGATGCCGTCCTAAATATGCTGGATATTCACTACGGCAAGAATTCCCGATGGTTCAAGCTTAGCCACGATGTCAACGGCAGGGACCACAGGATCCTCCTAAACCATGAGATGGGTATAAAATGGAGCATTTTCCTTGAGGGGTATATGAGGAGCTTTTTCATAGAGATGCTCGACATCCCGGTGAAGTCTAGCTATATGGAGAATACGGTTTTGCTTGAGTACAGGGCATGAGCTTCTTGTGCACGCCGAATCTCCGAAGTTACTTATAGGACAAGGGTTGTGAGGTAAAGATCTTCTCACCTTGAAATTCTTTAGGTGAAGCCACAAGGGTCTCTAGTTTTTTCATTCCAAGCTAATTTGACTCTATTATCTTTATGGCTGAAGCGGGGCAGGATTTCATGACGGTTTTTACTTCGTCTGGTAGGTTTTCTTCAAAGCTTCCCATAGAGATCTCGTATCCCTTGCCATCTGCTACGGCTGATTTGTTCTCATAGTCCGCCTCGAAATGTGTTGGGACGGTATTGTAACATGCTCCACATGCGATGCAGTTTTTTCTGTTGACTTCAATATTATATTTCGTCAGGTGTCACCAGTTCTACTTTCGAGTATAATTTAGGAGTCGTTCCTTTTAAAGCAAATGAAAATTAACAGATATTAGGTAAAAGATGCATCCCTGCTAATTCCCACACCTTCGCGCACGTATCAATGAAAAATCTCCTTAATTTATTCCCAAGGAAAACCTATATTAAATAGGTTTAGTATGACCTCAGTTTTTATTTCATAAGATTCTTTGTCATAAATGTATTTATTAATTATTTTTGTCTTCTTTGAGCATACTTAATCGCGGGCGCGAAGACTATATAAATAGTATAAAAATTGCTCTCTCTAAATAGAATATAAAGTCTTATTCGATGAGAGTAACTACTCCGTTCAAGAAGGGGTGGCCGTATGGAATCTCCCGAATCCCTCAAGGTAAACAGGCGCGTCGAGGACTGGAAGCTTCGATTAATCGACCTGACGAAGAGGAATAGGGCCATCTACTTCCAACCAACCAAGACCTCACACCTCACCATCGTCTCCCCTGACGTGGAGACCGTGTACAGCCGACTCGTCGCGAGGGGAAAAAATTGGGAGATCCGCCAGCCCCCCCTGACGAAGCCCGGAGAGACGCCACCTAAGATAAGGGCGGCGAAGAGCACCGAGATCACACCAGGATGGTCGGACCCAAGCCAACTCGACAGAACCCTGAAAAACCTGAGCCGACGCTCCCAATCCGAGTACACGGAGCGCGGCATAAGGGTTCTCTACGTAACCTATGGACAGCTTAGGTGGACCGAGAAGGACAACGGGCAAGAAGTCGTCTCACCACTGCTCCTGACCCCCGTTGAGCTCGCCAGAGACTCGACGCGGGAGCCATACCAAATCAAAGTACCACCCGTAGAAGATGTGGTGCTCGTTAACCCAGCCCTCATGCTGAAGCTGAAGTACGAGCACGGCCTCGACCTTCCCACTCTCCCGGAGGAAGAGGAGCAGACGCCGTCGAGTTACCTGGCAACGGTTCAAAATAGCGTAAACGAGTTCGGGTGGACAGTTGAGCCCACCGTCTACCTCGGGCTCTTCAGCTTCGCGAAACTCGCAATTTACCAAGACTTGACGGATAACCTAGGCCGCATCACAGAGCACCCAATTGTGAGATCCTTAGCCGGGGTACCCGTCGAGGGACTCATCCAGAGGGGTCTGCCAGGTGTCGGGGACCTGGACAACATCGTGGATCCAGGCAAAACGTACCAGATCTTGGACGCCGACAGCAGCCAGCAGCTCTGTATACAGTACGCACTACGGGGACAATCATACGTAATGCATGGCCCGCCCGGCACTGGTAAGAGCCAGACGATAGCCAACATAATATCCGAATACATCGCCTCCGGCAGAAGCGTCCTGTTCGTTAGCGAGAAGATGGCGGCCCTCGAGGTCGTATACAACCGTCTCAGGGAAAAAGACCTCGACGAGTACTGCCTTGAGCTTCACAGCTACAAGGCGAATAAGCGCGAGGTCATCAACGAGCTCAGCAGAGCCCTAACGGAGCACTTGAAACCCGGCAGAGGAATGAGCGGAGAGGAGATAGACCGTCTCAAGCACAGGAGAACTCAGCTAAACACCTACGTGGAGTCCCTCCACAAGACGAGGCAGCCATCAAACACGAGCGCCTACAAGCTTCTGAACGAGATCGCCAAGCTCGAATCGATCCCAGATATCCCATCGGGGTACCCGAGCTTCAGAGCACTCGACCAGAAGACCATTTTCAGCCTCGAGGAGCAGATGAGGCGCCTCCAGAACTCCTGGGTCGTCGTAGAGGAAGGCGCATCATTCCCCTGGAGGGGTTGTAACGCCACGGCGTACACTATGGACGTCCGCAGCGAGTGGACCAATCTGCTCACCACACTAGTAGACTCAACCAAACAGCTGCGATCCGAGGCCCACGATTACTGCGAAAAGCTCAGGATCACAGCACCCAAGAGCCTCGAGGACTACGATGCGACCCAGAAGCTGGCGAACATGATCGAAGCCACCCCCTACCCCCCCACGAGGTGGCTCCAGGACGCGGACCTCACCAAGATCCAGGTGGATGCCGAATCACATCGCCAAGAGTGGGGAGATTACTGGGCCATAAGAGCTGAGCTTGAAAGCAGATACGACAATAGGTTCAGGGCACTTCCAAGAGGAACAGCCGACAGAGTCGAAGGGGCATGGAAGAGCGCCGCCGAACTTCTCCAGGGCAATCTTAAGGGCGACGGGGGCCTCCTAAGACACTTCGACGACCTCGGAAAGTTCCTAGACCAGACAATCAGTGACGCCGATGGATGGGGGGAGCGGTCCGAGAAAATCTCGGAGATCCTCGGACTTCCAAGCGATCTCCAGACAGTCAACACTGCTAGGCGAATCCACCGTATCACACAGCTCTGCGAAGCAACCAACAGACCCGAAAGAAGTTGGCTCGACAAAACCAGCCTCGAACAGGCGGAGAAATACCTTGAGAAGGCCAGGATCGAACACAGGAGAAGAGACGAGCTCAAGGCAGAGTTAGCAGCCTACAGAGACGAGGTAACTGCCCTAGACCTGCCAGCCCTAATAACCTACCTTGAAGGCCCTGGGTCTTCCCCCATCAGGTATCTTAGGCCGAGTTACTATAGGATCAGGTCCGAAATATCGAGGGTGACAAAGAACGGCGAGATCCCGTCAACCATTCTACAGGACCTCAGGCTGGCATCCGAGCTGAAGGAGCTGGCAAAGACAATCGCCTCCGAGCAGGAGGAGGCGAGGAACAAGCTCGGGTCCTACTATAGGGAAGGGAGCCCAGACTTCGAGGCAGCGGGAGAAGCCACGAAGACCGCGAGGGAGACCCTGCGCCTGATAGGGGCCTCAAGAGCCCCGAAGCTGCTACGGGACAACCTCTGCGTTGCGACGAAGCCAAGGGAGGATCTCCTCACACTAGGGCGTAGTCTCGGCGATTCGCTGCAGAGCTGGAGGACAGCCTCAAGACCGCTGCGTATCATACTGCCAGAGAAGCTCCCAGGCGGCGAAACGAGGATCACAAACATTCCCCTGATGGAGCTGAAGGAGTGGGCCGCAGAGCTTAATGGGAGATTAGAAAACCTCCGTGGGGCAGTTCAACCGTCCCTCGTCACAGCAACCTCGGATCCCCCCAAGACTCTCACACGGCTCCTCTCAGACATCAAGAAGTCGGAGAAACTGCAGGGCTTCGAGGAAGAGGAGGCCGAGCTTGCACCCCAGCGAAGGGAGACGTATGGGGGACTCTACCAAGGGATCTCCACAGACTGGCAGAAGGTGATCGAGGCAATAGACTGGACACGTGGCCTCCTCAAGGCCCTGCCACCGAAGCCGTCAGCGGAGGTGATCAGCTTCACAACCGATCCCACCCTAGAGAGGCCGAAGCTTGACTCTGAGAAGCGCCTCCAGGAGCTATGCCGACTCATAGACGAGCTGAACTCAAGATTCAGCAGCCCCCTCTGGGGAAAAAGAACCCAGAGCCTCAGCGTCGACGAGGTACTCCTAGTCTCGGAGAGACTCGCCCAAAGAACAGATGACCTGCAGGCGTGGGTGGACTACAACAAGGCATCCTCGAGGCTCACCGAAGAGGGACTGGGGAATCTCGTCAAACAACTCGTTGAGAAGAATTACAATAGGGAGCAACTCATCGACATATACAGGAAATCCATCAGCAGCGGACTCCTCAACCGATTCGCGGAGGAGGACCCGACCTTAAGCTCCTTCAGGGCGAGGGACCAAGACCAGGCTGTCGACGACTTCAGATCACTCGACGCAGCACTGATAGAGGAGTCGTCCAAGAAGGTCATCGAGGCAGCCAACGCGAAAAAGCCCCAAGGAGTCTTCGTCGAAGCCCCGGACTCGGAGATCACCATCCTACTCAAGGAGGCGGCTAAGAAGAGGAGGCAGATGCCGCTCCGCCACCTCTTCAATAGAATACCCAACCTGATACGGAGGCTGAAGCCATGCCTCCTGATGAGCCCCATCTCCGTGAGCCAGTTCATCCTCCCCGATCGGCTACACTTCGACCTAGTCGTCTTCGACGAGGCCTCCCAGATCTTCACAGAGGACGCTGTCGGATCCATCTACAGGGGCGACACCCTGATAGTGGCAGGCGACAACAAGCAGCTCCCCCCGACCCCGTTCTTCCAGTACATAGCCGACAACGACGCCGAGTGGGAGGAAGCAACCGACGATGTGGGAGCCTACGACAGCGTCCTAGACGAGTGTATGGGCATGGGACTCCCAGTCAGTATGCTACGATGGCACTACAGGAGCAAACACGACTCCCTAATAGTATTCTCAAACAAAGAGTTCTACGACGACAAGCTCGTACTCTTCCCCTCCTCAATCGATAAGGGAGGCGGGCTCGGGATAGAGTTCAAGTACGTGCCCGACGGCGTCTACGACCGCGGGGGAGCCCGTAACAACCCGAGGGAGGCAGAGGTGGTGGCGGACATCGTGTTCAGCCACCTCGCGGAGCACCCGGATAAGTCACTCGGAGTCATGACCTTCAGCATCAGCCAGATGAACACCGTGAAAGATGAGATCGAGGCACGCTTAACTGAGCACCCTGAGTACGAGAAGCTACTACAGGAGGACCGACTTCACGGCTTCTTCGTCAAGAACCTGGAGAACGTCCAGGGAGACGAGAGGGATATCATGGTCATCAGCGTGGGATACGGCTACGACAAGGGCGGTGCAATGACCATGAACTTCGGCCCACTGAACATGGAGGGCGGGGAGCGCCGGCTGAACGTCGCTGTGACAAGGGCCCGC
>MEZF01000065.1:7399-12506 GCA_001774245.1 Candidatus Bathyarchaeota archaeon RBG_13_52_12
CGAGAGAAGAAGCGACGAACTACCAGGATCCGAACCCTACCGGAGGGCCTCCCTCGAACCCAGCCATACCTTCAACAGGATCCCCGCTACCCAGAGGGAGCTCTACCTTGATCTATACCGCCTCGAAGTCAGAACCCTGCTACCCAAGCTTGTCCGCGCCGAGGGGCCGATACACCTCGAATACGCCTTCAAACGCCTGAACACCGCCGTAAACCTTAGACCAGCCCCGCCCTCCTTCCACAAAACTTACTGGGCGACGGTCAAGGAGCTAACTATAAAGGGCAGATTCGAGAGACGCGGAGAGTTCCTCTGGCCCAACGGCACCACTGCAGTCAAGGTTAGGGTGCCCATCAACGGGCCCGAAGCAGAGATCAGGCCGATCGAATACGTTTCACCGGAGGAGATAGAGACGGCGATGCTGCACGTCCTAAGCCACTCCATGGGTCTGAGCAGAGAATCCCTGATACAGGAAACCGCCAACATCTTCAGGGCCAGGCAGACACCGAAAACCAACCTAATACTGGAGACTGAGCTGGAGAAAATGCTAGAGGGCAAAAAGATAGCTCGAGTAGGAGAAACACTATCCACTGTCGCGAAAGTAAATCACAGTTAAAATAATGAGACTTTACACGGCAGCTAAATGAAAAGGTACCTTTATGGCACTAGTTAAGCTCACTTATAATTACCGAAGTTGGCGTGGGCGATCCTCCAGCCGTCAGACGTCCTCTCATATACAATGGTGACCGGCCCCTTCTGAGGACTCTCAGCGTTGAGGCGCTTGAAGAACCAGACAGCGCAGACTATTGCTGAGTCACCGAAATCATCGACGTCCATCCCCTCAAGCCAGAGCTTATTTGGCTGAACCTTACCTCCCTTGACGAAGCCGAATCCCTCATGGTGCCTTACGAGCGCCTCGTAGCCCTTGATCACGCCCTGCTTCTCTGAGGAGAAATATGTCACCCTATCATCCTTGAGGAAGAGCCTCTCAACTTGGTTTAGGTCATAGGTGTTCCAAAACTTTACCCAGTCGTCAACTATCTTGGAGTTGAATTTCTGGACCATGAGTGTTTCACCTCATCACGGTTAATGTCGTTTGTGGTTCTAGCGCGTTGTTTACTGCTTTTGCCTGATTTTGCCTGAATAAAGTTAAAATTAAATATTTGGTAGTTGCAGTTACTGGGTCGAGCCAATAAGGTTAATAGAATTGGGCGGGTAATTCCATCAATCTAGTCACCGACGATAACTTCAGAAATGATGCAAGTCTAGAAAACGGTCTTTATCATGGATTGGAAGAGATTAAAAGACATAATAATCGGCATACCACTGCCAACGATTGAGTACGGGGAGCAGCAGCTGAATAAGATAAGGGCGCTTGCTGCACTGTCACCAGACGCTTTATCCTCGATCGCTTACGCTAACCAGGAAATATTCCTTGGGCTGGTTGCAGCTGGAGCTATAGGACTATCGATGTCAATTATCCTGGGATTGGCCATTACCGCCATCCTAGCGATGCTGACAGTATCCTACTACCAAACGATCCACGGCTATCCATCAGGTGGGGGCTCCTTTATTGTAGCCCGTGAGAACCTCGGGGAGCGGATAGGTCTTTTTGCCGCGGTGGCTCTCCTTATTGACTACCTGCTTGTGGCGGCGGTGAGTCTTACAGCAGGAGTTGAAGCTATTGCTTCAGCATTTCCTGTACTTTGGCCATACCGCGTAATAGTTGCACTCCTCATCCTAGTTATACTAGTTATCATTAATCTTCGCGGCGCACGCGAAGCTGGTTCAGTGATGACGATTCCAGTCTATCTATTTCTCTTCACATACATTCCTATGCTAATCTTTGGGATCATACGTGCAATTTTTGAAGGTCCAGGAGATCTCACATTAATAGCACCTGCCGCAGTTGAGCCATTAACAATTGTACTGCTCCTACATGCTTTTTCATCCGGCTGCACCGCATTGACGGGGGTTGAAGCGATTAGCAACGCGGTTCCAGCTTTCGAGAACCCAAAGTCTGAGAACGCAGGCAAGACGCTGCTTGTAATGTCGGTACTAGTGGGCGTGCTATTCTTAGGGAGTATAGGACTCACTCAGTACCTCGCTGTGATACCTGGAGAAAACGAGACAATACTATCGGCTCTGGCACATCGTATACTGGGAGAAGGTCCTCTATATATTTTGATACAGGTGTCCACTCTGCTCATCCTCGCGGTAGCTGCGAATACAGCATTCACCGATTTTCCACGTGTGGCAGCTCTCCTCGCCCAAGACAGCTACATCGCCCGCCAGCTATCAAACCTAGGCGATAGACTTGTCTTTCAAAACGGCATGTTGCTACTCTCAGCAGCAGCAGCCATCTTGATAATTGCTTTCAACGGGTACTCACACAGCCTCGTGCCTCTTTTTGCAGTGGGTGCGTTCCTCGCTTTCACCCTCTCACAGACGGGGATGGTTATACACTGGTGGCGCATCCGAGGAAGACATTGGCTGTTAAAGGCTCTGGCAAACGGACTAGGAGCATTCACAACGTTATGCTCTCTAGTAATCATAGGCGCCAGCAAATTCATCGATGGTGCCTGGTTCACATTCATCATCATACCAATAGGAGTCTACATCTTTCTGCAGATCCGTAAACACTATCGAGAATTCGATAACCAGATGACACCTGAAAGCATCGAACATGTCATTAAACTAGGTAGATCTCTGGAGCGCGTTGCTATACCAGTATCCCACATAAACCAGGGTACAGTTGATGCAGTCGCCTTAGCAAGCAGAGTGGCGAACGACGTCATGGGTGTCCATATAGAATTGACAGAGGGGAGCAGCAAGGCACTTGAAGAAGAGTGGAAAAGAAGGTGGCCAAAAATTCAGCTTCATGTAGTTCAATCCCCCTACAGATCCATATCCGACCCTCTGATTAAATTCCTCGAAGAAAGCGACATGATGAACAGTTGGGAGCCAACAGCGGTTGTGCTCTCCACATTCGTGACAACCAAGTGGTGGCATTCGGTTCTACACAACCAGACAACTTGGTGGATCAGGCAAGCGATAGTAGACGCTAGCCGGCGTTCGGGAATAGAGAGGATGATAATCGAAGTACCCTATCTATTGAAACGCTAAGCGTACATAATTATTCGTCATCTCCATTTTACGCGCGCAAGTTGGATAATGGTTCTATTTGGGGTATTCTTCAAGTAGCGCGCGCTCGGTGAACTATTTATGCCCCCTAGATGCAGTCAAAGAGCCAACTTAGGGCCTGGTGGGGTTGCCCGAGTAGACTCAAGCTATAATGCAAAATTGGTGAACACACTCCCCACAGAACTTGAATTCACCAAAGTGGCTCCTAGCCTCGATAGCATTGTCACTATTCCAGAACTCAGCTAGATTCTCCTCGGGCTCACTGTGGCATATTGGGAAAGCGTCACATGGTAGGAAAACCGAGCCGTCAGCCTTTACCACCACAGTAGTTTCAGCTACCCTACATCTAAATCCTTCATTTAGACCAATTCCCGCCAACATCGCTTCACCACCTCGCTAGAATATTATGTTCAGTTCCCATTTTCTTTTGACCTTCTCCATCTCGGTATATAGATTCTCAGGCCTTTGATCATCCCAATCAATCGTTTCATAACCTAAACGAGACTGCTCTGTTACGCTAAATATGTGTAATTTTACTCCAAGACTGCGAGCAAACTCAGTCGTCTCTTCTATATGGGGCAAAGTATCTTTATTGATCATATCAAATAGAACTACTTTGATACCAAAGTTGACGACTTTCTCGATATTATCCTTAACCACTCCATAGACCGAAAGTTCACGAGTTTTTTCATAGGTCTCATGATCCATTGTGAAACTTATGGCGAGTGTATCAATCTTTTTCATCCACGCTTCAGGTTTAGTGAGATTTATACCGTTTGTTATTACTTCAACTTAGTATCCTATTGTACTTGCCTTCGAGACGAGGTTGCTCAAGCGTCTATACAAGGTTGCTTCGCCGCCGGAGAAGCACACAGCTCTGCAGCCCATCTGCCAAGCTTCTTCAAGCCTCTTCTCCATTATCTCTAATGAGGAGTTTTCGATCTCTATTTCCTGTGGTGATTGGGGTTTTGTCCACAAATTGCAGAATTTACAGCGACAATTGCATCTCATCGTTACATCCATGCTAAGAAAATAGGGTCCAGAATAATTCCTTAGAAAACTGACTGATCTCCTTATAATGGGAAGCGGTTTCATGCCTTCATCTATATTTAATCATTGTTAATGATATATAGAAAATTCGTATTGACCTCGTTTCTACTCCCTGCGCGTGTGAATTAAGTTCATATGCCCTTTTTTAGGCAACGTAACAATTCTTATAGTGATGACGTCTCGGGCAAAAAATCATAAAACTAACGCAGTAACAAAGATACTGTTCGGTACAAGTGGATGGAGGGGAAAAATTGACCAAGACTTCATATTACCAAATGTTCAACGTGCCGCTCAAGGAGTCTCAGAACACTATAATAATAACATCAAGAAGGGCAGGATCCTGATAGGTTACGACCCTAGAAGGTCCAATCAAGAGTTCGCAATAGAAACGGCCTCAATCCTAGCAGCAAACCACGTCCCAGTTGATATAATCATAGAGGAACCTACGCCCACACCAGTCTTAGCGTACTTAGCGAACTCGAGTGAGGAGATAACCGGTGTAATCAACCTAACCGCGTCTCACAACAAATTCACCGACGACGGTTTCAAATTCTCACCTCAACATGGCGGAGCCGCAGACAAGAAGACGACCGACCTCATCTCACAATACGCCAATGAGGCCACGACCATCCGAAAGGCGACATACGAATCCGCCAAGTCGACGGGTTTAATCCGAGAAATCCCACTACGAGAAGCCCTGGATAAGTATATAGACGGATACATCACACCAACTCTGAGGAGACTGAAGGCCTGGGATGCGATAACTGGCTATGTTAAATCGAATCCAAAATTCAAACTCGCCCTAGACCCCATGCAGGGAACATCAGCCAAGTACATAGAAGCGCTTTATAGGAAAATTGAGATAGAAGCGGACAGACATTTCATTAAAATTCTCCACATGGAGAACAAGGATCCA
>MEZF01000065.1:12541-13578 GCA_001774245.1 Candidatus Bathyarchaeota archaeon RBG_13_52_12
CGAGCCAGATAATGTAAAGGAATTGATTACCGTTGTGTCAAAGGACACAACAACGCTTGGGATAGCAACCGACGGAGATGGAGATAGGTTTGGCATAATCGATTTTGGTGGAAAAACGATCCAGGGAAACGACGTAATAGCCATGTTGACCTATTTCCTTGTGAGCAAGAACCTCAGAGGCGTAGTCGGCAAAACCGTCGCCACCAGTAATTTTGTAGAAGCTGTCGCGAAACACTCGGGCTTGGAGGTTGTTGAAACCCCCGTTGGCTTCAAATGGTTCGTCGAAAAGGCAACAGAAGATGGGATAAACTTCCTGATTGCAGGCGAAGAATCAGCACACGTAGGCACTGGGCCATTCATGAAATCCTGGGACGACGGAATAGCGATAGGCATACTATGCCTCTGGATGGTCTCTGAAACTGGTAAAAGCCTCTCCTCCTATAAGGAGGAAGTTGAAACTGCCGTAGGGAGACGTTACTTCTACAACAGAGACAACGTCGAATTAACCAGCGACTTGAGGAACGAAGCAACAGAACTTATAAACCGAGTCAAGGAGGAGCAGAGCCGAGGAACGCGTCTCGAGGAAACGTCGATTCACAAGCTCCTCACATCTCTGCACACGTCACAGAGAATCGAATCGATCGTCACCATAGATGGCTTGAAGATCATATTCGAGTCCGGAGACTGGCTGTGCATCAGGCTCTCAGGGACTGAGAACGTTGCCAGAGTCTACACGGAGGTAACGGACCATGAGAGGAGAGGCATCATACAATTTATGAGCAGAGTTCTCCTGGGTATAAGACCCGCAGCTGAGCTCTCAAACCTCATCCAGGCTTCCGAGAGACACAGGTCGGAGATAAAGGAGACCAACACCTACAGAGAGATTGGGTTCGAGGGCGAGAACCCTCGCCTTGGCTGGGTCATCCCCCCAACCTGGGAGAAAGTCGAGGAGACATTGATCAAGTTTAACGAGTTAGACGCGGTCAAAGGGAAAACCATCTTCGTCTTCTCTGGCATGGGAGGCTCGATCAACGCCA
>MEZF01000065.1:13654-13921 GCA_001774245.1 Candidatus Bathyarchaeota archaeon RBG_13_52_12
CCTTAAGGAACTTTTTTCACACATCGATTCTCCGCCACAGACCCTGGTCATTGGAATCTCAAAATCTGGAACAACCAGAGAAACACAGGACATATTGAAGGCGATGAGTCAAAGATTCGAATCGCAGGGACTTGATACTCGAGACCACTTTATCTGGCTGACAGACCTCCCCAAAGGCAGAACGTCGATCGAAAGCAGCGGCTGGGTAAGCGCACAAACCCTCCCAATTCAAGTAGATGGCGGAACCGACATCGGTGGCAGATTCAC
>MEZF01000065.1:14029-15686 GCA_001774245.1 Candidatus Bathyarchaeota archaeon RBG_13_52_12
TGGATTCGAGCCGGTGAGATTCGACTTCGACTCACCAAACGTGGACGTGAAAACCATGGTGAATATGTATCTACTCCAGATTTTCACAGCCATATTCGCCTACGAAAAGGGAATAAACTTCGTAACCCAGCCCGATGTAGAATTATACAAGAGGGAGATGAACCTCATCGACCCCCAGATGCTACCAGACAACGTACCAGTTACACCAACTGAACTCGTGGCAAAAATAAGGAACCACCTTCAGCTAAAGCCAAAAACGAGATTTCTTGAGGTAATATGTTACTGGCACCTAAATAACGACTTCAAAAATCTACTACATAAACTTTCGAAAAACGCCTTCCCACAGCTGGAAACCCTCGTATTCACTGGAAGCGACTGGAACCATCACTCCTATCAAGCAGCAAGCAGGAACGAAGACACCCTCTTCATAATCCTAACTAAAAGCGACTATGAGCACGACATCGACGGAGTCTCAGAGCTTATCCTCGAGAACAACATCAGCACGATCAAAAAAATAGCCTATGCAACACATCAGACATTACACGATAGGGCGCTTATCTTCAAGGTTAATGAAGTCGCCTTCACCTCCTGAACAACGAGTAGGACCCAAAATCTTTACAGTTAAATAGACAAAACTGATCAATTACCCATGCATAAGCCAACCAGAGAAGAGTCCGCTCAAATCTTACGAGAATTACCCCCAGATCAGGCCTTCTACTTTCACAGAGACACTGATGCACCTACAGGCATATCCGCCAACAGTCTAGCCGGATTCACAGACTCCATTAAAACCATAGAGCTAGATTCCCTCGAGTTCCATATGAATAGGGGAGACTTCGAGAAGTGGGTCACAATGCTCGGAGACGAGACCCTTTCACAACAGATAGCACATCTCAAACAAGAAAACTTCCACGGTGATAAGCTTCGCAAGCGTCTACAACAAATTACGAGGCTTAGACTCGGCTTCCTAAAAAAAATCGCGGATACCCCTGCTTCTAATTCCCCGCATTAACCCACTTTTTACACAAGTTATTGACACCTTAAAGACACCATTTTAATTTCGTGCGCGCTTTTCGAACATCTTGCCTTCACAGCTGACATCGTGTGTGCGCTAATCGAGTAATGGAGGCAGCCCCTGTTGGCTCCGCGACAGGTTCATCTACCACTCGAGGCTGTTCTATTGAAGGAAACCTCCATGATATCCCTCGATCCCACACGCTGCCAGGGCTGCCGACTCTGCGAAGCCGCCTGCTCCTTCCACCACACAGGTCACAAGGAGTTCAACCCCGCCCTAACTAGCACGAGAATTTCTAGGGATAACGACAACGCCCGCATAACCATGAGCGTAGACTCCACATGCGACAGCTGCGCGGGTGAGAAATCCCCACTCTGCGTCAAGTACTGCGCATATGGGGCAAGGGGCGTCAAGGCATGAGGCGACCGGGCTACGCTGGAAAAATATTGAGGATCGACCTCACCCACCAGAGGCTGATTAGTGAGCCCACAGCCAAGTACGCCGATAGGTTCGTTGGCGGCCGAGGAATAAACGCCTGGATACTGTTCAACGAGCTCGACCCCTCCGTCCGGCCCTTCGACCCTGAGAACATGCTAATCTTCGGTGCCGGCCCACTCGTCGGGACCCTCTCTCCATTCGGCT
>MEZF01000065.1:15743-16229 GCA_001774245.1 Candidatus Bathyarchaeota archaeon RBG_13_52_12
GCGGCGGCCACTTCGGCGCTGAGATGAAGCACGCAGGTTTCGACAGCCTCGTCTTCACGGGGCGCTCGGAGGAGCCCGTCTACCTCTGGCTCAACGAGTGCGAGGCTGAGCTAAGAGACGCCAGCCGTCTCTGGGGGAAAACTACCTGGGAGACCGAGAGGATCCTTAGGGAGGAGCACAGAGATAACGATGTCCGCGTAATCGGCATAGGCCCCGCAGGTGAGAGCCTGGTCAAGGCCGCGTGCATCATCTCTGACAGGGCGAAGGCGGCTGGGGGTTCCGGCGTCGGAGCAGTCATGGGCTCAAAGAACCTAAAGGCCATTGCTGCGAGGGGGACACAGTCGATAGCTGTTGCCGAGCCGGACCGCTTCATCCGCGCCGTCGACGACGCGAGGGCCAAGATAGAACTGTCACCGAAGGCAAAGAAGTATCGGAAGGATGGCTACTATGGCGTAGAGAGCTACTTTGGTAGCCCGGCGTGGGAGG
>MEZF01000065.1:16246-17287 GCA_001774245.1 Candidatus Bathyarchaeota archaeon RBG_13_52_12
AGAAACGGGCAGGATGAATACTGGGACCCCGAGAAGATACGCCTCGTCTCTGGTGATGCCATGGGGAAGTATCGCTCAAAGATACTCGCATGCTATGGCTGCCCCGTCGGCTGCATGCCCTGGATGGTCGTCCCTGACGGCCCCTACGCTGTTGAGGGGGAGGGCTGGTGGAACAACAGTAGCAACAGCTTCTGCACGAGGGTTGACTGCACCAACCCCGAGGCCGCATTAAAGGCGCACCTACGCACTAACCAGCTTGGCCTCGACGGTGATAATGCCTCAGTAGCAATAGCATGGGCCTTCGAGTGCTACGAGAAGGGGCTCATCACCAAGAAGGACACGGGAGGCCTGGAGCTCAACTGGGGTAACCACGACGCTGTCCTGGCGCTCCTCGAAAAGCTCGCCTACCGGGAGGGGATCGGTGAACTTCTTGCGAACGGCGTCAAAGCCGCAGCGGAGACTCTGGGAAAGGGTTCAGAGGAATTCGCTCTGCACATAAAGGGACAGGACACCGTCGACGGCGTCCGCATCTCAAAAGGCTGGGGCTTCGGCGTAGTGACCTCCACCGCCGCGGGCCGTCACCTAAGAGGCGCCACACACAGCTTCAGCCCTAAAAAGTTCCTCAGCTACGAAGACGTCCCCTACAGCGTCTACATGCAGGAGCAGTTCAAAGCTATAGTCGACATGACTGGGACCTGCCTCTATAACAACGGGCTTCTATCCTGGGAGACGAAGACCGCACCCGACGCGGCACGCTACGTCTCGGAACTAGCCAGCAGCCTCACGGGCATGAACCTCTCCACGGACCGACTCATGATGATCGGTAAGCAAGTCCATAACTTGGAGAAAGCCTTCAACGTGCTTCACGGTGGCTTTACCCGAAGGGACGACTACCCACCGAAGCGGTACTGGGAGGAACCCGTTAAGTCGGGGCCCTATAAGGGGGAGCGCCTCGATCATGCGACTTGGGAAAGGATGCTAGACGAGTACTACACTCTCCACGGCTGGGATCCCGAGACAGGGCTGCAGCGGAGGATGACC
>MEZF01000065.1:17308-17506 GCA_001774245.1 Candidatus Bathyarchaeota archaeon RBG_13_52_12
GAGGTTGTTGAGAAGATGGCCGCGAAAGGACTTCTAAGGTAGCTAGCGCTAGAACAACTTCAAGGGTCATTTCTGTGGATTTGGTTTCTCGCAAGCGCATCAAGCACTTAACCACGCACAACCATAGCCCCATCCAAAATAACGCACCTCTTACATAGGTTAATTAGTCAAATATCACGAACAAGTAAGGTATGATCG
>MEZF01000065.1:17524-21211 GCA_001774245.1 Candidatus Bathyarchaeota archaeon RBG_13_52_12
ACCAAATTTTGCTTGTAACGCTGCATAATGTGGGCGCAATAATCGGTAAAACGGGGAAAACACTCGATGAACTGATAAAACTAACAAACATAAACAGAGAGGAGCTAGAAGGAATAATCGCCAGTCAGATAACCTCAGGCTACCTAGAATACTCAGCTGACCAAACAGGGACAAGGCGCTACCACTTGACAGGTCGCGGAATCATACGGGTCTCTTCCCTCTACACGTGATGCAACGAATTGACGAAGATAACTCCAGTGATACTAACCTGGGAGTACCCCCCAAGAATCATAGGGGATCTTGCGCATCACGTAGACCGATTAACCCAAGGGCTCAACAAGGCAAAGATACCAGCAAGAGTAGTCACCTGCCATAACTCACCGTACTTGTACGAGAGACGATCAGATCTCCTCGAGTTATTCTGGGCATCAAATCCAGTCGAGCCACACATATCCGTAATCACCTGGTGCCTGACACTAAACTCGGAGATAGAACGGGTAGTCTCAGACATTTACTATGGTAGAAGTGGGGAAATCGACCTCTTAGACGTCCACGACTGGCACTTTGTATCCGCGGGCACCAACCTGAAGAGAGCCCTCGGCATCCCATTCATCTTCACAGTACACAGTCTCGAAGACCAGAGAACTCCGGACTCCACGTCGCCTCTCAGCTCATGCATCAAAGGCCTTGAGAGAATGGGAGTCAACGAGTCTGATCTAGTGATCACAAAATCGGATTCGATGAAAAAAGAGATCATCGAGATCCATGAGATACCGCAAAGCAAAATTATCGTTGCACCCCCAACCGAAAAAGATTGGATCAAAGAAATCATAAAGTCGTATTGTAGAGTAATAACCAACAAACGAGAGTGAGGACTTGCTCACCCCCACTGTTTTGATGCTAGCCTGGGAGTTTCCTCCCAGAATAATTGGGGGTCTTGCGCCACACGTATACGAACTCTCAAGAGCCCTAGTAAAGAAGGGGATCGCGGTCCACGTAGCCACCTGCGACTTCCCGGGAGCAGAGGCATACGAGGTCGTGGACGGAGTGATCGTCCATCGAATCGACTCCTACAGTAACCCCACCCCCGATTTTGCCACATGGGTCGCGATGATGAACGTCAACCTCCAGAGGGAAATATCCGAGATAATCGCCTCTAACGACATCTCGCTACTCCACGCACATGACTGGCTTGTAGCCAGCGCATCAATCGGACTTAAGCACATGTTCCGCATACCGCTCGTCGCAACTATCCACTCAACAGAGTACGGGAGAAGAAGCGGCATCCACAACGACTACCAGAGGATGATCAGCTCAACTGAGCGCTGGCTGACCAAAGAAGCCTGGCGAATAATCTGCTGCAGCAGGTACATGGCCAAGGAGGTCAACTCAACTCTCGGAGTTCCCGAGATAAGGACTGATATAGTCCCAAACGGAATCAACACGGCGCTATTCAAGACGCAAATCAACCTCGAGCAGCTGAGATCCAGATTCGCGCAGCCCAACGAGAGACTGGTCTTATTCGTCGGCAGACTCGTACATGAGAAAGGAGTGTCAACAATCGTCGAGGCCGCACCTCTTCTGCGCGGCTTGAACGTGAAGATCGTCATCGTGGGCGAAGGCTACTTGAAGGAGGAGCTGATAAGGCGTGTGAGTGAACTCGGCTTATCGGATAGGGTGTATGTAACCGGCTTCCTCGAAACCGAAACAATAAGAGGACTATTCAGAGTGGCTGATGTCTGCCTTATACCCTCCATATACGAGCCCTTCGGAATAGTTGCATTAGAGGCTATGGCAGGAGGTTCACCGATAGTAACCTCGGGTTCAGGAGGACTGGGGGAGATACTCGAAAACGACTGGACTGCCACATTTGTTTACCAGAACCCAGAGTCCCTAGCGTGGGGCATAAGAAAGATTTTGAACGACCAAGGATACGCAGATTATCTAAGAAAAGAGGCTACAAAACGGGTCAAATCATATGAATGGGGCGCCATAGCTACCAGCACAATAGGTACGTACATGAGAACCATGGTTGAGTTCACTAAGGGTAAATGGAAACCATTTTAACCCTTGACATACCTATCCAAACGAAACGAACCATATAAAAAAAGGATAATTCTGGTGATGTTATGCGTATTGCCTTATTCGTATGGGAGTACCCTCCTACCATCGCAGGTGGCCTAGGTACCTACGCTCAGTATATGGCTCCAGGCTTGGTGAAGGTGGGACATGAAGTTTCAGTCTTCACACTGAATAGGGGTAGATTTCCAACACGTGAGATGCTCGACGGAGTCGATGTCCACCGGCCCCTGATCTCGGATGCCAGCAACGTCTTATCACTCATCGCCGACCACGGTCTGAGGAGGTGGGGGGCTGGGCTCAAGTTCTTCAGCGACATCATGATCTACAATACCCTATCAGCGACCAAACTACTCAACGACCTCATCATAGAGCAAGGATACAAATTCGACCTGGTGTCATACCACGACTGGCTCAGCGGCATAGCCGGCCTTATTGTTAAGCAAAACTCTGATCTGCCATGCGCCTTCCACGTCCACTCCACGGAGTGGGGCAGAACCAACGGCAGAGGTTCAGAGGTAGTCTCTAGCATCGAGAAAACAGCATCGGATATCGCGGACCAGGTTGTGACCGTAAGCAACGCGATGAAGTATGATCTGACGACACACGGATGGAAGGAGAACAAAATTAACGTTGTATGGAACGGTGTTGACCCATTAAAATACGACCCAGACAAATACGCCAAGAAAGATGTTCAGGCAATCAGGAGAAAATACCAGATAAATGAAGACGAAAGCATGGTGCTATTCGTAGGGAGACTAACCAATGTTAAAGGGGCCATGGAACTTGTCAAATCCATGGCAGAAGTCAAAAAAAGGTCGCCAAAAGCCAAACTAGTGCTTCTAGGCATCGGGGAGCAGGAGAACGAGATACAGCGCCTCGTCAACACCCTCGGCTTAACCGACAACGTGAAGCTCCAGTTCGAGTTCATATCTGAAGAAGAGAGGATCCAACACTACGCAGCATCCGACGTCTGCGTCTTCCCATCCACATACGAGCCATTCGGAATCGTGAGCCTCGAGGCGATGGCTATGGCAAAACCCGTGGTGGTAGGAGCCCGAGGCGTAGTAGGCTTCGCCGAGCAAGTTATACCGAATGGCCCCGAAAAATGCGGTGTTCATGTCAACGGAGGGGACCCGATAGACATCGCATGGGGCATAGATTCGGTCTTAAGAGACAAAGAAGAAGCTAGGGTGTGGGGGCTAAATGGGAGGAAAAGGGTACTCGACGCCTTCACATGGGACAAAGCGGTCTCAGAGACGCTGAAGGTCTATCAAAAGATCATCCACTGAGAGTAGATCGAATCTTCGAGGCCACATCCTCCGGCCTTGTTTCAACTATAACCTCGTCGTGAAGCCTCTCCATGAACCCAGTATCCGTGGTATAGAGTGGCTTAACGTCGGGTCTGGAGATCATTCTTGCGTGGACGCTGAAGCCTCGTGACTTAGTATCCAAGGGTCCGGAGAACATGGACATGTTGAAGCCCTGCACGCCAATAGCGTTGTAACCCCTCAGCATAGCTGACAAACCCTCCGAGAAGTCCTCGAGCGTAGCCTCACCCATCTCGAACAGATTGGAGGCATCGATGACGCCAACCACGTCATTGTT
>MEZF01000065.1:21230-24649 GCA_001774245.1 Candidatus Bathyarchaeota archaeon RBG_13_52_12
GTATACCACTTGGAGCCACCGAACCCCCCTATGAAACGCTCCAAAATCTCCTCCTCCGCCTCAACGATGTCATTCCAGTAACTCAAACCATGCTTCCCATGGAAGACTCGAGACGCCTCAAAGGCTTCGTAGAAATATCGAGTCGGATCCTCATCGGCTATCACCTGGAAGTGTGGGTGAAGCATGCTGGCCGCTGCTGTGGGGAGATGATTCCAGTTTATTGAGCAGAACCTGACCCGTGGATACCTCGCCCTCACTGCTTTAAGGTACTTGATTGAAGCCTCAAGCCCGTCCCTGATATGAATCGCATCGAATCTATCGAGTGGAAGGAAATGCTCTTCGGCTAATACAACAACCGCGTGATGCTGAGCGAATGCGAAGAGATTAGGGAGAGCTACAGCTTCACCAACCCTCAATCTACCTTCCGAAATAAGGGCCTCAGGAAACTTGGGGGTATTTGCCTCAAGGCGATCGGGGCAAAAAGGACAGCTCTTTCTAGAAGACTCAACGATCTCTAAAACCGTAGAGTCGCCAGCCTTAACCTTCGGCCTCTTCGCTCTCTCGATGTTAATCCTACACCACCTATCAAGAAGAGTATCTTTTCTACGCTCAACTACCTGAACCTCTGGCTTGAACCCCGTTGAAGGCGTCAGAATCGTTGTTTCCTGTAGGTTTTTCTCAAATTTCACATAGTGTTTCATGTAGTGGATACCTCTTTTAGTCCGCCAAGATCCTCCGATATGACTCTTAGAAGCTCCCCAGTGCTCCAAGCCTGGGCGATGCAGCCACGTGGATGATGAGGCGTATCACCATCGAAGATCTCAGATACATTGCCTAAACCAGCTTCGCTTAGATGCCGATCAAAGGCTTGGAGGATATGACGAATCATCACCGAGGACGGACTCCAACCTAGCTTCACATAAGCTGATATAAATGGCCCAGCGAGCCAGGCCCACACCGTACCATTATGGTATGCGAGGTCGCGGCCTCCAGTGCCCCCAGAGCACATACCATGGTACCTAGGATCCCTGGGGGACAGGCTCCTCAACCCATATGGCGTCAGAAGATGACGCTCAACGTTCTTAAATACGCTACCCCATCTTTCACGCCGCAGAACGGGGAATGGAAGGCTTAGCGAAAAGATCTGATTCGGCCTAACCGAGTCGTCGCCTCCTTCATCGTCGACACAGTCGTACAGATAGCCGCCCCCACCATACCAGAACACATCGTTAAAGCTGCTTTGAACTTTTAACCCAAGCTCCGCATAGGGCTCAGAGGCCTCACCAAGCCTTCTTGACAACTCCTCGACGGATCTCAGCGCATTATACCAGAGAGCATTCACTTCGACGCACTTACCCACCCTCGGAGTTGCCGGGGTGCCGTCGATCCTAGCATCCATCCACGTGAGTGAGTACTCCCCAGATTTTGCCTCAAGCAGAAAGTCTTCAACGATCCTGCTATAGTCGGTTCCCCGTCGATGCCACTCAACGATCTCCCGGAGTTTCGGGTAGACCTCCCTGATGAAGGGGAGATCAGATGTGTATTCGAAGTACTTGTAAGTCGAGTAGATAAACCAGAGCGAGGTATCTATCGACGCGTAGTGAGGCCTCGAGCCTTCATCAAAGTACACTGGGGCGAGGCCATTTCTCGTATTGTTCAAATATCTTCTTATGACAGCCTTCGCCTCTTCGAATCTCCCCGTCGTCAGCAATAGACCGGGTAAGGCGATCGCTGCGTCTCTACCCCATTCACCGAACCAATGATAACCCGCCACGATCGTGCTCGTCTCATCCGGTAACTTCACCGTGAATTGATCTGAGGAGCGGATCAGCCAGTCGCGTAGGTGATCACCACCCGGCGAAGCCGAGTTATTCATCTCAGCTGCCTCTAGCACCGCCTCGTTCGAGGCTCCCGATGCATCAGCCGAGGCCACTACGCTGAGAAAATCTCTGTCTTTAAGGGTCGCCTTGAAGAAGCCCGGGCTGAAGTGGTCCTCTTGATCAACTAGGCCCCTCTCGGCCTCTAGATCATAGACCATGTTTCGGTACCACGTCTTAGAGGGCTCGTACTCGCCACAGCTGCTTCTCAGGTACAGACTCTGCGCCTCAGCGTTGGACTCCAATCGGACCCCTCCAGGTATTGGGTACTGAGAGAAGGCTAGCCCGGAATTCTCCCTTGTTCTCGAGTGGAAGCCCCTGCAGTTGACGAGGGGGCGAACTTGAAGCTCGACACTGCGAGGCGCGTCTAACTTGTATGAGATGATCGATGTGTTCCGCCCAAAGGGCATAACAATCGTCTTCTCAAGGGTGACTCCGTCAATCTGGTAAATATAGCTCGGCGAGGGGTTTAGGCGGAACTCTACGAGGTACTTGTTCCCATTTGGGTAAATGGTATTCGGGTATTTGTTGACTGAGAGGGCATGCCTCTTCCCATCGAGGATAATCTCCTCCTCAAGCTTGGAGAGGAGCAGTAGGCGTCGGAGGCTGGGGGGGAGACTCGCCACCAATAATCCATGATAACCTCGAGTGTTCGCCCCGATTATGGTAGAGGAGGCGTATCCCCCTAAACCATTTGTAATGATCCATTCCTTATCCATAGCCTTAGAGTAATCAGCAGCAACATCACGCCTGAAGACAATCGCTTCGGGGCTCATGAGTATCCCATTTTCCTAAAGAACCTTCTCTGAAAAGCCATATGACCTTGAATAACCTTTCTAAGCTCATGCACATGCTTCTCACCCTCAAGATTGGATTCGTTCACGGCCCTGATCTTGTCAGCTAGCACCTTATCCCGTAGACTCTGCTCAAGCCAGTTTTCGAAGTCGCACCTGCCACGGTGGAACTCGATGCTCTGGGGAGGCGCTTTCGCGAGGAGATCATGGAACCCAACTAGGCTAAGCGCGCTTAACCCAGTGCCACCACTCTTGCCCTCAGAGGTCTGGAAATCGAACTGCTCGTTCGCTGCAATGGTCTCAACCCGTAGCCTTTGCTCGAAGTCCATTAGCACGGCCATGGAGGTTAAGAACGCGTCAATTGGCTTCGCGTAGGGGCTGAAGTAAGAATGCACCGCCCCCGGCCCTCCCCCAGAGGTGAACATGTAGTAGAGGTGGTCGCTAATCTGCAAATACCTCCAGATATCCGTTAAGCCCTTGTCCCCGGACTCTTTAACGAGTCTCTCAATGTCCCTAACCCCCGCGAAAAAAGCCCACTGCATATCGTTACCTATCCAGCTGTCAGTAGACCGCTCAATATCCGCCCACGAAACTGTCTTCGACTCAGGTACGTCGAGAACACCAACAGGCCCATGCTCCGCAATCACCCTCGAAGGCGTTGATAACGTGAGGTTATCCCTCTTCAGAATCTCCCCAGGCAGCTTCCTAAGGAAGTCGTGTATACCGGTCTCGGGCCAATGGTGCTCCC
>MEZF01000065.1:24675-28212 GCA_001774245.1 Candidatus Bathyarchaeota archaeon RBG_13_52_12
CATATGTATTGACCGCTGGTTGAGGCAAGCCAGTCCGCGTACTTTTCAGCGGTAAGCGGCCACTCGCTCCACGTCGTGGTCGAGAACCTGAAGCCCACGTCGTCAGTGA
The DNA here is from genome assembly GCA_001774245.1 of Candidatus Bathyarchaeota archaeon RBG_13_52_12. Lineage (GTDB taxonomy): Archaea > Thermoproteota > Bathyarchaeia > TCS64 > TCS64 > UBA8941. Next base: position 24,785 of record MEZF01000065.1, read on the forward strand.
GCTTATAGTTACGTAGTATCACCCTGAGCCTACTACAATCATTTGCGCTGAGAAGCCTGTTTGGGGAGCTGGAGCCGATGATCCTCTCGGCGCCCTCGGTGAATATCCCTCTGAATCCGAGCTGCTCGACTGACTTGGCAATCTCATTATTGTATATTAGCTCAGTGTTCTCAAAGACTTTTGGAGATTGCCCAAGCAGCTCATTAACCGTTTTCCGATGCTGGTTGACCTGAGCCGTGAATTCATCTTTACGTGGATAAAGACTCGAGAGAGAGTGATAGTATGTCTGTCCTAGGAATTCCACTCTCCCTGTCTCCGAGAGCTGTTTGAAGCTCTCCAAGACGTCCTTGTTAAACCTCTCACATTGTTCGAGAAAGACTCCGGAGATGCTGTAGGCGACCCTTACATCCTTTTTCTCATGCCTGAATTCATCGATTAGCTTCAAAAGTATATTGTTTGAGGGTAGGTAGCACTTAGTGCTAGCCCGCCTGAAAATTTCCCCGTCTGTCACGTGATCAAAATAATTCTCGAATAGCTCGCCCTTGGCGAGTTTTTTAAACTCCCTTTTACCCCAGAAAAAATCTCTCCTCAACCTGTAGGGCTGATGCACCTCGAAGACTAACAGGATGTCAATCATAGAGAAACGCCGGCCTCTCACATATGCTACATATCTAGGCTCATGTCGGGTATAAAATGGCACAGGAAAAAACGCCGCTGATTCAATCATAAGCAACATTTTAGGGAGAGGACGAATCAGCCTACAAGGAGGGTCTGATAGAGACCTATGAGATCAGGGATAAGCGCTTCGCCGGCGAGTTCACAATGATGGAGGGTAGCCTGATCCACATACTCGTCTCGAGGATCGAGAATCGTATCCCGCCTTCCCCCAAAAACCTGTAATGATGAGGAGCATCGGTGCCGGGGATGCAAGACTGTGGCAGACCAGAGTGGTCATCAACGAATTCTCGGCAGCATCCGCCCTAGACAAGAACTACGAGATCCTCGACTACAATCAGGAATAAGCAAAGCAGGCAAACGCTGCGGGCATAGTTGAGTACCTCACGAAGAAGAGAGGATACGAGACCATCATCGCCCTGAGGGAGGGCCCCAAGACGTTTAACGAGCCCCATGACAGGACCAGGATGTCGACCGCGACCATCACCAAGGCTCTTAGAGACGTTGAGGGCCCCGGCATCGTCCAGAGGAGCTACTGGCCCGACAGTAGCTCAACAGTCTACGAGCTCACTGAGTCGGGGAGGACACTTGTCCCTGAGAAGTTCAAAGCCGGATCAGCGGGCTAGCTAATCATTTTATTTCGAGCGCGCGTTTGGCGCATATGATCCGGAAGTATACAGCTGGGGTCGTTGAGGTAGCTGTTCCGAAGAAGTATTGGAGGCAGGAGCATGGTGAGGAAGATGACCACGATCAATGCCACATACACTTCATCGCTTATGATGTTATACGTCGTCCCGATGCTGGCGATGACAAGCCCAATCTCCCCACGGCTAATCATCCCGTAGCCTACTCGCCAACCCTTCTCCCTGCTCTTAAGAAAATATTGGGCAGGAATCCCACAACCAACCAATTTAGTCACAACAGCGCCCAAGCTCAGAATACCGATCAAAAAGAAGTTCCCACTAAGCATCGCATACGGGTTAACATTTGCCCCAGTCACGATGAAGAACAATGGCACAAAGAAGACGGCGAGATGCTCCGTGAACTCTGAGACCTCTTTAAAGAACCTACTCCCAGCAATCGCCATCCCAGCGATGAACGCGCCGATAAGAGGGCTTAGCCCAAGTAGACCGGATGCGCCGGCGAAGCCGAAACAGAGCATGAGGGAAGCGAATGGGACGAGGTTCTGTCTTATGGGGTCCAGTTTCTCAAGCCGGTTGACGTACTCGGTGAACCAGGGAACAGCAAGGCTTGTGAATGCCGAGAATAGGAACCAAAGCAGCAAAGTCAAAACGACGGAGCGAGCCATAGAGCTGAACCTGAGGTTAACCGGGTCAGAAACTACGCTGAGAATGACTGAGGCTATGCTCAGCGCGAGCACGTCATCGATGACAGCCGCGCCTATGATGATCTTCGACTCCGGCGAGCCAAGCTGCTCGAATTCACCGAGGCACTTTAGGCTGATGGCGATGCTTGTCGCGGAGAGGGCTCCACCAATTAGCATACCGACTACTAAGTCGTATCCGAGTAAGGTGGAAGCTAGGATGCCGAAGAGAAAGGGGGCCACGACGCCGGCTAAGGCTACCGTGAGGCTTGCTACACCTGTCTTTAGGAGTTCTGAGAACTTCATATGGAGACCGGCTTGGAAGAGGAGGAGAACGGCGCCGATCTCGCTGAAGATGATTATGAGGTCGGTGAACTCGATGAAGGGTTTGCCGCCAACGTTGACGCCGCCAAGGAGATTGGGCCCGAGTAGTATTCCGGCGAAGAGAGGCCCAAGTATACGGGGTAGACGGAGTCGGGCGCTGAGTGTTGAGGCGAGTTCTCCGACGATTATGAGTATGCATATGTCGACGACGGCGCGGAATAGTGTTGACTGCTCCATAGTGGCTCCTTCTCCGAGGTGTAATTTGGTGAATAATCGGGTTTATTTAGGTTACTTTAATTTATATTAACGGGTATTAGCTAACCTAGGCAATATTGATCATATTATTAATAAAATCAGGCAGCTTTGCCTCATACTGCCTAAATGAGACTTAATCATGCTAACTCATATTGCGAGTATCCAAGCTTGGTGATTATAGGGATAAATATTCTATACTCTACTAGATTTTGAGTCGGGATGAATAATCAGATTAAATTAGTCATTTTTGGAGCTACAGTAACCTTTCTGTTTGTGGCGATGCGGCGGTTATTGGGCCGAAAGCCGGATATGGATTGAAAAATAATTTATGGTTGATTTTTTATTTTGCTATTCGCGCGCGAGGGCGAATAAATGGGCGATATTTCTAGGATGAACTATATATTGTATATATAAAAAAGTTTTAAGAAATCAAGAAATCATTGCTAAGTGAATGGGCATCACAGAGATAGCACTATTTGTGGGATTTCTGCTATCATTTCTCATGGCCATAGCCATGGGAGGCAATGATGCCGCCACGCCAACAGACACCGCTGTGGGTGCAAGGGCAATCAGTATTAGACATGCTGTGGTCCTCTTCGCCATATTCGCGGCCGTGGGATCTCTGACCCAGGGATTCATGGTTATGAAAACAATAGGAACGGGCATAGTCCCCTCCATAGATCTTCTGGGGGCAATAATACTAGTTCTCGTAGCATTCGTCTGGATTATGATCTGCAACGTTTACGGTCTTGAAATCTCTGTAACCCAAGCGATTATTGGGAGCATTCTGGGTTATGGAGTAGCAGCGTTTGGATTAAGTGGAATCCAATGGGATCTGTTAAAAACAATC
>MEZF01000066.1:0-1038 GCA_001774245.1 Candidatus Bathyarchaeota archaeon RBG_13_52_12
CCGCATTTCCCAGTGATCACCTAAAAATACGTTTATACGCTAACAACCAAAACATAGCCGATTCACATGATGGGTAAGATTCTTCTAATCGGCTCCGCGGGCAGCGTCGCCCACGACATGATGTACCAGATAGCCAGCATGACTGATAAAATAAATGTAGTCGGCGCAGACTACAACGAAGCGAAGGGGAGGTACGAAGTGGACGAGTGCCTTCACGTCGCCCACAACTTCGGCCTATATCCACACTTCAGCTTCCGGAAGATCGATCTCTTTGACGTTGACGGCACCGCCAAGATACTCAGGGAGGAGCGGCCCACAGTCGTTTGTAGCCTCGCCAGCCTTGGTGCTTGGTGGGTTACCCGCCTCCTCCCCAGCGAGGTCTACAAGCGGATCAGCCCAATCGGACCCTGGATACCATTCCACTTCACACTCACACACAAGCTGATGCAGGCTGTGAAGAAGAGCGGGATCGATGTCAAGGTCGTAAATGGGGCCTATCCTGACCTCACTAACGTGATCCTCGGAAAACTCAACCTCCCGCCCGTCTGCGGCGGGGGGAACATGGACCTCGGCGCTAGCAGGCTCCGTAAGATTGTTGCCGCGGAAAAAAAGGTCCCCGTAAGGGATGTGCAGGTCCTCGCCGTCGGCCACCACGGTACATACTATACAGCCAAGATGGATGGCCCTAGCTGGTACCAGATCATCGCCGCAGGGGAGGATGTGAGCGCCATGTACCCTGTTAAGACCATCGCTAAGCTCTACGAAAAGTACGGTTACGCCAACATGCCCAGCTTCCCGGGTCCCCTCGTTGACCAGATGAAGACCGCGAGCAGCTTCCTTAAGATCACCCTCGCAATCTACTATGACAGTGAGGAGCTCATACAGTGCCTCCCAGGGCCTAATGGGCTCCCTGGCGGATACCCATGCATCCTCGGCGCATCCGGTGCCAAGGTGACCCTCCACAGCATCACCCTCAAGGATGCGGTCAAGTTGAACGAAGACGGCGCTAAGATTGACGGAATCGAGAGCGTCAAGCCC
>MEZF01000066.1:1097-1213 GCA_001774245.1 Candidatus Bathyarchaeota archaeon RBG_13_52_12
CGACTGCCCCGAGATAAAGCCGGCCGAACACGAGGAACGCGCCAAGGAGCTTGACGTTAAGTTGAAGCGGCTCTACGAAAAACATAACGTTGGTAAGGCGTACTAAATTATCTTCT
>MEZF01000066.1:1279-2229 GCA_001774245.1 Candidatus Bathyarchaeota archaeon RBG_13_52_12
GCCCACGACATCATGCTATATGAACAGGGCATCATCCCCTCAAAAGAACTCAAGATGATCCTGACCGCCCTCGAACAGATACGCCAGAGGTGGCGAAGCGGCGAAGTCGCAATCGGCGCCGAGTACGAGGATGTCCACGAGTACATCGAGACAACGGTCATAAAGCAGATCGGCATCGAGGCCGGCGGCATGATCCACACCGGCCGAAGCCGGAACGACCAGGTCGTGACCGACATAAAGCTCAGGTTACGCGAGGACATCCTCAACATCTCTGAGGCTGCCCTTAACCTAGTCGACGCTCTCCAGAAACGCGCCTCCGAACACACCGACACAATCATGATCGTCTACACCCACGGCCAGCACGGTCAAATAGGTACAATAGGCGCATACCTCAGCGCATACGCGGACATCCTCCTACGCGACCAGCAGCGCCTAACAGAACTCTACGCAAGGGTCAACACTAACCCCCTCGGCTCCGGACCAGTGGGTGGCACTAGTATCAACGTTGACCGCAAGCGCACAACTGAGCTCCTCGGCTTCGACGGAATCCAGGAGAACTCCATCGATGCCACGAGCAGCAGGGACTGGGCAATGGAAACGGCAGCAGTCTGCGCCATAATCATGGGCGACCTGAGCCGAATCGCGGCCGACATCCTCGAGTGGAGCACCTTCGAGTTCGGCTACATTGAGCTGGCTGATGAGTACACCTCTAGCAGCAGCATCATGCCCCAGAAGAAGAACCCGAGCACCATCGAGCTCCTCCGAGGTAAAACAGGCGAGTCCTACGGCGCCCTAGTAGAACTGCTCACCATGGAGAAAGGCGTCACAACCGGCTACGTCCAGGACCTCCAAGAGACCAAGCTAACACTTTGGCGCACCGTCGAGAACACCCAGATCTGCCTAGAGATAATGACCGGTGCCATTGCCACGATGAAGATCAAGCCGGAGAA
>MEZF01000066.1:2379-6192 GCA_001774245.1 Candidatus Bathyarchaeota archaeon RBG_13_52_12
ACTCAAGCCTGAGGACGTCGAGGCGAGCGCCACAAAGCTCTACAAGAAGAAGATCAAAGTCAACCAGGATCTCATCGATAAAGCCACAGATCCAAAGCTGAGCCTGCAGCGCCGCCGAAGCCTAGGCAGCCCACGCCCCGAGGAGGTAAAGAGGATGCTCAAAGAGCACGGCGCAACGGCGAAGAAACAAAGAGCCAGCCTCGACAAGGCCAGATACGAAGTCGAGTCAGCGCTCAAGACACTCCACGAGACAGCCACGAGGCTCTCAAAGTAACTCCAAACCCCTTTAAACACGTTGAGGACCCCATTACTAGAACCGATTGAACAACCGCGACGTATTCCTCCTTGGCGCAATCATACTAGTCGGGGCAATAGCAGTCGAACTATACAGCAACTTCGCCAACCCCCTAATCGACTACACACCAGGCAACTACACATCATTAATCATTGGCACTCCGCAGCAATTTGACTATTACAAGGAAGGTACGCTGATAGGCACGTACACTTACACCCTCGATAGCCAAACAAGTGGTTCTTCCACCTTCCACACTCTACAGACATCCGTCGATATAACGTACAAAGACGAACCACTGACGCTCGAAACAACCCACCGATTCCTCGACGAGGTATCCCAAGTCAGTTACACAGTCGATTTCAACATAGGTGGAGTGACAACGAAGCTTGGGTGCAACTTCCTTGGAGGAAAGGTCCTGATAACAACCTCCTCGCGGGGAAAAAACCAGACGACGACCATGGCGCTCCCTGCAAACACGGTGATCATCGACAACAACAACCCAGCTCACTGGGAGTTGCTAGTGAAGAGCTTCAACGCAGAACCAGGCAAGAAATATAGCATAAACGCCTTCATCCCACAGGTCGCAGTCGTTCAAAAGATCGAGTTCGGCGTTGATACAAGCCACCAGTTCGTCAACATCGACACAAAGAGCTATGAGTGCATCGTCGCCAGAGAACCCAACTTCCAGATAGCCCTCTACTTCTACAATGGGAATCTAATCCAGTACAAGAACGACGTTGACGGGATCATAATCGTGAAGAAGATGCCTTAGCAATGCCTCAGTCAAATGGCGCCCTTAGCCAATTTCATCGCCAAGGCGAGGCCGCCGTAGAGCACCACATCCGCTCCAAGAGGTGTCATCATTATCTCCGGCCTCCTGTTGACAAGATGCCTATCTATCCCCTTCTTTATCGGCCCGATCACCATCTCAGGGTTATTCAAGGCGACCGAGCCACCGACTGTTATTAACTCCGGGTCGAAAGCGTTAACGATGTTAGCGAAGCCAACGGCGTTTGTCTTCCCCACCTCCTTGACGACGAAAACCGCGTCCCTGTCTCTCTTCTTCGCAGCGTCGAAGATCATCTCCGAAGTCAGCTTCCCCATATCCCCCCCTACCCTCTTCAAAAGGAGTCCTTCATTAAGATCCCTGTTCCTGAGAAGGATCCTCGCATAGTTCGGAATGTTCGCTCCGCTACAGTATGCCTCCCAGTGGCCACGGCACCCACAGCCGCATACGAGCTCGGAGTCGGGGTCGAGAGTAAGATGACCGATTTCAGGGGCATTTCCATCCTTCCCGTTGAGTGGATTCCCATCCACAATAGCTCCCCCGCCCAGTCCCGTGCTGAGTGTTACGTAGAACAGGTTGTCTATTCCTCTCCCCGCTCCGTAGAGGTACTCACCGATCACAGCTGCGTTGCAGTCGTTCATGATCCGCACAGGGACGCCAAACTCGCCCTCTAGGGGGGAGACGATGGGTATGTGTTTAAAGGCAAAGTTGGGGGTTTCACCAATCGACCCTTTTTGTGTATCAAGAGGACCGATGGAACCAACGCCGATTGCAGCCGGCTCCACGTTGAAGCCCCTGATCATCTTGGCTATCTGTCTCGGTACGCCCTCCGGACCGCTCAAGCTGTCTGTTGCCTCAGAACGCTTGACTTTTATTCCCCTCTCGTTACCTATCGCTACCCTGATGTTGGTGGCGCCTATGTCCACAGCTACGTAGGACAACACAAGCAAAATGTCTTCTAAGAGATAAAAAGGAGTTACTTCGCGACAATGGTTGTGCGGAGCTTACCGATACCAGGGACCTCGGCTTCTAAGACGTCCCCAGCCTTAAGGAAGTTGTCGGGCTTAGTCTTCCCGTCGACCACTGGGCTCGTGTCTAGTGCGGTTCCAGCGCACGTTCCACCGCAGACTATGTCGCCGGGGTAGAGGTACATGTCCCTGCTGATCCAGGCGATCCACCATGGGTACTTCCTGATCATGCTCTCCATGGAGCCGTTTTGCCTTACCTTACCATTGATTGTTTGCTTAAGCTTGAGCTTATAGACGTCACCGATCTCATCTTTGGTTACTATGCAGGGACCCATGGGGGCACAGCAGTCAAAGTTCTTAGCGAAGAAGAAGCCGTCGGGACCACCCGTCCTACCGCCGTCTCGGATGCTCAGATCATTGACGATTGTGAAACCATAGATGTAGCCCTCGCCGTCCTCCTCCTTGATGTCCTTTCCCTTCTTTCCTATGATGGCGCCGACCTCAACTTCGTAGTCGAGGCGCTGCGTCCTGGCGGGGTATGGGGTGTATCCATCGGGGTCAACGACGTTGCGGGCCTGCTTCCAGAAGCCCCAAGCGTTATAGGTTCCCTCCTTGACCTGTTTCTTAATCTCTTCAATTGAGGAAGGTCGCCCGAACATCTTGTTGACGTCTGCGCTATGGTCGTAAAAGTTCGCTCCTGCCATGGCGATTCGCGTCGCAGAACTCGGCAGAGGAGCGTGGATCTTGACGTCACGATCCTCGTAGACAAGCCGATTCCCATTTGCCGCGACCTTCGTCTTCTTAGCGTAACTGACAGCCTTCGTGGCTGCCTTGAGCCCCGCTTCACCCTCCTCTATGAAGGAGAGTAGGCACGAAGGGACCTCCGCGTCTGCCTTAGCGCACGCCCTTGGCTCGCCTTTACTCTCTAGAAGAGCCGCGTAGGCGTGGTTGAGGTCGATTATTGAGCCGTCCTCGAGCCAAGAACCGAGTCTCTTGTTTGGACCGTAAACAACGAGTTTCATGAAGGGTCGCTGAATAATCGGCGGCTCCTATGATTTAAGACTGAGTAGAGGGACACACGCGCGCAGTATCTCCTTTTTACCCTATTTAATGCAATAATCCCCGTTTTTACATCATTTAGAGTGTACAGAACGGTTATATCCTGCGGAAGGAGAGGTTAACGGATTCATCAAAGGGAGAAGACCACGTTGATGGAGATCAGGTTCCACGGAAGGGGCGGCCAAGGCGCCGTCACCGGAGTAAGGCTCCTCTCGACTGCGCTGTACTACGAGGGCAAGTACACAATGGGCATCCCCATGTACGGCACCGAGAGGCGCGGAGCCCCGGTCCAATCATTCCTCAGGATCAGCGATGATAGGATCTACGAACGCGATCTCGTCCATGAACCGGACATGGTCGTCGTCCTTGACCCACTCCTCGCGAAGACGGTCCCTGTAACTCAGGGGCTAAAGAAGGGCGGCCTCGTCCTCGTCAACCATCCCCACGGTGGTCTCGAGACGGGAATAGGAGGGCCCTTCAAGGTTGCCACGGTTGACGCGACGAAGGTCGCGATGGAGACCATCGGTAGGCCCATCACCAACACCGCCATTCTCGGCGCATTCGCAAAGGTCACTGGCATGGTAAAGCTCAGTAGCCTCGAGGAGGCTGCCCACCACCAGTGGAGTGGGCGCATTGGCGAGATGAATATCAAGGCTATGCAGAAGGCCTACGAGATGGCTGTTCCAGCGGTCGACGTCTCCGAG
>MEZF01000066.1:6221-6609 GCA_001774245.1 Candidatus Bathyarchaeota archaeon RBG_13_52_12
CCGTGCGCGTAAAGCCGGTGACCGTGACGTCTCCAGCTGGAGGCTCTATCGCCCCATCTTCAACGACGCCAAGTGCGTCGGTTGCCGTCGCTGCTTCATCCTATGCCCAGAGGTCGCTATAGGCATGAAGAACAACAAAGCAGTTGTCAATTACCAGTACTGCAAAGGTTGCGGAATCTGTCACGAAGAGTGCCCGACCAAGGCAATCGACTGGGTCCAGGAGACCATTTAAGGAGTAGAATGAGTTATGCCACAGAAATTCGAGGTTATGGTTGGTAACAAGGCGGTCGCCCACGCGGTCAGACTCGCCAGGGCGAAGTTCATCTCCGCCTTCCCCATCACCCCTCAGACCACCATCGTCCAGTACATAGCTGACATGGTTGCTAAC
>MEZF01000066.1:6664-7003 GCA_001774245.1 Candidatus Bathyarchaeota archaeon RBG_13_52_12
CCGCTTTCACCGCGGGAGCCGCGGGAGTACGCGCCTTCACAGCAACCGCCGGCCCAGGCCTCCTCTACATGCACCACCCAATGATCGCCACTAGGAACAACAGGGTCCCCGTCGTCATGGCCCTAATGCACAGAGGGATTAAGGGAATGGACCCCGATCAGAGTGACATGCTTGCTCAACGCGAGACCGGTTGGATGATGATGGAATGCGAAAGCGGTCAGGAGGTCCTCGACACCGGCTTGATGGCCTACAAGATCGCCGAGGACGAGCGCGTCCGCCTCCCCTGCATCTTCGCAGGCGACGGCTACATACTCAGCTACACCGACGAACCCATCGACA
>MEZF01000066.1:7140-7921 GCA_001774245.1 Candidatus Bathyarchaeota archaeon RBG_13_52_12
GGGAAGAAGGTTGGCCTCGTAAGGCTTAAGACCTTCAAGCCCTTCCCGGCAGAGGAGTTCCAGCGCATCGGCCCCAAAGTCAAGGTAATGGGAATAATCGACCGCAACATAAGTATCGGCTCCGGTGGTTGGACATTCGGAGAGATAAGGAACGCCATGTATGATGTCGAGGAGAGGCCTCAAACGCTTCAATTCCACGCTGGTCTAAACGGTAAAGAGGTCCGCGTTCAGGACATAGTCAAGATCGGTGAGAAGACCTTCAAGGCCGCGGGCGGAGCGAAGGTCTCCCCACTGGTGGAGTGGGTATAAGGAGGAAAATGAAATGAGCAAACCAGTTCCACTCGTGAAGCTAGACGAGAAAGAGTACATACAGCCAGCGAACCAATCCTGCCAGGGCTGCACCGGCGCCTCAGTTGCGAGGATAGTCGGTAAGGTCCTGAAGGACAAGATGGTTCGCCAGGAAGTCGCCTGCTGTGGCCCCGCCTTCGGTAACCTCGAGCAGCCGAGCATCTACGGAGAGGTCTTCGAAGGCGCTGGCGCCATGTCGACAGGCCTCAGCCGCGCCTTTAAGAGGATGGGGCGCGAGGACACCGTAGTCACCGCAATCGTTGGCGACGGAGGAACGGTGGACATCGGATTCCAGGGTCTTTCAGGCGCAGCCGAGCGCAACGAGAACGTGCTCTGGGTCTGCTACGACAACGAAGCCTACATGAATACGGGCGGCCAGCGCAGCAGCGCTACCACGAAGTACGCGGAGACGACAACGACCCCGGTCGGCGAA
>MEZF01000066.1:7987-8210 GCA_001774245.1 Candidatus Bathyarchaeota archaeon RBG_13_52_12
CGGTGAAAATTTCCGTATCACCTACAAGCCGAAGGAGCTCAAGCCGGTGAAGGATGTCCTCAAGATGCAGGGCAGGTTCCGCCACATCACGGAGGACGAGGTAAAGGAGATCCAAGACGACGTAACCGCCTACTGGACCCGTCTCGTCGCAAAGGACGGCAAGGAATTCTTTTAGAAAAAGGTATCTAAACTCTTTTTTATTACCTCAAATTGCGTTCTGAGT
>MEZF01000067.1:0-9985 GCA_001774245.1 Candidatus Bathyarchaeota archaeon RBG_13_52_12
CACCCACGTTTCCTTTCGTTTGGAATGGTTTAAGTCTATGTAAAAAATTGAAGACTTAAGCGGTCATCCGCTAAGTGGTGAATAAATGGTCTCGGCTCTCAGGGTTTCGGTGGACGCCGTACGCAGGTTACAGCTCGAGAAGCAGGGCATAGGTGAACCACCGAAGAAGACCACAAAGAAGAAGGTGGAGGAGACCGTTAGGCGCCTCGGCTGCGTTCAGATCGATACAATCAACGTCGTGGAGCGCGCTCACTACTTCACCCTCTGGACACGTCTTGGCCAGTACAAGAAGGCGGATCTACCCGCCCTCGCTTACGAGGACAGGTGCCTCTTTGAGGGATGGGGTCACGCTATGTGCTACATGCCCATGACGGACTGGAGGTACCTCATAGCCGCCAATAGGGAGAGGGCCAAGAACAGGATAATTCACACTGGTTGGTTCAGTCGCGTTGAGCCAGAAATCGTCGACTACGTCTCGGATAGGGTTAGGAGGGAGGGCCCCCTTGGAAGCGCAGACTTCGAGGGGAAGAAGCCGAGCGGTGGCTGGTGGGGGTGGAAACCCGCTAAGCGTGCCCTCGAGGCACTTTTCAGCTCCGGTGATCTAATGGTGGCGCGTCGAGACGGCTTTCAGCGGATTTACGACCTCACGGAGAGAGTGCTCCCCAGCTGGTTGGACACCTCCGAACCCACCGAGGAGCAGAGGAACAGGCTCTTCGCCACACGCACCCTCGGCTACCTTGGCGCAACCAAGCCGGCAGACATCAAGTCTTACTACCACTCGTGGTGCGTCAAGCTCGGATTAACAGCGAAGCAGATTCAAGGCCTTCTTGAAGGGTTAGTGGTCGAGGGAACAGCTGTTAAACTATGCGTTGAGGGACTTGGGTCCCCCCACTACTGCATGGCGGAGGACGCACCTCGCCTCGGAGAGCTTGAGCGCGACTGGGGCTATGGAGGTGTCCGTCTCGTCAACTACTTCGACAGCCTACTATGGAATGCAGACCGACTCGAGGCACTATTCGGCTTCGAGCGGGCGTTGGAGGTCTATCTAAAGCCCCACCAGCGGAAGTACGGCTACTTCACTACGCCCATACTCTACGGGGACAGACTCGTCGGGCGACTAGATCCAAAGTTGGAGAGGAAAGAGAAAAAACTCATAATCCGTGGTCTATGGTACGAGGATAGCTTCAAGAATGATGAAGCGTTTGAGGACGAGTTACAGAAGACACTCGATGACTTCTCCCGGTTTAACGGGGCTGAGAAGATAGAGTGGCGATTGGAAAAGTCGCCTATTTCTGCTTGATTGTGCGGGTGGTGAGCTTGGGCTCGCCGCGAATGGCCTTAACCATCTCGACAGCCTCCTTCACGGCCTCGTCCTCGCCGTCGAGTAGGAATATCTTGGATCCCTCGGCGCCGTCAATGCCGCCTCCCCCGATGGGCACGACGTCGACGCTGAAGAGCTCCTTGAAAGCCTCCATCTCGGTTATTATATAGCCCCCAATCACCATCATGCCACATTTTACGTCTAGGGCAGTGTCGACCTTCATGATGCCCATTCTGTTGGCGGCGTCGGTGAGGTTGATGGGGACAAGCTTCTCAAGGCCTGCTGCTATAATAGTGGTTATACCATTGCTCGTGATGTAACCCCAAGAAGCACCGATGGTGCCGCCACCAATGCCTCCAAGAAGGATGCCCGCTTGGCCAAAAGGATCAATTGCATTTGCGCCCTTGATGAAAACGTCACCAGGTCCCATATTCTTGAGAATGTCTCCAAGCTCAGGAACCTTGATCGTCTTGACCTTTCCCTTCTGAATTAAATGGTGGTCGTAGCGGCCTTTTGCCTCCGTGATCTGGAGTCCCTCTTTCGTTACGACCCCCGCTGTGAACATCCCCTTATCCTTAATCTCCTTGCCGAGGATTTCCTCGAGGACATAGGCGTTTGTTGTGCTGGTGGCGATGATTATTGTGCCATTCTCCTTAGCGAGCTTTACTATCTCCATGTGGGCTATTGCCTTGGCGATGAGCCTCTTCCCCTCAGAAGGGGTGAGAACAACCTCTGCTAGCAACTCGTATCCTCCAATTCTTATGGTAGGCTCGGATCATTCGGCATAAAAACTTAGCTAAAAAGTACGGAGGGGCATAGATTACATTCTATCTCTACTAAACAGAGGCCGCCTAATATGTAATCCGAATAATAATATCACATATTACGGAGGGAGCTGGTGCAGGATTAGAGATATGTTTATGGAAACGGAAAATCGGGTGTATTGTTGAGGCTCTTATTCACTCGACTCTGTAAACTGTTTCAGGGTTAGGGTGTCTGGCGTTATACTGCATTCTGCTCCGCGAGGGCCTCAGCGAAGATCTCTCCGAACTCTGTTAGACTGATGACCTTCATCTTGCTTCCTTTCTCAGCATCGATGAGTCCCTTCATCTCAAGCTTGGTCACTATACGGCTAAACTTGTTCCGTAGGGTGCTACTGGCTGCCTTATTACCGAACCAGCGAATAATGTCACTAATCGAGTCAGCCTCACCACCGTTCTCGCGGAGAAGTACTAGAAGCTTCTTCTCCCTATCCCATTCCTTCTCTTCGTGTTTGGTGTTGGGCTCGAGACGATACCCTGGGAGCTGTATCTCTTTTGGCTCCTTGCTCGATTGGTTTCGCGCGTTTTCAAACCACTTTTCAAATTGGGGATCCCCGACTTTTCCGGTAACGTACCACGCAGATTTTTCGGGTGGTACACTATAAACTCGGGCATTTCTAAACATCAGGGCTACTGTTAGAGAGACCCCTTGAGAGATGTCAGTGGTGCTAGTGACGTCGATGAGGACCTCCTCCCCTGAGGCACGTGCCTTGCTTACCACACCATAGATCGCCTTGAACGCGCTACGGTGATCCATCGGGTCGAATCCAACTAGCTCGGGATCAAGTATCTCTAGCTTATTACGAAGCTCCTCCGCGTTCTTTTGACTCATGTAGCTGAATACTGCGGTCTCGTCAGTTGCCTTTGCGTTACTGTATAACAAGTAAAGCTTTGTTATTCCGTGGTGTTTGCTCCAGTAACGAATGCCGTCGAAGGGGCGTCGGAAGTGCGTGCCAACGAGGCAGACTATTATTGTCATATATAACCCGGCATTCTCCGTTCTATAACGGATTGTAACTGCGTATTATTAAATATATAAACTATTGTAGATATTTGAAATTATATTAATATAATTACATTTATTTAGGACAATCCTATGTGCTGAGTGATAAAAGTAGATTGTCATAAAATTCAATATTCTGAGTATTATGGATGAGACGATTACGTTCTTATACGCCACTTAGTGACCCTTCTACTATCTCACTTAGTGATCTCCATCGGTGATGTCCAGAATGATTACCACGAAAACCGTAGCGAAGATCTACTCTCTCCCCGACTGCCACAAGTGTGAGGAATTGAAGGTCTATCTTAAGGATAACTCGATCCCCTTCGAAGCGAAGTGGTTTGACTCGGAGGCGCAGACGGAGTTCGTGATGAGGAACATATTCGGGAACCCACCGATACTCGAGGTTGGTGACCATTGCGCGGCAGCTGAGGAGATGTTCCCAGGCGGGATGCTGAGCGAGGACGTTGTGAGGGATTTGCTGAATGACAAAGAGAAGTAAGGATCTACCGGCTGGGCAGACGTTCATAGACCAGTTCTACAAAGCTGAGCGACTCTACAAGGGGATGCCGATGGTTCGCACCACCGATGGCTACCTTGTGGAGTGGGACAAGACGCGTATAATTGATCAACTCGTCAGGGAGACTGAGCTCGCGGAGAAGATGTTCGGGATGTCACCTCTTAGCCCGCTCAAGGCGGAGAAACTCGCCAGGGAGACTGAGAAGAGGATCAAGCTCACCAAGCCCAAATTCGTCTCGGGCTCTATGATAAGGGAGATAACCAACAACATCCTCCTCGAGTGGAGCGAGTCGGAGAATATGCCGGAGCTCCAGATCTACAGGAATATATTGACTCGTGTCGGTGTCCCCGTGTTTGATGCTTACGAGATCGACACGGGCTCAGGCTTCGAGGCGAAAGAGAACGCGAACCTTCAGCCTAACCCTGAGACTGTGCATAAGAAGAAGGCGGATAGGCTCAGTAAGGAGCAGTACCTGCTGTTGATGGATCCGACGCTGGCGACGGCACACCACCAGGGTGACATTCACATTCACACTCTGGAATATTTTGGCTCTCGTCCTTTCTGTCAGGACTGGGACCTTAGGTACTTCCTCTACTATGGTCTCATCCCCGACGGCTCGGGCTTCCGCAGCAGCGTCGCTGGCCCAGCGAAGCAGCCTGAGGTGGCGATCCTACATAGCGTTAAGGTGCTAGCCGCTGGGCAGACTAACTTCAGCGGTGGGCAGGGCTTCATGTACTATACGATGTTCCTCGCTCCCTTCCTCAGGGGGCTACCATACGAGAAGGTGAAGCAGCTAGCCCAGATGATGTTCTACGAGTTGACGCAGACATACGTGACGCGTGGCGGGCAACTGGTATTCAGCAACATCCAATTGCCGATGGGTGTGCCAAAGATTTGGCGGAACGTCCCCGTCGTGATGAAGGGGCGTGTCGGCCCTGACACATATGGTAGCTACGAGGACGAGGTCCAGATGTTCTTCCGCGCCATCACCGAGGTAGCGCTTGAGGGTGACTTCTGGGGAAAGCCCTTCAATTTCCCGAAGAATGAGAACTATGTCTCACCGGAGTTCTTCAAGCCCGAGTATGATGACCTATGGATGCTTGTCCACGAGTCTGTGGGTAAGTTCGGGGCGCCATACTTCGACAATATGCTCCCCACCTACCGCGGCTATGGCAACGGCATCAGCTGCTATCAGTGCTGCGCTTACCAGTTCGCGAACACGCCTGAGACTGACCCCAAGTTCAATGAGAAGCTGTACTTTGAGGGTGGTCAGCACTTCAGCATGGGTGGATGGCAGGTAGTCAGCCTCAATATGCCCAGGATTGCGTACAGGGCGAATGGTGACTATGACAAGCTGCTGGAGGCAGCGCAGGAGAACATGCGTTTAGCAGTGGATGTCTTCAAGACGAAGCAGCACTGGATGAAGAAGGCGCTAGCAAACAAGATGGTGCCTTTCGCAACGCAAGAGCCTCGCGACCCACACACGGGCGAGAGGGGGCCACCCGCGGTCGACTTCAGCGAGCTGGTGAACGTCATCGGAGTCGTTGGCGTCAACGAGATGGTCCAGCACTTCACTGGGAAGCAGCTCCACGAGAGTGACGACGCGGTCCGTGTAGCCATCAGGCTTCTTCTGGACATGGAGAAGTACAGGAAGGGGCTTGAGATGCGGAATGGGTTCAAGTTGATGCTGGCTCGCACCCCTGCAGAGTCAACAGCACAAACTTTCGCCATCAGTGACTTGGTGAGTCCAGCTTACAAGAAGTATGCTAACCAGATAGTAAAGGGTGACTTAGAGCAGGCTGCAGCGTTAGCGAAGGGAAAAAGAGACCTGCCGGTGTACTACAGCAACGGGACCCACACCTATGTGGGTGCGAAGATTCCGCTGGGTAAGAAGATAGACATCGAGCACAAGTTCTTCCCCATTCTGAGCGGTGGCAACATCTTCCACGCCTGGCTAGGAGAAGCCTGCTCGGACCCGGAGGCGCTCTACAAACTGACGCAGCGCATCTGCAGAAACAGCCAGATCGGCTATTTCAGCTACACTAAGGATCTAACTGTATGCAGTAAGTGCGCAAGCACTTCGGCAGGGATGTTGAAGACATGCCCGTCATGTGGCTCCGAGAGCGTGCGTTGGTGGAGCAGGATCACGGGGTACTACACGGATGTAACAGGTTGGAACGAGGGAAAGCGTCAGGAGCTCATGGACCGTTACCGTGTCACCATTTAATTTTTAACAAATGATCCAAAATTCGCGCGTGAGGAAAGAAAAAAGAGAGCATTATAGTAAGCGCTGAACCCCTCAACCTAAAATAAACAACCATCCCCAATTATAATCATGCAAAGCATCAGCGAGACCGAGATTCTTTTCAATCTGATAAAAACACGATTCGGGGACCGAGTCACCCCCGAGGAACTCGAGGAGATGAGGAAAGGACTCACCGCAATCCTAGATGCGGTCACAGCGTTGCGCTCCGTTAAGCTCGAAAACGGGGATGAACCCCACCAATTCTTCAAACCCCACGGAGACTGCGCTCCATGAGACCGTCGATACACGTCACCATATCCAAGCTCTCCAAACAGATTAGGATGGGCAAGGTTTCCCCGGTGGAGCTAACCGAGGCCTCCTTGAATCGCCTCGAGAACATCGGTCCACGCCTAAACGCAGTCGTTACAGTAACTCGCCACCAGGCCCTAAAGCAAGCTAGGGCGGCAGAGAAGGAGATTGAAGAGGGCAACTACCGGGGTCCCCTACATGGCGTCCCATGGGGCGCCAAGGACCTCCTCTCCACCAGGGGCATAGCGACCACATGGGGTGCTGAGCCATTCCGAGATCGCGTCATTGACATGGACGCCACAGCCGTGAAAAAACTCGGAGAAGCCGGCGCAATCCTCTGCGCCAAGCTCAGTATGATAGAATTCGCAGGAGGCATGGGCTACAGACAACCCAATGCAAGCCTCACCGGTCCACCCCGAAACCCATGGAACCCGGACACCTGGACCGGTGGATCATCAAGCGGCTCAGGCGCCGCAGTCGCAGCCGGCCTAGTCCCCTTCGCCATAGGCTCCGAAACTTGGGGCAGCATCCTCAGCCCCGCCAACAATTGCGGTGTTGCCGGCCTCCGACCGACCTACGGACGAGTCAGCCGACATGGCGCAATGGCCCTATGCTGGACCCTCGACAAACTTGGCCCCCTAGCCCAGACCGCAGACGACTGCGGTATTATCCTACAAGCCATAGCCGGACCCGACCCCCTAGACCCCACAACCATACAAAAGACATGGAAATACAACCCCCGACCCCCTAAGCGCAGACACCGCGTCGCAGTACTCCATGGAGTCGCCGACGACGCCAACCCCGAGGTCAAGGACAACTTCGAGAAGGCCATAAAAACCCTGAAAGGATTTGCCTCCGTCGAAGAGATCGACCTCCCTGACCTACCCTACGAGGCCATCACGCGCACCATCCTTAACGCTGAAGCGGCTAGTGCCTTCGAGGACATCGTCGACTCCGGTATCACACAGCGGCTCACAGCGCCTGAAGACCACTGGGGACCTTACGCGAGGACCGCCCTCCTCGCCACCGACTACCTAAGAGCTATGCGACTAAGAGGCAAAATGATTAGAGCCGTCACCGAAGCCATGGAGCAATACGACGCCATCGCTGCCCCAAGCAGCAAGAAACCCGCCACCCCAATCGACGAAGAGTTCCGTAAAATCGCCCCCGGTGCAACGAGAGACGTCATTGGAGCCGTCGGTAACGGATGCGGCCTCCCCGCCATCAGCGTTCCCGACGGCTTCACGGGTACCGGCCTTCCCACAGGCATCCAGTTCATGGGCAAACCCTACCAGGAGAACACGATACTCGCAATAGCCCGCGCCTACCAGGGAGTGACCGACTGGCACACACGCCACCCGAAACTCTTCGAAGTTTAAAAACCCCTTATCATTTGTGATGCTATCGCGGTCAGGAATATTGCGGCCAGCGCTTCAGGTTAAAATAATGCGGTTCCGCAAGACAATGCATGAATCGTATAAAACTCATACTACCCTTTTTCTTACTTGTTACACTCATCATCCCCTCAGCCATCGTATACGGTAACGTTCCAACCGTCCTAACAATTACGCGCCGCACAGAAGGCAGCAACACGCTCGTCGATGTCAAGGTCAGCCACGCTGACCCTACCACAAGCCACTACATCAGCCAGATTAGCCTCGACCTAGACGGTGCCATAAGATCTTTCACCGACCTCCCCAAGGCCACGACAGTAGAGGCGACATACACACTCAACTTGGGCACAACCAGCCCAAAGACAATAAAAGCCCAGGCAGTCTGCATCATCCACGGTCCCAGTTCGTGGTTCACAGAGGGGGGAACCGGTAACATCGGAGGATCAGCACAGGGTGGTGGTATCCCGTCATACCCGACCGAAGCTATCGTAGCTGGCATCGTGACCGCCCTGGCAGCGGCGACGATCCTTTACCGGAAGCGCTAAGGCTCACGCTTTTTACTCGTTCAGCGCTTTAGAATATCATGGCTATAACGACGCCTACCACCCGCTACCTAGTATATTACGTCGCAGTCTTCGTCGCTACGCTCTGGTTTTTTTACTATGTCCCTTCCGGTTGGATCGAGGCCCTCACAGCCCAGACCGCGACGTGGGCACTCAACCTCACCGGCTACGCCGCCAGCTGGCAACAAGCAGACGGATACACGACCCTCACCCTCATGGGGCAGCACTTCGTCACTGTATCAATCATACGCGAGTGCACCGCTCTCAACGTCTTAGGAGTCATGACTGGGCTGATATTGCCCCTCAAAGCTAGCCCATTGAAACGAGCATTCGGAATCGCTATATCGAGTCTTCTATTATTCATTCTCAACATCCCGCGCATCGCACTAACTGTCTACCTAACCGCCTACGATACATGGCCTTTCACACTAATCGCCAACCGCAGCCTCGAGACCTACCATTATCCCATCAGCTTCGCCTTCGGCGTCGTCGGCGTAGCGATCACTGTCTTAGCCGTGAGCAGATGGGCGACACCCGAACTTGCGGATACTCTGCTCGGGGTCGTAGACAAGATCCTCAGCTTGGGGAGGAAGTTCGGGGCTAACACCCAAGCTTCTCAAGGCTCCACTTAAGCCCATTATTGGGAAACCTGAGTCACTGCACACCCCAATGAACCTCCAATCCCGTTGGATCAGTTCACGACTATGCTCAATGTTCTTCCCAAAGGCTATGCCCACCGCCACATTCGAGGCCCGGCATGTGTCAGGCACCTTCTCCATTGCTTTGACACCCTTTGGGTACAGCGCGCGCGAACTTTCTTTACAACTGTCAAAACGAGTAGATGGCTAGCACACCATATAACGCCTACCTGACACAGTGAATGAAATAGAAACTCAGATTGGTCGAGAGGATAGAGAGATTACTCTTCGTCCTTCTTCTTCTTGGCGGGCTTTTTCGCCTCACCCTCTTCCTTTCTCATGCTTATGGCGATTGTAGAGACGTTCCTCTTGCCACCGTCCTGTCCCTCGAGCTCCTCTGTACCGATCTCAATTTCAGGCTTAGAGAGCCCCGAGATGAACCGGTTCCTGCAGACCTCTGCCACGTCGACCGCAGTACTGATCGCTTGGCCCCTCGCCTTAAGAACTACGCCGTCCGCACCCTTCTGGTTGAAGGCCGTCAGAACCGCCATTACATACGTCATAACTGGCTTGCTGCCGATGTAGATGATGCTGTCCTCCGTCATGTTGGATCAAATAAACGACACTGCATGGCTTAAAAAAGTATAGACTCCACGCGTGCGATCAGTCGTCACCAACCAGAGGAGTCGCAATGGGAAAATCAAGATTAGCCGCTTCCTTATACGACTCATTATAAAACGACGTATCGTATTCCTCACCATAATTGCGCACGAAACAGATTGTGGGGTCACCTTTCACCTTCCCCCGCTTGAAGTCCACGTCATAGTCGTTCATCAGGTCACAGACCTCCCACTGATCCTTGAACATCGCATCCGAAACCACCAGCGGTATGCCGGAGTAGCCAAAGACGTTCAGCGTTAGTCTCCTCCTCTTACCGTACTGGAAAAGATCCTCGTCGATCCTAGTACAGATGGGGTGGTGCTCCCAGAACACCTTACCTAGGGGGAAAAAGTCGAAACTACATCTGCCTACCTGATACTCGTGGTTCATCTCCTCGTGCGCCAATCCGAGCCACTGCAGATACCTAAAGCATTGGACCTCTTGATAACTGACGAACCTCTCACCGCGGATAACAAATCCAGAGTCGTCTCTGAGTATTTTCAAACAACCA
>MEZF01000067.1:10038-10317 GCA_001774245.1 Candidatus Bathyarchaeota archaeon RBG_13_52_12
AGACTTTGGGGGATCTCGCTCCGCTCCAGAGTGGATTATCCTCCCGCCGAGTATATCGAGGAACCTCAGGAGATAACACTTACCAAGTTTAACGTTGCTCAATAACATAATGGATATGGAAATTGAATCACTCTTATACTTAGATTGTTTAATTGGAGAATGTAATCCGTTTATTGTCTAACTCTGCTGAGACGTTCTTAACAATTATGAGGCAAAAATCGGTCCTTAACAACCAGGCAGGGTCCCTATCTTGCCTCTCACACGTATAGAAACTGTAAA
>MEZF01000067.1:10326-12105 GCA_001774245.1 Candidatus Bathyarchaeota archaeon RBG_13_52_12
AATAGGTGTAAAGTCTGCCCAAGCAACAGCTACCGGGGATCGAAAAGGCATGAAGAACCCCGACGCTGACTCGGAACGGTGGGCCTAAAGGCTCATGGGGCTTAGGCTCCGAGAGACCTCACCGGGAGGAGGAAAAATGCTTGGGCACCTCCATTTTACTGAAAACTTTGATCAAGGCACTTAACTGTACTTCATGGGCTTCGGCATCGTCAATGGAATGACGAGCTTCAGCTCGGTCGCGGCTAGGAAGTAGAGAACGCGCGAGACACTGTATTATATCCCTAGCAATTGTTAAAGCCCAACCCAACACTGTAGTGCCATGTCCATAGAAGAGAGACTCAAGGCACTCGGACTCGAACTGCCATCCCCTCCCAACTACAAGGGCAACTACGTAGGCGCCAAATGGGCTGGGAACATAGCCTTTAGCTGCGGCCAGGGTCCATTCGCAACAACTAAGAGGGGAATGGTCGGGAAGGAGCTAACAATCGAGGAAGGGTACAAAGCAGCGCAGGAGGTCGGCCTCAACTGCCTCGCCCAACTCAAGAGGCAGCTGGGCAGCCTCGACAGGATAAAGCAGGTGCTCCAGGTGATCGGGTTCGTAAACAGTGAAGTAGGATTCATGGACCAGCCTAAGGTGCTGAACGGTTTCACTGATCTGCTTGTGAATCTATACGGCGACCCTGAGGGGAAACCTGCAAGAGCTGCCCTTCCAATCCACCACCCTGGCTGGATAGCCGTAGAAGCCTGGATGGTCGTTGAACTCAAGGAATAGACTATCTTCACTTATCTTTTCTTAGTCACGCGAGCCGTTTCAAATTGGTGGAAAGGTCCTTAAACATAACCCTTCTAAAGGATTCAGGTCACCATGAGCATCGAGGACGCGTTAAAGTTGGTCGACGATTCGAAGAAGTTCCTTGAGCCTTACAAGATTTACGGACAAATGATCACAGAGGGCATCGCCCAACTCGAAAAGCTGGACAAGCTCATTCTGGATAAGGCAAACGAGGAGGCGTACAAGCTAAGCTGCTCCATGTGTGAACAGATAGCTGGCTACCGGAACTTCGTCCCGCAGCTCGCCGATAACTTGGAGAAGATTCGTGAGATTCTGAAGCTCAACCTCTGATCGATGAGAAGTATAGCATCAAGGGCGAATCGCTAGCTTCGCCTCATAAAGGCGTTCGCGACAATGATGAGCCCTACTAGAATGATGAAGGCGGGCCATACCTTGTCCCAGATGTTTCCGCCCAGAAGGCTTGATGCTCCAATCGTTATTATGAAGAGGCCTATCACTATCCCCCAGATGTAGCTACGGCCTCCGAAGCACATGTCATCCTCATACCTGTGCCTCCTATACTCCTTATAGGGAGCGGGTTTGAGGGAAGCACCACAATTTGAGCAGTTCACCGCATCGTCGGGATTCTGAGTACCACACTTCGTGCAATAGACCATGCTTTCTCCACCGAATGAGAGTTGAAGGGACCCTTATAGAAAGATTACGATGCATAGGAGCGCTCGCAGCTCTCCATGCAGCCCCCGCAGATTAATCGGTGCTCATTTTGGGATAGTTCTATTCTAGCGATTATGAAGTACAGCGTTAAGGCGATTGAGTAGACCGCAACTATGGCTCCGCCGTTTAGACTCTCTGCTGCGAACCTAGCCATTGAGACTCCCAGGACGAGCACAGCGTTCAGACCTGTGTGAATTATAGGATTACCGAGATCGAGAATGTTCTGTAGTATCCCTACTATCATAAGTGAAACTCCGATCCAAAATATGACC
>MEZF01000067.1:12185-12280 GCA_001774245.1 Candidatus Bathyarchaeota archaeon RBG_13_52_12
GCAACCCGCACAGAGCCGATGTGACCTAATCGTAAGCGTGTGTGTTAAAAAACGTCTGCAATCCGGGTGATGGCCCGAGTAACCATTTCCCGCCT
>MEZF01000068.1:0-191 GCA_001774245.1 Candidatus Bathyarchaeota archaeon RBG_13_52_12
AGACATCGTATTCGATGGGAGAAAGCACATAACACTGGCTTCTCTCAGCCCAGAGATCGCGGACTTGACGATCACAACATGGGGTATAAGCAAGACTTGGGGCATACCCGGGCTGCAGTGTGGCTACACTGTTGCCACAAACAAGAAGATCATGGACGACATCAGGAAATGCTCTGCTGAGATCTACTCTG
>MEZF01000068.1:320-1667 GCA_001774245.1 Candidatus Bathyarchaeota archaeon RBG_13_52_12
GCTGTAAGGTACCTGAGTTACAGGGGACCTACCTCATGTTCCCTAGGTTCAACGTCAAGATGAGCCACGATGAACTCTTCAAATTCGTTCTTGAGAAGGCGAAGGTCGGTCTACAATCGGGGACGGACTTTGGCTCAAACGGGACGATGCACCTACGGATGACGGTAGCAACCAGCGAGGTAATTCTTAACGAGGCGCTTGATAGAATAGAGAGGGCTCTGCAGAAAACACTGAAATAGAATCATCCCCTTGCGAGTTGCAGAGGGGTGGTTTACCACTTCTCCCAGGTCACCATCTCAGCCATAGACTTCCTATCCTTTGCTGCGGGCGATTCGTCAGGGTATCCGAGTGGAGTCAACGCTACGACCCGGTGACTCTCAGGAACGCCTAATGCCTCTCGCACGACCTTCTCGTCGAACTGCCCCCCAATCCAGCATGTCCCAAGGCCCTTCTCAGCTGCTGCGAGGATGAGGTGCTCC
The DNA here is from genome assembly GCA_001774245.1 of Candidatus Bathyarchaeota archaeon RBG_13_52_12. Lineage (GTDB taxonomy): Archaea > Thermoproteota > Bathyarchaeia > TCS64 > TCS64 > UBA8941. Next base: position 800 of record MEZF01000068.1, read on the forward strand.
ATGCTGATGCCCATATCAAGCATATAGTATGGCTTCTCGTCCTTGTTACCCGCTTTAGTTGGGTCACCGCACCCGACTATTATGATCGGTGCTTCTGCGGTCCATTCCCTCGTTGTGATCTTCTTGCGGGTGGCTTCATCGGAGACGATTATGTATCTCCAGCACTGTCTGTTGGTCCAGGATGGTGCTTGCCTGGCGGCTTCGAGGATGTATTCAATATCCTTTTTTGGGACCGGGTCAGGTTTGTACTTCCTTATGCTCCGTCTCTTCTTCACGAGTTCCATGAAATCCATTGTGGAAACGCCGGAGAGTAGTTGAGATAAAAGGAGATAAACTTGTTTGTCTCACGCGCGAATCGAGTGATGTAAACCATTAAGTAAGGCCGAGACTTTCCAGAGCAAGTTTGTAGTTGCCATAGATTGCTTTCGCGGCGGTTTTGATGTCGGCCTGCTCACTTGGTGTCAGTTTATCCCATATGTTCGGGCCGATCTTGGATCCCACGACGGTTGGTACACTGACGTGGACTGCCTCGGGGAGTTCTGGGAACTTCATCGAGTTGGAGACACTCATCAATTCTCTTCGGTCCTTAAGGATTGCCCTGACCACGTCCCTGAAGCCGGCTGCGGGGCCGAACTCGGTTGCGCCGACGACGTCTACTATCTGTTTAGATATGCCTCGAACATACTTGACCACATCAGCCCTGTCGAGTGTCTTATGGGAATCTGCGAGGTAGTCGTCGACAGTTTTGCCTCTGATCCTTGTTGTGGACCAAAGAGGGTATGCGGCTGATCCATGTTCACCGCCTACGAAGCCTTCAACCTCTGAGACCTTGACCCCGAGATCCATGCAGAGCTTAGTCCTGAACCTA
>MEZF01000068.1:1911-2027 GCA_001774245.1 Candidatus Bathyarchaeota archaeon RBG_13_52_12
TGAACGCCCATTTTGTGACAGAGCTAAGTGTAGGTATAGGGAATTAAAGATTTGTTGATATTGCTATGGAGATACTTAGCAGCTAAGATGACGGACACATGTAACTTTGATATTCA
>MEZF01000068.1:2143-2260 GCA_001774245.1 Candidatus Bathyarchaeota archaeon RBG_13_52_12
ACATAGTGGCAACAACCGGAGTCCTGGTAGCATCGATCTACTACATCAACGACATGAGATACACCCTGAAGACGAGGGATGTTGACGTCTGCCGATTGTTCGTCTCAGAACTAACCT
>MEZF01000068.1:2277-2377 GCA_001774245.1 Candidatus Bathyarchaeota archaeon RBG_13_52_12
TGCTACAGCTATGACATGGAGTGGAAGAACTACGAGGATTTCCAGGAGAAATACGAATATGGGGGCGCGCTAGGTTGTTTAGAAATTCTAGCCTCGACAA
>MEZF01000068.1:2489-2608 GCA_001774245.1 Candidatus Bathyarchaeota archaeon RBG_13_52_12
ATGCCCATCTCCATGATGGCATGGATGATGCCCCACTTCACTGGCTCCTCCTCCTCGCTCAATTAGTGTACTCGACCGCGCGCATCAGGATCAAGAAGCTTTCCAGGTCACCAGAGCAT
>MEZF01000068.1:2702-4518 GCA_001774245.1 Candidatus Bathyarchaeota archaeon RBG_13_52_12
GCGTTTATTATGCTCATTGAGCCTCATATTTCCGTTGCATCTGCTGGAAACCTCTCTAATTAATTATTTTATATTCCGTTTTAATGCTTGTTTGATATCTTTTTTATTCATGCTCGCGCACGCGATGATTCGACACCCTCCCCCCGGAGGTCGGAGAGCTCTGCGAGGTGTGTCAGCTGGTTGCTGCAACTACAAGTGCCCACTATAGGCGAGCGCTGTGTTTCACATGGTGAAGGCTCCAGCTGAGCATAGGTATGCCTAGCACGCAGGTATGTACCAGCGTGCAGATACGAATTGATTATGATGTATGCGTATGTTTTATGAATAGAGATGTTTTGTTTTTTACAACGCGTGCTTATACCTTAAGCGATAAAAGGGGGCGTGGGAAATCTATCTTTGATCTCCGATGCCGAAGATGAAAAAAGAGAAACTGGATGAGATCGCTGCCCTCGTAGAGGAGGGTTACACCAATGGGGAGATCGCCAAAAAGGCTGGTGTCAGTGCAGGGACGGTGAGCCGGATCCGGGGGAGGATGGGTAAGAGCGAAGTTAAGAAGGCTGAGGGCACGGTCCCTACCCCTCTAGCCGTCCCCATGAGTAAGGAGTCTATTGACAAACTCTACGCCATTCAGGGCCTTCTGAACTGCGCGACGCTCGATGACGCGGTTGATATGCTACACAAAGATTTACCTAAGATAATGGCTTACAAATTTAGGGCCAACCTTGACTTCCACGGCACCCCTGCGGAGGTTTTCACCGAGGCCGTGGAGAGGCTGAGGCTCCTTGAAGATGCTGCCAGCTCACTTCGTGAAGACGCTGATAATCAAGGTAAAGTATTAGCCAGCATGGGTCTGACCTGGTTCGCGAAGGGCCTACACAGGATTGAGGGCGGGGGCGAACCCCTGATCCAGTTCATGGAGCGGAAGCTGATGGAACAATACGAGGAGGGGGGGTGGTCATTTAATACCACGCGCAGGGATGCCGCTCTTAAGATGGATGCATCTCTGGCGACTGAACTCACTGGGGACCTTGTGTCAATAATCTCACCATCCGGCTTATGGTATTTCCCAGGCAAGGGGGAAGCCTATTTTGGGGTTCAAACTGAGCCGATGAGTGATAAGGTGATTTTGATCAACGTTAATTCAGATGTAGATCCATTCCGGCTAGGTAACGGCTCCTCTTAACTCGCAGAAAGGGAGAGCGATCAAGTAGCCTCGCTATCACGCGCGTGAGATTATCTAATTTTAGATAAAAGTAGCGTGCGCGATTAAGGTTGGATAGTATGTTGGTAGAGGGGGGTAGATTTGAACTACCGACCTTTCTACGGTTTCGTTTGCCATATCCTTCGCTTTCAAAGTCTAAATAATGTAGATAGGCGTATAAAATATCTCCTATCTGAAATAGAGCCATATTATTACCCTATTTGTTGGATTTTTGTCCTTTGGTCAGAGATAGAAAAAGGGCTTAAAAACTAAATATAAAATTTGAATTTTGGATTTGGTTCAATTACAAGAGGATTGGATACTAATATTTCTCCTACTGCATCCGAGAATTTTATTGTTACTGGATCTGAATCATCATATTTACACGCATTATAGTTTAACTTTGTAAGACCAAGAATGTCGGATGCTACTTGAATTATATCTGAATCACCATATTCAAGATCGATTCTTAACGGTGCGCGCCAGGACGTTGCTTAATTCAGACTTTAATAGATTTATTTAGGCTTCATGGTCAGCCGGCAGCCCTGGACTGCGCAAGCGTTCCTTGCGAGTTTGCAGTAGCCACCCTTCTCGTACCTTCAGGCCCTTTTAAGC
>MEZF01000068.1:4563-5245 GCA_001774245.1 Candidatus Bathyarchaeota archaeon RBG_13_52_12
AGTGTGTGAGTGCCTGCAAGGCGATACAGGAATCTGGGCCGTCCACGGTCGTTACTTAGCTTTTTCTCCTTCAGTAGGAGCCCCTCTGTTCCAAGCCGCTCGAGATGGATGATCACCGTTGAACGGGCGAACCCTGAGTCTTTAACCAGCTCCGCAAGCGTCATGTGTCCGCCGCCTCCGCTCAGAACGTCGATTATCCTTCGATTAAAAGCATCCAGATACATGCCTGAGGAAAAGCTGACGCCGTTTAAAATCTATTTTTGTCTGAATTTAGCAACAAGCTGGCGCGCGCGAATTTACTCCAGGACTCAGACATTGACGAGTTCATCTCCAGCTTCCTTAAAATTGTGAAGGCCGACTACGACTGGGCTATGCCTACCCACAACGAGGCGATGGTGGAGAAGAAGGTTGTCGAGGACATCTTCACCGCTATGGAGGTTATCAAGTCGGGGAAAGCTGGCAGCTACAAGCCTGGTGTAGCCAATGGCATCAAGGTCCGCCGCTATGATTACCCCAGATTCGCCTTCATCGTCAGGGACGAATAGCCTATTTTTTAAATACATAAATCAACTTTCAATCGTGACTGTTGAGAACATCCGCGTGGTTGAGCACCGCATGGCGGGTCTCTTTCCTATCGTCAACTCCTTCGTAGCCGAGGGAGAAGACCTTGTACTCATAGACA
>MEZF01000068.1:5281-5506 GCA_001774245.1 Candidatus Bathyarchaeota archaeon RBG_13_52_12
AGACTCTTGAATCTCTCAACCACAAGCTCTCCGATGTTGACCTCTGTATCGTAACCCACGCTCACCGCGACCACATAGGTGGCCTAAAAGCCCTCAAAGCTTTAAGCGGATCATTTCTCATCGCCGTTCACGACGCGGAGGCGGACGATATGGAGAAGGCGACTGGTCTCGAAGTCGATCTAAGGCTAATCGATGGCCAGTCAATTGGCGGCTTCACAGTAATCT
>MEZF01000069.1:0-3698 GCA_001774245.1 Candidatus Bathyarchaeota archaeon RBG_13_52_12
CTTGCTAGAACCGCATCTTTAAGCCTGTCTTTGTGGCCGCGCTCCTCCGCCTTCTGCAGGGCTTGCTTGACGGCGATGACGCGGTCCTGTTGCCCCGTGCCGACGCCGAGAGTCTGCCTGTCGTCCGCTAGGACGACGCCGTTGCTCCTCACGTTAAGGTTTACATACCAAGCGAAGAGTAAGTCCAGGGACTCCTTCTCGGTGCCCTTCCTCTCGGTGACCCAGCGGAGGTCATTGACGCCCTTGATCCTCGTGAGCATAGGGGTGCTGAGTACGAAGCTCCCGTCCGTCATGGTGCTTATGACGAGGGGCCATGGATCATCTCCCACGAATCGGCTGGAGGAATAGATATTATCGATCTGGATTATGCGTATGTCCTTCTTCTGTTCGAAGACGGGGAGAGCCTCGGGTTCGTAGCTGGGGGCTACAACGGCTTCGACGTAGTTGTTCATTATCTCCTCAGCGGTCTCTTTGTCAACGGTCTTGTTGAAGCCAGTGACGCAGCCAAAGGCTGCTACATTATCGCTCTCCCACGCCCTCTTGAATACCGACTTGAGACTATCACCCTTGCGCGCTGCGGCGACGCCGCTGGGGTTGACATGCTTCATTATGGCGCAGGCTGCTTCGTCGAAGTAACGGACGATGTTCATCGCATTATTCATGTCCTCGATGTTCGTTCTGCTTAAGCCACCCTTCCCTGTCTTCAGTATCTTCATAGCGCCAACAGTGAGTTTCCCCTCGTTCGGCGCGTAATACGCCGCAGGCTGATGAGGGTTCTCGCCATACCTTAGGCTCTGCGCCTTGTGGTACTCAATCGCCTGGTCCCCGAGGACCATCTTGATCTTCTCAGGGAAGCTCTCCGCAACCTTAGTCCTGTATAGCTTCTTGATGCTCATTTCTTCTTAGCCTCCTCCTCTAGGAAGGACGTGATGGCTGAGTCGTAAGCTGATGTCCTGCGGAACGCAGCCTCGGCTAGTTCCCTGACGAGTTTCTTTGGGACCTCGCCATTGTTATCCTTAAGCGCTTTGATGATCATAGGGTACTGCTGGGGATCTGTAACCACAGCGACTTTACCGTATAGAAGTGCCGCTTTGGCTGCACTGCGGATCATTGTAGGTCCACCGATGTCAATATTCTCAGCTGCCTCAAGCAGTTCCGCTCCTTTGGCGACTGTTACCTCGAAAGGGTAGAGGTTAACAATTACCAATTCGAAGGGCTTGATGCCGTGCTTATCCATGAACGCCCTATGATCAGGAAGGTCTCTGCTAAGGAGTAGACCACCGTGGACTCTTGGGTGAAGGGTCTTGAGGAGACCACCGGGACTCTCAGGATGGCCAGTATAGTCACTGACCTCCGTCAACTTCGCATGTCCGAGCTCCTTGATCTTCTTAGCGGTTCCTCCGCTGCTAACGATATCTACTCCGAAGCCGCCGAGGGTCCTCACTAAGTCCTCGAGGCCTGACTTGTCGGAGACGCTTATGAGGGCGCGCTTGATCATGCCTATCGACTCCTTTGCTGGGGAAAGGCTCTATGTCTGGCTATTAGAACTTGCCTTCCTCACGCTTGTAAAGTTGATAGCTTCGATGAAAGCATGGAGGGTTAAAGGAGACGGTTAGGACCGGGTGTCATAATGTCGTGGGGGGCTATCTCCTGGTATCCCCGCTCTGTGACTAGCGCTAGTCGGGCTTTCTCCCACATCTGTGGAATGTCAGAGGCACCAATATAGCCCATAGCCGCTTTGAGGCCATCAACGTACTCGTGAATTATGTCCGCGACTGGTCCTCTGTACGGAACCCAGCCCTCAACGCCCTCATTTATCGCTTTGCTGGGCTGGCTGTAGCGGTCCAGAGCAAAACGCTTCTTGCGTGCGCGGGCGCTGCCCATGCCATAGTATTCTTTGTAATAGCGTCCCTCCATAGCGACGAGGCGACCCGGTGACTCGCTGCAACCTGCGAAGACATTGCCCATCATAGTGGCGTTGGCGCCGACACTTAGGGCGACAGCGATGTCGCCAGGATTTCGGATTCCGCCGTCCGATATGACGCTTATCTTGGACTTGTGATCCCTAATGGCGTCTGCCGCGTTACTGGTGGCAAAGAGTGTTGGGGCACCTGCTCGGGTTACGACGCTTGTTGAGCAGATGGAGCCTGAGCCGATGCCGCACTTGACGCCGGCGATACCGTCAAGTTTCGTTATGCAGTCCTCTGTGGCCTGGTAGGTGCCTATGTTTCCGACAATGACCTCGGCGTTGACCTCTTTTATTAGTTTCTTAGTAGCTTCAAAGCAGTTCTTGTTATGGAAGTGGGCGACGTCGGTGAAAATTATGTCGACGTACTTGTTGAGCGCCTTGGCGCGTTCGAGGTCGAATGGGCTGACGGCGGCAGCGCAGATGAGGCGCCCCTCCTCATCGCGTATCGCGTCGGGGAAGTCGCCTTTGAGTGTTATGTCCTTCATTGTGATCAGCCCTTTGACGTGTTTGTCTTTGTCGATTATTGGGAGCTTCTCAATCTTGTGCTTGTGGAGAACCTGCTTCGCCTCCTCAAGAGTTATGTCCTCATCACCTGTAACGACCTTCTTTGTCATCACGTCGCGGACTTTGAGAGTTGGCTCGGCAAGGCGCACGTCTCGCCAAGTAGCGATTCCGACGAGCTTGCTGCCGCGTCCTACGACTGGGAAGCCCTTGATATGGTGCTCCTCCATGAGCTTGAGGAGCTCGCCTACGGTGGTGCTGGGTGTGACTGTCACCACGTCCCTGATTATTACCGCCTCAGCGCGCTTAACTCGACGTGCCATATCAACCTCCTCCTCGACCGAGCAGTTCCTATGAAGAACGCCTAGTCCACCGTTGCGCGCCATAGCGATCGCCATATCCGACTCGGTGACCGTATCCATCGGACTGCTGAGGAACGGGGAGTTTAAGGTGATTCTCTTCGTGAGCTGGATCTTAACTGTGGCCTCGTTGGGTTCAAGGGTAGTCCAGCCGGGGAGGAGAATCACGTCATTGAATGTGAGTGCTTTCTCCGCGTCCTTGAATTTGTCACGGAAACCCATCACTAACACCTATATTTTAAGAGCCAACTCACTTACTCATCTTATATACTTTTGGTTTCATATACCGATGCAGTTTGACATGATCTTGTTAACGAAATGGGCTCCGGTTTTTTAAACACCATGACTCCCATTCCTTCGATGCCTACGGTGAGGGTGAGGACCCAGTGCGCCAGAGACTGCCCAGACTCATGCTTCATGGACGTCAAGGTCGTCGATGGTGGAATAATCTCGGTCACTGGCGGGCTGGAGAACCCGGTGACGAATGGCTTCCTCTGCCCACGTGGGGTAGGAGACATGAAAAGGGTCTACAGCGAAAGCCGTGTAAAATATCCTAGACTGAGAACTGGGTTGAAGCCGGGCAGCACCTTCAAAAGGGCAACATGGGATGAGGTCTTAGGCGATCTATGCGGTAGGCTCATGGAAACCCTTGACAAGTATGGCCCAGAGAGGGTTCTGCTCCTCGACTACTCAGGTAACTCTGGCTTAGTAGCCTCGCAGTTTGCGACGCGTTTATGGGCAGCCATCGGCGCAACTCACACCGACCACGCAATCTGCAGCCGTTCAGGCCACGAGGCGCTAAAGCTGCACTATGGATTAAGCTACGGCGTCACACCGGAGAGGCTTCCAGATATGAGGTCCATCACGCT
>MEZF01000069.1:4056-4978 GCA_001774245.1 Candidatus Bathyarchaeota archaeon RBG_13_52_12
AGAGGACGTTTCGCTGTCTGATTGCCATCCTTATACGCGGTTGAGTAATCGTTGCATCGAACCGCTGGGGGAGAGCCGCACTGAGGTAGAGGTGATGAGGGAAATGGCGGTGAGGCTAGGGAGGAGTGAGCAGTGGCTATTCGAAGATCCGAGGGAAGCACTCACGAAGGCGCTGAGCGGCGTATTCGAGAATGGTACAGCAGAGGATCTGTTTGCTGGAGCAGATCTCGAGCTCAAGGAAGGAAACCGCGAGGAGTACCAGACCCCGTCTAGGAGGATCGAGTTTTATTCAACAACGGTAACTGAATCGGTCACTCCTTTGCCATGTCAACTTCCAGTAGACGGAGATGACTTTTTCACCCTACTAAACAGCTCACTTCCGCAATGGACCCACAGCCAGTTCAGGGACGTCTACGGAGCTATACCGCTCATCGTATGGGTTAACAGTGTGGACGCCGAGGTACTCGGCATCGCCGACGGAGATACCGTCACGCTGAGTAACGCGGGCGGTGGGATTGAGGTCAAAGCTTTGGTTGGAAACAGGGTGGGACGTGGTGTCCTCTGGTCGCCGAGGCCCCTCATAGACCGGCTTCAGAGGCCTCAGAACGCACTCACATCGGGGGATCCACAGGTCCTCGGCGGGGGGCCCAGATACAACTCGATACGGGTCAAGGTAAAGCAGGTAAATTAACGGGGGATACTACCTCTGTTTGAATAATTATTGGCGAAACCAATGTTTCTGGTGGGCCTTTAACGAAGGGGGAATATTAGGAGAATAATTGGAGACCCTAGCTACATATTCTAATCGAGCAAACAACGGATTTTCTCCAAGTCCTCTGGAGTGTCGATGTCCATAAAGGTACGGAGTTCAGGGTCGAGTGCCTTGACCTCGTCAATCGGGAGGTGAACTACATCACGGAGG
>MEZF01000069.1:5006-5270 GCA_001774245.1 Candidatus Bathyarchaeota archaeon RBG_13_52_12
CTCCAGCCTCGATTAGGCGTTTAGCAGCTGCAGCGGAAGGCTTAGTTTTGTAGACGGCGTGTAGGGGCTCGACCCAGCCGTTGGCCCATGTCGGAGTAGCGGCGTCGTGTCCTTTGGCCTCTTTGAATAGTAGCTCGACTATCCGGGGGTCGAGGAGAGGCTGGTCTACAGCTGTGAGGAAGGCGTACCCCCCAGATGCTTCTATAAACCCAGTGTAGGCTCCAACTAAAGGGGTGCCACCCTGGATCTTGTCTCTGACGACCC
>MEZF01000069.1:5380-5584 GCA_001774245.1 Candidatus Bathyarchaeota archaeon RBG_13_52_12
TCGTTCAGTATGACTAGTCCCTTGTCTACACCAATGCGGCTTGACCTGCCGCCGGCGAGGACAATGGCTGTACGCAAGTCTCCTCCACCCAGATAAAGGGTGGGGCGTGAAAAGGATTGCACATTGCATATATATGCTCTTACTTATTTGGAATCGCCCGCGCACGCGATGTATGCCTGCAATACCTATACCGTGACTCTTCGC
>MEZF01000069.1:5594-10646 GCA_001774245.1 Candidatus Bathyarchaeota archaeon RBG_13_52_12
CGCTGACATAAGCAGAGTAGATGACGCGTATGGTGTCCTCGGCCAACATGAGGCCACTCACTGGTTCCTTATTCTCACGGAAGCAGTCAATGAAGTCCGTGAGCTCGCCGTCGTAGCCCCGGATCCATTCCTCGTCAGGTGAGGGAAAGTTCCATCCGGCGTTGGTCTCCAGTTTTTCCTGGATGTACTCGTCCTTGAAGATGCCTTCCTTTGGCGCGTAGATCTCCAGTGTGTTATTTGGGTTGATGTTCACGTGAATGACCGCGTTGGAGCTGTAGACTTCGAGTTTGTTGCGTACACCACCGAGCGTGCAGTCCGAGGAGAAGACCGTGGCCTTGCTGCTGTCATCGAAAGTGATGATGGCGCAGGACCAATCTTCAACATCCACCCACCCGTGCTTGATGAACTTCTCCTTTTCCCGAACGAGACTATCCATCTTGGTGTTGTTTCCCACCTCCGCGATCACGGTTTTAGGGCGGATGGCCTTTCCATATTTTGTCAGGCCTTCCCATTGCTTGATATGGAGCGCGGCGCCGATGGGGTGTGCACCCAGCCGGATCAGGGACCCGCCGCCAGCCTGTTTCCAGATCTTTGCGTATTCCGCGTGCGAGCCGCTGTGGCTTTCGTCTGCGCGGATGTCGAAAATGGTGCCTCCGCTTTTTAAAAGTAGCCGTTTCATCTTGACGAGCGGCGGGGCATATACATAGTTTTCAGCGTAACCGAAAATGACACCGGCTTTTCGAATAGCCTCAACGCATTTTTCATTGTTTTTCATGGCTTCTTTCAGGAGTTTTCTTTTGGGTATGAGCCCGACGTTATCGGTCTTTAATCCGCTGCCGAAGGCGCCGGTGAGCGGCTTTTCACATATGATGTGCTTGCCGGCTTCGGCTGCCGCTGTGATCATTTCGCAGTGCAGGTAGTTGGGAGTGCACAGGTCCACGGCATCGATATTGGGGTCTTTCACCATCTCCTCGTAACTTTTGTACGCTTTTTGTAGTCCATGTTTTTCCGCAAACGCTCTCGCGTTCTCCGCTTTTCCGGAGGCCACGCCGAGGATCTGGAACTTGGATTGGTTTAGCTTCTGGTAGGAGAGCATGTGGAGGCTGGCACTGAATTTTGAACCCACGATACCGATGTTGATCTTCTTCATAAAGGAGGCTCACTTGGTTACCGGACGATTGCCGGGGTATATGTGCCTTTTTTTGACCAGCCACTCATTGACCTTCTCGTTCGCGACGCGTCTCATCGGAATAGGAGGCCGAGGTCCCTTACGTTATACTCCATTCTTTCACCATTATCCATCAGGTCGTTCGCATAGGCTCTCAATGACTCAAAGAGGTGGCTGAAACCAAAAAGCTTCAGCGACTTTGATGCCTTGTACAGTCTAATCGACCAACCCTGCCAGCCCTGATCCCTATGTGGACCACCAATGTAACTCCCCCTATACAGGTCCCACCCCCATGAAAGAGAAAGCAATTCGGCTCCACGCAGATAGTTTCGGATGTAGACTTCATCCTTCACGAGCTCAGCTACGTCGCCCTCATATACAGTCCAGGCGTAGCTGAATCTGCTTGGCTCGTCGATGGGAAACATCCACCAGTCGTAGTGATTAACGTGGAAGCTGCTCCACTTGTCATTGAATGCCCATACTTCAAAGGAATCTAGCTGTTCTCTCTGACTACTCTTTATAACCTCATAACCAACGAAACGAGGATCCGTATTGTATCTCATCAATAAGTTGATCGGGCTACTCTTATTTCACAATTAAATATCGCGATGACAAATCAAGGTTTGATGTGGAGCCGGGCGAGGGATTCGAACCCCCGTAGAGCTGCTCTGCAGGCAGCCGCCTAAACCGCTCAGCCAACCCGGCGCGCAGTGAAAAAGGTGGGAGAGATGGATATAACTTTTCAGTTGCGACATCAGTGAGCTTTAGTCGTCTTCCGGATAAGCTCCACCGCCTTCTCGTCTCCATGCCGGGCGCGATAAGCCTCGATTCCTGCTCTGTAGACGGCACCCCTTCTCCCCTCCGGGTCATTCGGGTCGAACATCTCAACGAACTTGTCGCATGGGAAGTCGCTGCAGGCGCCGCAGTGCTTAGCATTGCGATCATGGGCGCAGGAGTAGGTTGGGCAGGTCCCCCAGAAGGGCTTCCCCTTTATCTCGGTGCATCCGGCGCAGCTTGGCTGCCTCGAGCCTGTGTGCCATTCGCAGGAGCCACAGTCTAACCCACACGTACTCATCATAGTTTTCGCCATTGGTCTCGATCCGCTCACCGCTTGACGGTATAAAAGGGGTTCGAATCTTCAAAAGCTCAAGGTAGATGAATGTGGTGGGACCGCCCGGATTTGAACCGGGGACCACGCGGGCCCAAGCCGCGTATCTTAGACCAAGCTAGACCACGATCCCGCACCCGGTTAATCACCGGGCTTCGTTTTATCTTTATCCCCAGACATAGCCCTAAAACACCATAAAAACCTTCAAAAAAGCCATCTTAATGGTTTTCCAGACTGTAAAGCTAAAAAGGGACCGTGTACAGGTTATGATCGGGTGAAGCGGAGACGCGGATCCCTGAGAATAGGTGAAAAGGTATGGCACCGGTAATAGGCGTCGAAGCCATCAGGGCGCTGAATGATGGCACATTCACGCTTAAGACCATGGATGAGTTGAATGAGATGCCGTTCGGTTGCCACTCGAGGAAAATTCTCAACGAGGTATCCACCACACCTATGGTGGAGCCATGGAAGGTGAAGCAGATTGCCAGGAAGGCAGGTCTCTCGGAGAAGCAGGCGAGCCTCTCCCTCGAATGCATGGTCAACCGGAGAGACCAGGTTTTCACCAAGTTCAAGGACCCAGACCTAATCACGTACCAGATGCAGCTCCAGCGCCTTCAAACCCCTTTAAGGAGTGGGTGGCTCCAAGAAGCCCTCGACGACCTAACCGTCGCTATCGACGAGCTGGGTGAAAGTACCATAGCCTTGAGGCTGGATAGGGTGTTCGGGAGCTACAATAAGCTCCCTTGGAACTATATACCACTAATAAAGTTCAAGCAACAGCCGATATATGCTCAAATGCAGTTGCAAGTCATGAGGTTGCTCTAGGGAGTTTTACCCCACTTTTTCTTTGCCTTCGCCATGGCTTCGATAACTGGGAGTTCCTCACCTGCAAGGAGGCTGAGCATGGCGCCGCCGCCAGTGCTGACATGCTTCATCTTGTCGTCGATGCCAAGCATGCTGGCTAGGCCACCCATATGGCCGCCGCCTACGACGGTATAGCCGTTTGCTTCGGACATTACGCGAAGCAGCTCCTTTGTGCCGACGTCGAAGCCACGGCGCTCGAACATTCCTAGGGGACCTTCTGCGACTACGGTGCCGGCCTCGCGGATGAACTTGCTGAACTTGGCGACGGTGTTGAGGCCGATGTCGTAGATGTTTGTCTCATCAGTGATCTGGCTCGTGAGGACCTCGATGCGTCCCCCTTTTGTGTCGAGTGCGACGTCTATGGGGAGCTCTATGTTCTTCTTATACTTCTTCAGTATTGCACCAGCTTCGTTAACGAGCTTCTTATCCTCCTCCTTGAGCATGGCAAAGCGATCCGGCATGGCACCGCTAGCCATGTGGAAACTATCCCTGATGAGGCCACCGATTAGGATGTGGTCCGCGATCTTGTCCTTGAGGACGCGGTTGATGACTGGGAGGCGGTCGTCTACCTTGGCTCCGCCTAGAAGGTAGACTGTTGGACGGGGGGGGTTGTATATCACCTTGTTGAGAGCGCTGAGCTCCTTTTCCATTAGCTTTCCCGCGACCATCGGCATGACCTCACCGAAGGCTGTGAGGCTCGCTGAGCCCCTGTGTGCAGCGGCGAAGGCGTCGTTGACGCAGAGGTCAAAGAAGGGTGCAAGGGTCTTCACGAGGCCCGTCTCGGCGAGCTTCTCTGGTGGTGCGTCAAGGTTCTCGTCCTTATGCATGCGGAGGTTATTGAGAACTAGTACCTCACCAGGCTTTAGCGCCTTTATGGCGTTCTGGGCTTTCTGACCGTCTATGTCCTCGACGAATTTCACCTTCCCGTTGTGGTACATCTGGATGACCCGCGTGTGAGCCTCCAGGTTCGTGAAGTCATACTTCCCAGGACGGCTTTGGTGGGCACCGATCACAGTTTTCGCCTCCTTGAGGTCTTTGAGTGTGGCCTCCGTCGCCTTGATCCTTGAATCGTCGAGTATCCTCTTCGAAGCAGGATCGAGGGGACTGTTAATATCTACTCGGAGGAAGACGGTTTTTTCCTTCACGTCCACATCATCTAGCGTAAGAAAGTCGAACATTATGGGCACTCCTCGTGGGGTCGCCTCTCATTCAAGCTTCGTTTGTGATATAAAAAATGGTGTCGCTCGACTCCTATGCAGTCCTAGGCTTTAGCTCACCTAGTCATGATGAATTTGCGCGTGGTACACGTGTATTAGCATTCCTTCACTCGTGTTCGCCAGGAACACCGTGTATTAAGTTGCCTATATGGCTACACGCGGGTGAGCCATATTAGGGTGTCACCCTCATTGACGCTGAAGTGGGTGCGTAGGAAGGTGACTGTACCGTCGTAGGGTGCCTTCACCTCCTGCAGGTTCTCGCCGATGAGGCTGGATACGTTGCCGAGGAGCTGCCCACCCTTTACCTTCCTACCGACGTCCACGAGCTTCCTCCAGGCTCCGCCGTGTGTGGCGTAAAGGCGGCGAGACTCGGGATCTACAGGGACTTTCCTGACCGTGGGGTCTCCGGGAAGTATACCGAGGTGACGCATGAGGTTGTAGACCCCCTTTGCGAACCACCAGGCGTCCTTTTCCCTGACGGGGTAGGGGGCGCCAGCCTCAGTCATCACACATGGCACACCGAGCCTCGGGACGACTTCGCCTGTGTTACCGGCGACCGCCGCAGTCTCCACGTAGTCAATGTCCCAGCAACCAGCCATCTCAAGCATTCTGCCACGGAGCGTCTCGTCTGGGGTCTTGAAGATGAAGACGCTCCTAGTCGCGTCCTCGCCTAGATCGACTGAATGAGCGTCGAC
>MEZF01000069.1:10678-10998 GCA_001774245.1 Candidatus Bathyarchaeota archaeon RBG_13_52_12
AGACGGCGTGGGCGACTCTCTTCGTGAGGGGCCCTTCGGGGTCGCCAGGCCAGACCCTGTTCTGGTTGAGGTGGTCCCACGGGTTATCGTAGGGCGTCCGATCGTTGAAGCCAGTCGTGTTAACTACGGGGACGATGATTAGTCTGCCCATCAGGGTTGACGGGTCGAGTTCCTCGATTATCCTCAAGAGCCACTCAATTGGAGTGCATTCGAGGCTGTGTACGCCTCCGATGACGCAGAGGGTAGACCCGGGGAAGAAGCCGTTGAATGCGAACCAGGGGACTCTGACCTCGTGTGTCGAGGCCTCGGAGACACTGATG
>MEZF01000069.1:11060-11299 GCA_001774245.1 Candidatus Bathyarchaeota archaeon RBG_13_52_12
CACCTAGAGGGTGTAGTTTGCGACGTAGGCTTCACGCCAGTCTTTGTACCAGCCGACGATTTTTGGACCATTCCCTTCGATGACGACGGTGTCGCTGCTCCAGAGCAGCTCCCCTTTCGGCCCCTCGACGACGGGGCGGATTACGAGGACCATCCCGGGGCATATCTTCGTTTCGTCCTTCGCTGAGATATAGGGCGCCTCGACGTCGGCGACTCCGATGCCATGGCCGAGGGCGAGGC
>MEZF01000070.1:0-2799 GCA_001774245.1 Candidatus Bathyarchaeota archaeon RBG_13_52_12
ACTGAGAGGAGCAAGAAGCTCAGCGACCTCATCCGCTGGGAGCAGGACCAGGCCGAGGTGAGCCTCATCCTCGATAACAGCCCCCGAGCGAACGGGAAGCGCCCAGTCCCCAGTTTTAACATCGACGAGGTCCGCCTTGCACGCAACATCCGTCGCGACGGAAAGTACACGTTCGAGCTCAACCAGCGAACCATCAGCAAGGCCGAGGTCGTCGAGCTTCTGCAGGGCTTCGGCTTCGACCCCGACAACATGCTCATCATCATGCACCAGAACATGCCTGGCCGTTTCGCCAACCTCAGCCCACCGGAGCGCCTCGTCATGCTCGAGGAAGCTGTGGGCTTCAACACCTTCCGCAGGGACGTCGTGGACGCCAAGCAGCGCCTAGGCGGCATACTCAGCGAGGAGCAGAGCCTCAATCAACTCCTAGACCGCGCCCGTGAGACCCTCGCCTACTGGCGAGAACAGAACGAACGTCTACAGGAGAAGAAGCAGCTACAAACCCGTATGAACTTCCTACAACGCGAGATGGCGTGGAGCCGCGTCCTCCAGATAGAGAGCCACGTAAAGGAGCTCGAGCAGGAGCTCGACCAGGCTGATGCTGACCTCTATACTGCCGAGGAGGAGATGAACAGATTCAGTAAAGCCGTTATCGACAGCGACGAGGCGCTGAAGCAGCTACGCGGCCAGTGGATGGAGTTTATAGAGCGCCGCGTCGAGGCCGAGAAGGTCCTTGGCATAAGCGAGTTCAGCATAAACTCCGCCAAAGAGAGGATATTGAGCATAAACAAGATGCTCGGCAGCAGCGGAGAGCAGAGGAAGAAGCTCGAGCTCACCGCCAAGACCCTCAGAGAGCGCCTCAAGAAGGGACCAACTAAACTCGACGACTACTTCAACATCATAGACGAGCTCGACAAGACCCAAGCTGAGACATTCGATGGGTGGAGTAGCGAACTCACCACCCAGAGAAGCGAAGCCGAGTCCAAGATAGATCAACATAGCAGGCACCTCAGCGACGCCGAGGCCGCGGTCAGCCGCGTCACCGAGGACATGGACGTCCTCCGAGTCAGAATCGACGCTGCCACAGACCAACACGTCGAAGGTAGGATACAACTCGCCCTCTTAAAGGACAAGCGAGGCCGTCTCAAGCGCCGGATCGAAGAACTCAAGGCCGAGATAGACCGTGCCAACACTGAGCGCAGGGACGCCGAAGCCGAAGCCCAGATCAAGGGCCCCCGAGTCGAGACGGGACGCACAGGCGATGACATACTCAACGAAATCAGGAAGACTTCAGGCATCTTAATGGGACTCGCTGAAGTACCCGAGGACGCCGAGGAGATGTACGATACCTACAGCAGAACCTATAAGGAGATACAGGAGAAGGTCGCCCAGGTACAAGAGGACCGCCGCCAGGTAATGGCGGAGATAGAGGAGAGAACCCGCAAGTGGAGCGAGGTCATACACAACCTCCTCGACGAGGTCAATGCACGCTTCCAGAGCCTACTCAGCAGGCTCCAAGCGCGCGGCGAGGTCCGTCTCATCAACCCGAGCGACATAGAAGAGGCTGGCCTCGAGATATTCGTTAGCTACAAGGGTGGGCAGCTCAGCCGCCTCGACACCTACACCCACAGCGGAGGCGAGAGGAGCACGACCGTCATGGCCTTCCTCCTCGCCCTCCAACAGAACGTCCTGAGCCCATTCCGCGCCGTGGACGAGTTCGACCTCCACATGGACCCCAAGAACAAGGAGGTGGTCTCCGAGTTCATCGTCTCTACCATGGAAGGAACTGCCGACCAGTACATGGCTATCACACCGAGCCAGATCACCTTCAAGGGTAAAGAGGTCCACATCATATTGGTTCATAAGACCGAGGACATTAGCACAGTGAGGCTGGTTGAGGAATGAGCGGCAAGAAAAGAGACGAACTCGAGGGCGTCATAAGCCTATGCCGCGCTGTCCAAGCCGGGAGCATCGAGCCGTTCGCGGTAGACATCGACTACATGCTCGAGGTCATCCGCCGATATTACCCTGAGACTACGAGCCTGAGAGACTTCTGCACCGACGCCGCAGCTATAAAGGGCCTCAGCAACGTTCTCCAGAGCCAAAACGATTGGATACAGCACCAAAGCACCACCCTCTACAAGGACCCCTTCCTCCTCAACCAGCAGATACAACGCATGGATATCTCAGCCATCGCAGACAGCTTCCTAAAGAGCTGGCACCCGATGGTGCAGATGGAGCAGTTATCCGCGAAGACACTTGCTGGGAGCCTCGGCTACTGGACAGACCTAATCCCCCTTACCGAGAGGTGGAAGGAACCCGACCTCCAACTCGTCGACGCTGGAAGCGCTACCCTTGACGAGGCTCGGGCCCTGGGCTACCTTCCCTTGGAGGGATTCGCCGAAATCATCGAGTCCTTCTGGAAGGAACTCGGGGAACGCGTTGGCAATGGAGGCCGCATCGCCTACTGGGACTGGATAGGCGCAGACACCTACGAGGAGACAGTCCAGCGCAGCTACCTCACCGTCTTCCTGGTGGGATACGGATATGCCAACATCGAGTCTGACAGGTTCGGCGAGAAGATAGAGATAATACACAACACGGAGCCCCTTCCAGACCCGGGGCAGGCGAAAATCAGCATCCCCACGCTGGTCGACTACGAGGAGTGGAAACTATGGCGAAAAGGGTAAGATCCGAAGCCGGCTACGCCCGGAAGCTCAAGGACGCTGTCCACCTATTATTCTTCCAGCACCACAGGCTGCCCGGCGTACGTGGCTGGGAACTCCGACAGGAGCTCGGGCC
>MEZF01000070.1:2938-14356 GCA_001774245.1 Candidatus Bathyarchaeota archaeon RBG_13_52_12
CGTAGCGGGATCGACCAGAAGTCCGCCAAGACAATCGGTTGGCGCGTTGACGACATCGCTGGCCTCGCAGTCGCAATCGCCTACATAATCTCGAAGCAGGGGAAAGCGCCACGCACAGGTGTTGAGAAGATCCTGCAGGAGAAACTCCCCGGGTGGCGCGTTAAGATGAGCATCGACCGCTACATCCAGCAGGGCTACCTCGGCGAGGACGAGAAGGGCGTCCTATACATGGACTGGAGGAGCCGTGCAGAGGTCGACCAGAAGCAGCTAGTAGACCTCATCGTCGGCTTCGGGAAGAAGACGGAGGGAGCAGCCCCGAAACCCGAATCCGACGAGGAAGAGGAAAATTAGCCCTTCACTTCCAGCAGTACTTCGTGTCGCATGGTTTAAACGATGGATTTGAGCTCTTTTAACCCTTGAAACAGGCCTATCTCCCATTTTTTACGATTAAAATAGCCATCTGGGCCGATTCCTTTTTGAATGAGATGCATTGTGAATAGTAGGCGTAGGTCTGAGACCCATAAGTGGTGTATTTGCTGATGTCTGGCGACGACCTCAAGTTCGACCAGCTTGAGACAATGGCTTCTGAGCTCCGCAGGAAGAGGAGTGAATTATTCGAGCACGTAAATCGCTGGCGCGACGAGCGTGACAGGATCAACGAGTCCGCCCGGAAGATACGGGAGGAGGCGATTAAGCACAAGGAGGAGCGAGATAAGATCAACGGCAGCGTCGCCAACGTGAAAAACCAGCTACAGCCTCTCTACGACCAGCTTGACGAGAAGCGGAAGAAACTAGTAGGAATCGAGCAGGAGCTCCAGCAAGGCTACAGAGAGATTCCTAAGAAGAGACGCGTTGAACGCGATCTAAACACCGTTGAGTGGGAGGTCATGACCACTCCTACACGTGAGCTTCTCGATAGGGATAGAGAGCTGGAGCTAGTTGAGCGCGCCAACTCGCTGAGGCGCAGGCTAAGCACCTTCAAGAAGCCCCCGAAGAGAACAGAGGCCACTATGGAGGCTACCGCCGAGGCCAAAGCCACGGAGATGAACATCCGCAGGATACGCGACGAGATGAATGCCCTCCGGGTGGAGAGCCAGAAGCACCATGAGTCGATGCTACTCATGCACAGGAAGGCGGATGAGGAGAGAGAGAAGGCTAACCAGGCACACGCAAAGTTCGTTGAGTACCTAGGAGAGGTGAAGAAAGTCGAGCAGGAGCTCGACGGCATCAACTTCCAGGTCCGTGGAATTAGAGACGGCCTGAGAGCCGAGGACCTGAAAGTCGAGCGCGATAAGATGGCCCAGGTCAACACCCGAGTCGAGGCTCTCCGCCAGGAAGCCCAGCGTAAGATGGCCGCGGGAGAGAAGCTGACCTTCGACGACCTCCAGTTCATCTACACTGGAGATGGCGAAGACGAAGACGACGAGAAAGAGGCGCCGAAAACCGAGGCTAAGCAGCCGAGCAACCTCTAGACCACGAACCGAATACTCCAAAAGTGCCTCATAGGATGCCCTCCTTTTACGCGCCCTCGGGTCTGAGGCCTAGGTTTTATCAACCTAACCGGGGAATAATTCTACGGGTGCACTTTTGGTGGGTAAACGCGTTTGGGACATCATAGTCAACGGCCTCGAGGTTGAGGGGGTAAGCCACGTCTTCGGACTCCCCGGCCACCCCGCTGCCCTCTACGACTCACTATACGACTCTGACATAGAGCCAGTACTCGTCAGGCACGAGGCCTCAGGGTCGTTCATGGCGTACGTCTATGGGAAGATGAAGAGGAGCCCCGGCATTTGCTTCGCCAGCCCAGGTCCTGGCGTGTCGAACCTGGTTCCCGGCGTGCTTGAGGCGTGGAGCGGGTGCGTCCCGATGCTCGCGCTCGGTGGCTCCGCTGCGCTTGAGCACGAGGGCGAAGGTGCATTCCAGGAAACACCCCAGATGGAGTTATTCAAGGGGATCACAAAGTGGGGATTTAGAGTTCCGAGGGCTGAACGCGCCTCTTGGGCACTACGCAGGGCACTAACTCTCGCGGTCAACGGCAAACCCGGCCCGGTATACCTCGAGGTCCCATTCGACGTAGGCCAGGAGAAGACGAAGGAGACGCAGTACCACCCATCGATTCGATTCGTGAGGTCGAGGCCTGAACCAGATGCCTTGAAGAGGGCTGCAGAGCTTCTTCTCGTTGCAGAGAGGCCGATAATAGTGGCGGGCGGCGGTGCCCTATACAGCGGGTGCTCAGCAGAGCTTGCGAAGCTGGCTGAGCTCTTTGGGGTCCCAGTGTTAACCACGCCGAGCGGAAGGGGCGTAATCCCAGAGGATCATCCGCTCTCCCTCGGACAGGTTGGCCTCTACAGGACCAAACTCGGGCGAGAAGCCTACCAGTCAGCCGACTTAATCGTCTCCCTTGGGAGCAGGAACGAGGAGTTCCAGACCGCTGCGTGGCGCTATTACCCCGAAGGCGCGGCGCTAATTCAGGTGGACATCGACCCATCCGAGCTCGGGCGTAACTTCCGACCCACGGTGCCGATAGTCGCTGACGCGAAGCTATTCCTGCAGGATCTCCTCGCCTACGCTCGTGGGAGGGTGAAGAGGACGCCACTATCTAGGATGCCCCGTGTTAAGGGCATCATAGATGCGGCAGCCGCCTACATGGCCGAGGTCTACGCTGAGTCCGGTGACGCCTCGAAGCCAATAAAGACGAAGAGGGTCGTCTACGAGGCGTGCCGAGTCTTCGGGCCGAAGACCGTGCTGGTGAATGAGAACGGTAGCCAGGACCTCTGGAGCTACTACTGGCCATACTGGGCGGTGGGCGCTCTTGACGGCTGTGTGGCACCGGGGGAGCAGACCTGTATGGGGCTCGCTGTTGCGGGGTGTATCGGTGCGAAGCTGGCGACACCAGAGAGGCCGGTGGTTTGCACAACGGGTGACGGCGCCTTCCAAATGTTCATGAAGGAGATGCCCACCGCGGTCCAGTATAAGACCCCAGTCACCTGGATCGTCCTCAACAACTACAGTCTCGGCTGGATCAAGCTCCACGAGAGGGCGAATAGAGGGCGGTACATCGCCGTCGACTTCGAGGCCCAGCCCGACTTCGTGAAGATCGCCCAGGCGTCCGGGTGCTACGGAACTCAGGTGACCGACCCAGAGGACGTGAAGAAGACGCTGAGGCGAGCGAAGAGGGAGAACGAGCGCGGCATCCCCGCCATGGTGGAGTTCGTAGTCGACCCATGGGACTTCCCCGAGGGTTTCAAGGAGTTCCAGCCCGACCTCTTTACGTAGCCGCATCGATCTTTTAACGCGCAGAGAAGATTCCTATGCGTGCACGACCTTAGAACATACCTTGAAAGGGTCGAGCGTCTGCTGCCCGGCCAACTCGTTAGGATCTCAGAGCCCGTGAGCAACGAATATGATGTCACGAGGCGAATAGAGAAAGCAGCTCGCTTACCTACGAACCCCGCACTGCTCTTCGAGGATATAGAAGGCTTTGAGGAACCCGTTCTCATCAACGTCTTTGGACAAGTCGACAGGATCAAACTCGCCTTAGAGGGAGCCCAGCGCCCCATCGCTTCTCGACCCGACATGTACAGCGAGTGGAGTGTACTAATGACCAAGAGCGTTGAACCCGTTACGGTGTCCGGGGGCCCAGTGAAGGAGGTGAAGCTTCACGGAGGAGAAGTCGATCTAGCGAAGCTGCCCATCCTAAGGTTCTACGAGCAAGACGCCGGGAGGTACATAACGAGCGGGCTAGTCGCCGCGAGAGACCCGGAAAAGCCGGAGGTGGTGAACCTCAGCTACGCACGGATGCAGCTTAAAGGCAGGTCGAGGATAGGGACCACGCTCCACAGCAGGGGGAACCTCTGGAGCTACTATGAGAAGGCAAAGGCAGCCGGGAAGCCACTGGACGTCGCCGTGATCATAGGGGCTCACCCAGCTATCTACCTAGCGGCAGCCGCGAAGATAACGGGGGAGTATGCTACTTCTGGCTCTCTCATCGGTGAGCCGCTCTGCCTCGTCCGGGGCGAGACCGTTAACGTTCCGATACCCGCTGAAGCCGAGATAGTGCTTGAGGGTCGCATAACACTTGACAATGAGGACGAGGGCCCCTTCACAGAGTACACTGGCTACCTAAGTGGCCGCTCGACTAGGAACGTCTTCGAGGTCAACTGCGTGACCATGCGGCGCGACGCGATCTACCACACCATCATGCCAAGCAACTCTGATGAGCACCTCCTCCTCAGCGGCTTGCCAAAGCAGGCAAGGATCTACGGTGCGGTGAGTTCCTTCACACCGATGCCAGCCGTCAAGGACATGTCTTGGCCGGTCTCAGGTACCCACTACATTTGTCTAGTCTCAATGGAGGCCTCGGCCAGAGCAGTGCCTGGTTACGCGAAGCAGATTGGGCTACTCGTCCTAGGCCTCGACCCATACTTGAAGCTCGTGATTATGCTACCTGAGAGCGTTGACGTGGGGGATCTTGGTGCCTCGCTCGACGCTATGGCTGAGCGGTGTGACATGACCCTTGGCTCAGGCTTGGAGCTTCTAAAGGGGGTCTTCTGCCACAGACTCGACCCCTCCTCGTCGCCAGATGGCACAGCGTCCAAGGTCATCGTGGACGCTACGGGGTCGGAGAAGAATACATCCGCAGCCGAGATGGGGTCGCCTGATCATTTGAAGCACCTAGGGGTTGATCAGGTAGCTTATCCTTTAGGGAACGGGCATCTGAGGGTGTTAAGGATGGCTTCAGGCGCCGATGCCAAGGCGGCGCTGAAGAAAGTAGTAACTGGCCCTGGTTTAACACTCTGTGTAGACGACGACATCGACCCATCAGATTTACGCCAAATCGTGTGGGGTATAGCAACGAGGTTCCAGCCAGCCGAGGACATGCTGTTAAATAACGGGGGATTAGGCATCGACGGAACGAAGCCCCCTGGGTGGAAGGCTAAGAGGGCGACACTCCCCTTCAAATAACCCAATATTAAGGATAGACCATCGGGTTGAAGATGGCTAGACCCTTAGTACAGGGCAGGTCATGCAGTGGATGCCTCCGCAGCCCCGCCGCATCTCTTCGCCAGGTATCTGGATGACTTCTATGCCGCGTTCGCGGACCTCTTTCATGACTCGTGGGTTTCCAGTATAGTGGATACAGAGGTCGCTGTGGACTGTGAGGAAGTTTGCAGCCATATCGTCGCGCTCCTTGTCGGTGATCTCGATGATATCGTAGTCGTCGTCGATGAGCCACTCGAGGTAGTTGCCGTCCCAGGCCTCGGTTCGTGTGCGGAACTTGGCTGGGTTCTCCTCTAGGGATGCACGGTGGGCTACTACGCGTTTCCCAGGGAGCTCCGCGAATTCGCCGTCTATATGGACGGCGCCCTTGGGCATGTTGAGTTGGATGAATTTGTCTATGATCTGTTCTCGGAGTAGGAAGTCGCCTAGGTCGTCGAGGGCGCCTTGGGTTGTACGGTCGCATAGGCCGGCTACGGCTACTCTATCTTCGAGAAGCGCGAATCCTCCACCCTCGAAGGTTTGGGGCTCCTTGAGTTGGTGTGCAATAGGTGTGCCCGCTGCCTCATGGGCTGCTCGTATGATTGGTGTCTCAGCTCGTCGGCTGGGTAATCCCATCCGGAAGAGTATGGCACCGGCTTCGGTGACTGTGCTTGAGTCACGTGTGAAGACGAGGTTAGGGGCGCGTTGTATGAGGCCCTGCATCTGTCTGTCGTCTGCTAAGAGGGTTCCAACTTCTAGGACCTCTACCCCCGCCTCGGCTAGTGCGTCCATTAGCATGCGGTGGTCGCTCTGGAACTGCTCAATGTCGACTGCACAGGAAAAATGATGGGTCACGAGATCCCTGTTGGCGAGCTCCAACTCCCTCCCCGGATGGTGGACGAGGACTCGCTTCAGGTTGCCGGATTCGTGGCTCACTCCGAACTCTGGCATAGTGGAGGACAGGTCGTAGCTGGATAAAACGTTAACCAGAGGAGCACGTAACTCGCTGAGCTCATCCGCCTCGATGGTCCATCTTAGGTGTTAAAAGCCTCTAAAGTGCAAGCGTTGATCGATGTGTTTTGGTCGGAGCTTTTCCCGAGGGGTTTCTGTGGGGCGTTGCTGTGTCCTCTTTCCAGGTGGAGATGGGGAGGGGCGCTGTAGCGGATGGATCAGACTGGTGGGTGTGGGTTCACGACGAGGAGAACAAGAGGAGGAGATGGGTCAGCGGAGACTCCCCCGAGGATGGACCGGGGTTCTGGGAGCTGTATAGGCAGGATTACAAGCTTGCCCGGGGTTTGGGCTGTAACGCCTTCAGGTTGAGCCTCGACTGGACCCGTGTGTTCTCGGCTTCGACAAAGGGGGTAGCCGTTGAGGTACATCGCGACAGGCACGGGAACATCGAGAAGGTGCGTGTGGATGACCGGGCGATGCGCGAGCTAGCAAAGCTCGCGGATAAGGCGTCAGTGAGGAGGTACCGGCAGATATTCTCTGAGTGCAGGGTTCAAGGCATGGAGCCGATGGTCACCCTCTACCACTGGCCGATACCCCTCTGGCTCCACGACCCGATAGCCACACGAGATGGAGTCGCGTCTTTGGGGAAACGCGGGTGGCTGGACGAGGAGACGCTCGTTGAATTCGCGAAATACTGCGCATACGCGGCGCATGCATTCGGAGACCTAGTGGATCTCTGGGGGACCATAAACGAG
Organism: Candidatus Bathyarchaeota archaeon RBG_13_52_12; assembly: GCA_001774245.1. Classification (GTDB taxonomy): domain Archaea; phylum Thermoproteota; class Bathyarchaeia; order TCS64; family TCS64; genus UBA8941. The sequence continues at coordinate 9,625 of MEZF01000070.1, forward strand.
GTGAAGATCGTATCCGATCATGGGTTCCTCGACGGTGGTGAGTTCCCTCCTGGATTAAACGACTTCAAGGCGTTTATGGTTGCTATGCGACACCTATCGATGGCGCATGGGCTTGCATATGAGCAGGTGAAGAGGTGGGACCAGGCTTCTGCAGGTCCCCACGGACCCTCCAACGTAGGCATAGTGACGGTGCTCCACTACCACGAGCCCATCGACCCGTCGAGCGAAGCCGACGTGAAGGCAGCCATGTTTAACGACTACCTCTTCAACGAGTGGAGCCTGAACGCCGTCTTCCGCGGCGACTACGACATGGACGTCGACGGCCTCGTTGAGGGAGACGAGGCGCTCCCCCATCTCGTCAAGGGGTGTGACTGGATCGGTGTTAACTACTATATGAGAAGGCGAGTGATGCATGAGGCGAAGGGTGGAGACCCGCGTCTCGATTTTGCATTCGCGCCTGCGGCTGACCCGAGCGACATAGGCTTCGACACCTTCCCTGAGGGGCTCAGATGGGTCTGCGATTGGGTTTACAGCCGGTACAGGAGGCCGATCTACGTCACTGAGAACGGGATCGCTGATGCCTCAGACTCTATGAGGGAGAGGTACCTCCTTGGTCACCTCGACGCGGTCCAGAGGGCTATCGAGATGGATGGCGTCCCGGTTCGAGGCTATTTCCACTGGAGTCTCATCGACAACCTGGAGTGGTCGAGTGGCTACAAGGTCCGGTTTGGGCTCTGCTCAGTCGACGCCGTGACGAAGAGGAGGACGCCCAAGGCCTCAGCGACAGTCTTTAAGCGAATTGCGGAGGCGAATATGCTCACATAATGCGATAACTAGCGTGGCAATAGATAACAATAATATTCGAGGCTCCTGAGGACTGGGCGCCAGGATAATATCTTATCACCTGAGTACTAGTCTTCGGTATGGGCTCCGTCGACTTCGGCGTATTCCTCGGTCTTGAGAAGCCCAATTATGGGTCCATTCTTGATGATACGCTTCATTGCGAGGAGTTGGGTTATCACAGCGTCTGGGTGTCGGACCACGTCATCGGGATGTACGAGGCCCCAGGTGACCCACGTTTCGAATGCTGGACTACATCTACAGCGCTTCTGGCCAATACTAGGGAGATAATGGTCGGGCAACTTGTTCTATGTAACCCATTTAGGCACCCGCCGCTGCTGGCGAAGATGTCGGCGACACTCGATGTAGTCAGTGGTGGGCGTCTCATCCTAGGGCTTGGAACAGGTTGGCACGAGGGGGAGTTCAGGGCCTACGGTTACCCATTCGAGGGGAACGCAGCGAGGGTGAGGCGCCTCGACGAGGCGGCTGAGATCATAAAGATGATGTGGACAGAGGAGTCCCCTAGCTTCAAGGGCAAATACTACCGGATCGAGAAGGCTTGGAACTCTCCTAAGCCCACACAGAGACCTCACCCGCCGCTAATGATAGCGGGGGGAGGGGAGCAGTTAACCCTCCGCACCGTAGCGCGTCACGCCGACATAAGCAACTTCGCCGCGTGGACAGGGAAGCCTGAGGACTTCCGAGCGAGGAACGAGACACTGAACACACACTGCGAGAAGATTGGGAGAAGCTTCAAAGAGATAAGGAGGTCCTGGGCCGCCTACTGCATCATCGGCGAGGACGCCGCTAGGTCGGAGATGAACCTGAGGAGCTACACGGCGAACATGCAGGCACGATACGGCGCTACGGGTGGTAACAGACACCCCCCTCTAGCCGGGACCCCTGAGCAGGTAGCGGATCAGGTCGAACGATACGTCGACTCAGGCGTTGACTTGTTTATGGTCCGCTTCATGGGTGATGACTTTAAGAAAGAAGCTGAGCTCTTCGCCGACGAGGTCATACCTCAGTTCAAGTAGCTACTTCATGGGGGAGTAGTCTGTTGGCTTGAAGATCATGTTAACGATCCTCTCCGTGAGGGGGCCTCCCGCCTTCTCTTCGGTCTCCTTCCGAGCCTTTACCCAGCCTTGGTCAGCAGCGAAGGCGTTCCAGGCGCGCTCCCTGTGAGCAAGGTCCTCGAAGGCTACCATGTAGTAGAGGACGTTTGATGTTCCGATTATCGCCGTCCAGAATCCGACCACCTTGATCCCGTGCTTCTCGAAGTACTTCAGGGTGATCTTGGCGAAGCGCTCGTTGAGGGCGTCTAGCCTACCAGGGTAGGCCTCGTATATTCTCCATTCGTATATCATCAGAATCTCCATTTATCAGAGTGTTTGATCCCTTAAAAGATAGTTACGCCTCTTCGAGCCGATAGTTCTTTATCAGAACCGGGTAAATCTAATTCGATCTACATGCCAAGGCTAAGCATAAGCGTGAACGAGTATAGGAACCGGGTCGAGCGGCTCCGCGAAGAGCTGAAGAAGAGGGAGCTAGATGCCTTCCTAATCACCAACGGTGTCTCGATCTTCTACATGAGCGGCTTCTACCACATGGTGACGGAGCGCCCAGCCGCCCTCCTCATCCCAGGAGATGGAGACCTCAGTTTCATGGGCCCCCTCCTCGAGGCAGACCACCTTAAGCACCAAACGCAACTTGTCAAGCACATTCACACCTACCTCGACTACCCTGGCACGACCCACCCCATCGACCTTTTCGCCAAGTGGCTAAGTGACCTCGGCTACGCAAAGTCCAAGATAGGCACTGACAACACCAGCGGCGCATCCGCTACGATGGGCTACACTGGACCACCCCTCACCGAGAAACTACCCGAAGCCAAGCTCGTCAAGGCCGACGACATCCTCTGGGAGATGCGACTGACCAAGAGCCCCGAGGAGCTAGACCTCATACGCGAATCAGCCAAGTGGGGCAACCTCGCACATCAGCTACTGCAGGAGTACACCTCCCCTGGAAGGTGGGACGCAGACGTCGCACTCGAGGCCACCATGGAGGCCACGGCAATTATGAAGAAGACCCTCGGCCCCCAATACACCCCCACCGCTGGCACGCGGTGCTGCTCCGCTGGCTTCCGTGGCCAGGTTGGGTCGAAGAGCGCCATGCCCCACAGTATAGCCATAGAACGCCCCATCAAACAGGGTGACGTACTCGTAACTGGGGCTGGCGCGGACGTCGGTGGCTACAACAGTGAACTCGAACGTACAATGATTGTTGGCCCCCCGACGGATCGTCAGAAGCAATACTTCGAAGTCATGATGGAGGCTCAGGACGCCGCCATATCCGCTCTCAAGCCCGGCGCCTCATGCGCCGACGTCGACATTGCCGCTAATAAGATCATACATAAAGCCGGCCATAAGGAGCTCGTCCGTCACCATACTGGTCACGGCATCGGCCTGCAAGGACATGAGCCACCGTGGCTCGACCAGGGCAACCCCGTGCTCCTCAAGCCGGGAATGGTGGTCAGCATAGAGCCCGGTATATACCGCCTCGGCTACGCAGGGTTCCGCCACAGCGATACCCTCATCGTCACAGCAGATGGCAACGAACTCGTCACGTACTACCCCAGAGACCTAGAGTCACTCACGATCTGATTATCCTACTTTTTACCCAGTAGATACCCGTAGAGTTCCCAGAGATTCATCTGGGGGGACTTCCCTTCAAACTTGCCAAGCCTAAATGCGAACTGGACAGAGTACCCGATGGTCAGAGCGGTTACGACCGTCCCAATCCCCACGGGACCTCCCAGAAAGTATCCGAGTATCAGAACAGTGACCTCTATGCTCCCGCGGATTAGCCAAACCTGCCTGTTCAGGTTCTTGACGAGACCTACCATCAACCCGTCTCGTGGACCCGCTCCAAGCTGGACGCGTAGGTAGAAGAGGCTACCGACTCCGATCAGCATCACGCTCAACAGTAATAGCGCAGCCTGTTCCAACGGGTCTGCGGGTCTGGGGACTATCCCCCACTCCATAATCCTGTCTGTGAACCAGCCGATGAAGAACATATTCATAACTGTCCCGAATCCGGGGGGGAATCCTAGTCCCCAGCCTAGGAGCAGTACCGCGAGCCCCACGAGTTGGCTTACCTGCCCAAGAGTCAAGCCGCTGATCCCTGAAAGACCAACGTGAAATACCCCCCAGGGACTCATGCCGAGCCCCGAGTAGAGATTTGTCACTGCACCTGCTGCGAAGAGAAACAGCCCCAAAAACAGCGAAGGCAACCGCACAAGGAAGCAACGGAGGTTACCAACGTGGATCGGCATCTCCTGAGCCGACGCCGACCAACAAGAAAAAGGGTTCGGTTTCCAAGAGGGTGATCATCAACCAGTCCAGCACTCCCCTAATCAAAGGAGTGCGATGCTCCGAGAAGCTGTGATCTGCCCCCTTAACCTGTATCCACTTCTTTGGCTCCCCAGCGCGCGCCCCTGGGAAGCCATGGCAGAAAGTAACAGCTGCTTCCCGCATTCTCCCCTCTGGTCTATATATCCTTCCAAGCAGAATATTGCCAGCGCTCGTGAACTCGACGCTCTCCAGTTTCACCATGGTATACTTTCACATCCACCCACCTCCCCATAATGTCTGCGCCTCGATACCCCTATAACCAAGCGAGAGTAGGAGACCACTAGATTGGGGAAGAGGATCGCTAAGAGTTTCAAGCCCAGCAACACATGGGTTCGGGAACTCGTCCAATCAGAACCGGAGATAGGCGCCTCACTCGATTATACTAATGACCAACTTAGGCTTCAGGCGAGGGATAATTTCTGCACCGTCTGTAAAGGCAGTAAAATGCTCTGTGGAAAGACGCGGTGCCCTATCATAGA
>MEZF01000070.1:14419-15900 GCA_001774245.1 Candidatus Bathyarchaeota archaeon RBG_13_52_12
AAGGCGGGGAAGATACTCGATGCAACCCGTGAGATAAGTCTCAGCGAGCACTACGTCGAAACCGAGATGAAGCTCCAGAAACCCCCAGTCAAACGCCTATACATAGACAACGATATCCAACCCATCGGCCCAACAGCTCCCCTCGATAGGATCCAGATAGGCTTCGTAAAGTGGAACCACTGGATGGAGAAAGCCCACTACGACACAGACCTAAAGGCGGCGCAGGCTGCGAAGACCCTCTACCGAAGTGGGGTCTCTGTCAGTAGCATAGTCAAGGCCTTTAGTACAGGCAGCTTTGGCATAGAGAAGAACAGGCGCCTCGTCCCAACTCGCTGGAGCATCACAGCTATAGACGACCTCCTCAGCAAGGACATGATAAAAACCGTCAAGGACTACCCACTCATCAACATGTACGAGGTCTACGAATCCGAGTACCTAGGCAACCGCTTCGAAATAGTCTTGGTCCCAGATGCATGGTGCTACGAAGCCTACGAGGCATGGTATCCTAAGACCCTCTGGAACCCATCTGAGACCCACGTCAACATAGTGACCGACTGGGAAGACTACAACGGGCGCAGTACATACGCATCAATGGGCGGCTGCTACTACTCTGGGCGCCTCGCTGTCCTCGAGCACCTCACAAAGATACGCCGCCAGGCAAAGGTCTTCATCTTCCGCGAGGCCTACCCCGACTACATTCTACCCGTCGGAGTCTGGCAGGTCCGGGAGAACTGTAGAAACGCAATGAAGCAGACTCCGCGACACTTCACCTCCATGGACAGCGCCCTCCAGCACGTCATGAGCAGACTCACCATACCCCTCCAGAAGTGGATAGAGAGCGGCCCCCTCCTCAGACACACTCTCACCCAGAGGAAGATAACCGAGTACACATAATCTCCACACGTGCGCAAACTCGTGGGCCGGGTTAATCTGCCCGCCACCCATGTGCATTTTTAAACTCCAGGATGAGCCGTTAATGGTAGGCTAGTGAGACCTTTGAACCCCGAAGAGGTAGCATCGAGGCTTAACGAGAACGAAAGGAAGGTCCTTGTCGCCCTCAGGGGCGGCGGGGCATCCTCCACCGCTGCGCTCAGCCTGTCCACAGGCCTTGGCAGAGACGCTGTCGAGAAGGCCTCCGCATGGGCGGAGACCAAGGGCGTTGTAAGTTTCAGGGCGGAGGTCTCACGATTCTTCAAGCTCACAGATGAGGGGCAGAAGTACTCAGATGAGGGACTGCCCGAGAAGCAGCTCATCGAAGCCGCGTCAGGTGGCGACAACGAGCTCTCTCACCTCAAGGGGGATATCCCCGCCATCAATATCGCCCTCGTCTGGGTCCGCAGCAATGGCTGGGCAAACATCAAAGGCGGGAAAGTCGAGCCGACTCCCGAGGGACTAAAGGTTGCTAAACACGAGACCGTCGACGAGAAGATACTCAAACGCCTCGCTCGGGGCATGGTCCACGCTGGCAAGCTGGGCGCTGA
>MEZF01000070.1:15998-16207 GCA_001774245.1 Candidatus Bathyarchaeota archaeon RBG_13_52_12
TTCTGCCATTTGTCGATGTCATCGCTCTGAAGCCTGTGATCACTCAGATCACTCCTGAGGTGCTCCAAGCGGGCTCGTGGCGCGACGCCGTAGTGCAGCACTATGATGTCAGCCTCCCAGTCCCAAGCCTAACCCCCGGCAAGCGCCACTTCATCAGCCAGATCATCGACTACATCCGCCGATTCTGGGTCGAACTAGGCTTCAAAGAG
>MEZF01000070.1:16335-16470 GCA_001774245.1 Candidatus Bathyarchaeota archaeon RBG_13_52_12
GGGTAAGCTTGTAGAGCAGGTGAAGGCCACCCATGAGAATGGCTGGACAACAGGCTCAACCGGCTGGCAGTACAAGTGGAGCCCTGATTACGCAAGCCGCTGCTGCCTCCGCACCCACACCACGAGCCTCAGCGT
>MEZF01000070.1:16540-18330 GCA_001774245.1 Candidatus Bathyarchaeota archaeon RBG_13_52_12
GGAGCATGGCGGCTGGATGGAGCTCTTCGGCGCGGGGATGTTCCGCCCCGAGGTAGTCAAGCCCCTCATCGGAGTAGACGTCCCCGTTCTCGCGTGGGGCCCAGGCTTTGACAGGCTAGTTATGCAGAGCTATCACGTCAACACGATCAAGGAGCTATACGGCAATGACATAGGGCTTCTCCGCAAGGCGAAGCTCTGGACAAGGTGACCCTGAATGCCGGTGATAAACGTCAATTTAGCGGACCTCCGCGAGGTGATTGGCAGAGACGTCACCATTGAGGAGCTTCAGGAGAGGCTCCCCATGATGGGGACAAGCTGGGAGGGCCCGACCCAGGCATCGCAAGGCTTCATTGAGGGCTTCGCACTTGAAGTCTTCCCCAACCGCCCCGACCTGATGAGCACCGAGGGCCTAGCACGCGCCTACGCCAGCTTCACAGGGGAGAAGCCGGGTCTCCGAAAATACAAGGTCAAGGACTCCAGCTACGTCGCCGTCGTAGACGAGAAGACCCAGAAGGTACGCCCCTACTTCGTATGCGCCGTCGCTAAAGGCGTCGATTTCAGCGACTCCCTAATCCGCAGCATCATCCAGCTCCAGGAGAAGCTCCACATTACCCACGGCAGGAAGAGGCGCAAGGTCGCCATAGGGCTTCACAACCTCAAACCCATACAGTTCCCGGTCAACTACACGACGAAGCCTCCCGAGTTCAAGTTCAGGCCACTTGGCGAGCGCCTCGACAAGGACCTCAAATGGATGCTGACGGAGATGCCCAAGGGCGTCGAATACGCATGGATACTGGATGGAGCCGCGGAGTACCCGATGATCCTCGACGCGAGGGGGATGGTGCTCTCGATGCCGCCGATCATCAACGGGGAGTACACACGCATCGACGAGGCGACCCGTGACATCTTCATTGACATCACGGGTACGGACCTGAAGGCGATTACCGAGGCGCTCAACATCATCTGCACCACATTCGCTGATAGGGGCGCCGAGATCTACGCCGTCGAGGTCGTGTACCCCGACAAGGCGATCAAGACTCCCGATCTCAACCCCAGGAAGTGGAGGCTAAGCAACCACTATGTCAACAAGACCCTAGGCCTGAAGCTCGGCCACGCAGAGACTGTGACGCTTCTCGGCAATATGGGGCACGGCGCCAAGGTCATCGGAGACGAAATAGACGTCCAGGTCCCCTGCTACCGTACCGACATCATGCACCCCATTGACCTCGTAGAGGACGTAGCCATCGCTTACGGCTACGACAAGATCGTACCCAACATCCCACCTATCCACACCAAGGCCGGTGAGGACGAGCTGGAAATATTCAGCAGGTACATCAGAAACTTCCTCATAGGCTTCGGCTACATGGAGGTCGTCACCTTCATGCTTAGCAACAGGGAGAAGCTATTCACAAAGATGAGCATAGCCGAGGAGTCCTTGCCGGAGGTGGACAACCCAAAGATGGAGGGCTACAACGTCCTCAGGAACAGACTTCTCCCGAGCCTCATGGAGGTGCTGAGCTTAAACAAACACCACCCATACCCACAGAGCCTATACGAGGTGGACGATGTGGTTCTCCTCGACGAGGAGACCGACACAGGAGCTAGAAGCGCGCGCCGGCTAGCAATAGTCCAGTGCCACGCCAAGGCCAGTTTCAGCGAAATAAAGGCCACGATGATCTCAATCCTCGAAAACCTCGAGGTCAAAGCCATAGTTGAGGCAGGTGGCTGGGACTGCTTCATCGATGGTAGACGCCTCATAGCTAAGGTTAATGGTGAGCCCCTCTGCTGGG
>MEZF01000070.1:18424-19468 GCA_001774245.1 Candidatus Bathyarchaeota archaeon RBG_13_52_12
TAAGCCCTAGTCTTTTCCGCCTTTTCCACTATTCCATTTATGTACTCGGTCTTCGAATCGGTATAAGCAACCCTATCGCCCCGGTATTTCTCCGAAAGGCTGACCTTTAGATCCTCATAGGATTCAGCGTCAGTGGGGTGGGTGCGAAGCCAGTCGCGGAAGAGTATGTGTCTCATTTGGAATGAACTCCCCTCCTTGACCAGGTGGAGGTGGAAGCCCGGGCTGTGAGGGGCTTTCCCGAGGCAGTAGAACCAGTCAGGTTGGTCACCGGGTGAGACATCTACGTATCCTAAGTCATAGAGGATGGCCCTGCACCTATCAGCGCTTTCCAGGTCGTTCACGCCAGCGATGACATCGATGATGGGCTTTGCCCAGAGGCCCGGGACGCTCGTGCTCCCAATGTGCTCGAGAGATAGGACGATCCCACCAGTTGCGCCCCTAATGAGCTTACTCTCCTCCTCGTAAATCCTAGGCCAATCCGGGTCATAGCGGACAATGACGATTGGGCGGGGCACTTATCCTCACCTGATTGCTGTCTTTTATAACTCGTTACCCTATTATCAGGGGATCGCCTTGGTTGAGCGGCCTGAACTACCGCCGAACCTAGTTATGCTCGTTAGTGTCTCGGCAGTCTCAACAGCGTCGATCCTCATACGTTTAACAGAGGCCCCGCCAATGGCTATTGCGACTTGGCGTCTCCTCCTCTCGACACTAATGCTCACCCCCTTCTTCGTAAATAGGGGCGGCTTCGCCAAGCTCCGCGCCATTGGGGGTGGGGACCTCCTTGCCCTAGCAGGAGTCGGTGTCGCCCTAGCGGTACACTTCGCCTCCTGGATAACGAGCCTAAGCTACACGTCAGTGGCAAGTTCGGTGATATTTGTCCACGTTGACCCGATTTTCGTGGCTCTGGTCAGCCACTTCCTTCTCAGAGAAAGGGTGAGTAGGCGTGTCGCCCTCGGCATAGGCGTCGCCTTCGTCGGAGCAGCGCTCATCGCCTTCGGCGACCTCAGCATCGGGGAGGAGAACCTCATCGGCGACGCGCTT
>MEZF01000070.1:19515-23670 GCA_001774245.1 Candidatus Bathyarchaeota archaeon RBG_13_52_12
GCGGCTCAGGCAGAGGCTCGACTTGACAACATATGTGACTCCTGTCTACGCCGTCTCCGCCGTTGTCTTAGTGCTTGGAAGCGTCGCCGTCGGCGCACCCCTCATCGGCTATGATGCGAGGGTGATGCTACTTCTCGCCGTCATCGCCCTCGTTCCTATGATCTTTGGCCACACTCTCTACAACTGGGTGCTTAAGTGGGTCTCGGCTCCCGTGGTCAGCATCAGCCTCCTAGGGGAGCCCATAGGAGCCTCAGTATTGGCCTTCCTAGTACTTGGGGAGACGCCTGGTCCCTTAACCATGATCGGCGGCGCGGTGACTCTGGTAGGCATCCTAATCTGCGCCCATCAGTCAGATGGAACAGCTAAACAGGAGTGGGAAACGAAATAAGCCTAGTCTGGTTACCTTAAATCGATCATAGATGGTATTCAAGGGCAAGTTCAAGGGCATCCTCTGTCTACCGATCACTCCCTTCACGGCGGGAGGCGAGGAGATCGATGAGGAAGCGATGCGCCAAATCACCGACATCATCATCGAAGATGGCGCCGATGCACTCGTCCCAGTGGGAGCAACTGGGGAGTTCCCCTACCTACTCCACGAAGAGCGGAAGAAAGTCATCGACGTAGTTGTCGACCAAGCGAATGGGCGCGTCCCCGTCATCGCCGGGACGGGCGCCATGTCGACTAAGGAGGCCCGGATGTTCACGCAGTACGCGAAGGATGTGGGCTGCGCCGGCGTCATGCTCAGCCACCCCCTCATGGTGAGGGCGAACGACCACGAGACCTACCACCACTTCGAGGCGATAGCCACGAAGGTGGACATACCCATAATTCTCTACAATAACCCCGGCTTCGGAGCTTCGATAAGCCCCGGCGTGGTGGCTCGCCTCGCCGAGAACTTCGATAACGTCGTCGGCTACAAGGAGGATGACTTCTTTGCCCTCCGATACAGCGATGTAATATGGCGGGTCAGGGAGAAGATCGCTGTTTACACGGGTAGTCCCACCGCGTACCTCGCCTTCCTAGCACAGGGCGCAGCTGGGGCCCTCATAGCCGAATTCCAGGCTTTCCCCCACATCATGACCGGCCTCAGGAAGGCGTGGGAGGGTGGCGACACTAAGAAGGCTCTCCACTACCACGAGCAGGTCGTAAAGATGTTCAACATCATCGAAACCTATTTCGTGGGGGTGAGCTTCTGGGGGAGATACAAGGCGATCTGGAGGCTCAGAGGCGTTGACATGGAGCTAGACGTCAGGGCGCCCTGCACCCCCGTGACGCCGGAGCAGCTAGAGAAGGCTGCTCCGGAGTTCATGAAGCTCGAAATCGAGAAGACCTGGTTCAGAGGCTAAGCGCTCGCTTGGTTCGACGCATCCTCGAAATCGCCACTTGACTCGTCGAGATTTCCTCCTCGTCGCCGAGAGACAACTGCACGACTAACATAATATTTCATAACCACCTATGCACACGTTCCTTCGATCTTAATGGTCGACGTCAAGACTCTCAAGGAGAAGGCTAAGCGCGAGGTGGACGCCATCATGCTACGCCTAATCGAGATGAGTGACTGGATAGGGAAACACCCCGAACTGGGGAGCGAGGAGGTTGAGGCCTCGAAGCTCATAGCAGGTGAACTTGATAAGCACGGCTTCAAGGTGGAGATGGGCGTCCTCGGGATGCCAACAGCCTTCAAAGCCATCAAAAAGGGCAGAGGGAAGGGCCCAAAGATAGCGTTCCTCTGCGAGTATGACGCCCTCCCCGGCGTTGGGCACGGCTGCGGACACAACATGATAGGCACTTCAGGCCTCGGCGCGGGGATAGCCGTCGCTAAGCTGATGAGGGGGCTTCCAGGTGAGGTCTGGGTTGTAGGCACGCCCGCTGAGGAGGGGCATGGTCCGAGCAGCGGTGCCAAAAAGCGGATGGCGGAGGCCGGCTTCTTCAAGGGAGTCGAAGCCGTGATGATGATGCACCCCATGGGTAACAGCAAGGCGACGGTCGCCACGGGGTTCCTCGCCATCACCGGGGTCAAGATCGAGTACGCTGGTAGGACCGCCCACGCCGCTGCGGACCCCCAGAACGGCCTAAACGCATTAAACGCGGCTGTACTCTGCTTCATGGCTACTCATGCTAACCGGCAGCAGCTCAGGCGCGACGCCAACCCCGTAGTCCACGGCATAATAACTGAGGGCGGTCTTGCCTCAAACATAATCCCTGACCGCGCAGTCCTTCAATTTAGCGTCCGCAGCAGCGACGACGCATACATCCCCACACTGGTCCGAATGGTTGAGAACTCCGCCAAGGGAGCCGCAATCGCCACAGGCTGCGAGGTTAAAGTCACCGTCAGTCCCGGCCTTAAAACCAACGTCAGGAACCCACCGCTGGAGAAGCTCTTCGTCAAGGCGTACAAGGAGCTGGGGATAGAGGCGATTGACCCAGACTTCACTGCGTCTCAGCCACCGGGCGGTAGCACCGACTTCACCGACCTCAGTCACTTCGTCCCCGGGATGCACACAATGCTCGGTTTCACAAAAGCCGACGTCACAAGTCATAGCAGGGAGCTCTGCGCCGCCACATTGACAGAGGAGGGTCACAGAGGCGTAGAGATCGGGGCGAAGGTCCTCGCCCTCGCCGGCGTCGAGGTCCTCACCGATGAGAAGCTACGGGCAGAGATAAAGGACGCATTCAACAAGGCGAAGAAGTGACACCTGTCAAGCCCCCAAACCCTAAATACGCTCAAGTTTACCCTACATGAACCAGTGATTATCATGAAGAACGAGTTCAAGAGCATGATGAAGGCCGGGAAACAGGGTTTCGGAACCTGGATCACGGTGGAGAGCCCCATGTGCGCCGAGATGATGAGCAGCTTGGGATTTGACTACTTCGTACTCGACAACGAGCACAGCCCACTCGACATGCTCCACATCCAGACATTGATGCAGGCCTTCCGCCCCGACTCAAAGACCTCCCCCATCGTCCGCCCATGGTGGAACGACATGGTGGCCATTAAGCGTGCCCTAGACATCGGTGCCCAGGGGCTCCTCATCCCCTGGGTCAACACCCCCGAGCAGGCAAAGGCTGCTGTGAGCTACACACGCTACGCCCCAAAAGGGCTCCGCGGCTGCGGACCGCGCCGAGCGGCAATGTTTGATCCCGACTATTACAAAACCGTCAACGATGAGATCTTCGTCGCCGTCCAGATCGAGACGACTGAGGCGGTCAAGAACATCGACGCCATCTGCTCGGTCGAGGGAGTAGACTGCGCATACATAGGCCCAGCTGACCTCTCCGCAAGCCTCGGCCACATCGGCAACTTCACCCCGAAGGACGAGCAAGACGCCATCGACAAGGTCTTCGACGCCTGCAGAGCCCATGGCGTAGCCGCCGGAATACACGAGGGATGCGGTAAGCCCCTAAAGGAGCGCATAGAGAAAGGCTACAACATGGTTACGTGTGGCAACGACCTCGTATACATGAGACTGGGAGTCCAGAACCAGTTCAAGGAACTTGGGATTAAGAAGAAGTAGCCTAACCCTTTTTTACTCGAATTCCACGGTGGCTGGTGGCTTCGGCGTGACGTCGTAGTAGACACCTGAGACCTTCGGGCATTTCTCGAGTATCCTCTCCGCAGTCTCCTCAAGCGTCCTCCACGGGACGTCGGCGACTTCTGCGGTGAGGAAGTCCCGCGTCTTAATGGCGCGGAGCGCGACCCGGTAGCCCATGCCGTGGCGCATCCCAACCTTGACGAGCACCCTAGCCACCTCGGGATGCCCATTCTGCAACCTCTTCCTTGCCTCCTGTAGCTTCTTGTGGGGTGGCTGAGCCCCGCCCAGCCCGAGGAGGACGACATCGCCGTACGTCCTCTTCCCACCGATTACTCCCGTCGCCTTCTCGTGGAGGATGTCTACTTCAACAGCGGACAGCTTCAGGTACTCTGCAGCCTCGGATGCTAAGATATCATGCTTATGCGCAGGGTCGGAGCTGAATATAGCGGCGAAGAACTGGCTCGGCTTCAACGGCGTAAGAAGCTCCTCAGCGACTACGGTCGCCTTCTTCTCCTCGTCGAGCTTCTCTGGGGTTATCTCGCCTACGACCCTGACGCTGAGGCCAGGCCCGGGAAAGGGTTGACGTTCGCTTAACTCCTCGGGCATCCCGATGAGCCTCGCT
>MEZF01000070.1:23835-23963 GCA_001774245.1 Candidatus Bathyarchaeota archaeon RBG_13_52_12
CTACACTTTTCGCGCTTTGCCGCGTCACTTAACGCCTTGTAGAACGCGTCGCGGAAGGCCTTCCTCTTATCCTCGGCGTCCTTCAAACCCTTAAGGGCGGCCATGAACCTCACCCGCTCGTCTAGTAC
>MEZF01000070.1:23976-24122 GCA_001774245.1 Candidatus Bathyarchaeota archaeon RBG_13_52_12
TCTAAAAATGTCTTTGCATCGAATTCGGGCATAGTTCAAGACGGACTCGTCGAGGTTAAAAACCTACGCGCCTATAATCCGAGTTACAAATTAGTATCTATTCAATATATTTTTTAGCTAGGTTAGCACTCCGCCGTGTGGTAACG
>MEZF01000070.1:24141-27044 GCA_001774245.1 Candidatus Bathyarchaeota archaeon RBG_13_52_12
CGATGTGGGTTCGGTGCTTAAGGGGATCGAGAGAGAGGTCAAGGGAAAGCTCATCATAAGTACCGCCGCCATCGTTCCCCTGGACTACTACAGGGATGCTGTCCCAGGGGCGAGATACGTCCGTACTATGCCCAACATCGCCGCCCTTGCTCGTGAGAGCTTTACCGCATACGTCTGTGACCCGCGAGTAACCGCTGAGGACAAGGCTACAGTCAAAACCCTCCTCGACACGATGGGGACGAGCCAGGAGGTCGAGGAGAAGTACATGGACGCCGTCACCGGCTTAAGCGGTAGTGGTCCCGCCTTCGTTGCAATAGTCATCGACGCAATGATGTTCGCGGGGCTCAAGGTCGGCCTCCCTAGAGAGCTGAGCCTACGCAGCGCAGCCCAGTCAGTCCTAGGGGCGGCGAAGCTCGTCCTCGACGGCACCTTGAAGCCGACGGAGATAGCGGAGATGGTGACCACCCCCGGCGGCACGACCATTGATGGAATCTACGAGATAGAGGACGGCAAGCTCCGAACAGCCCTCATGAATGCCGTCGAGGCTGCGACGAAGAAGAGCGCCAGCATACGCTACAAGTGGGAAAACAACGACTGAAGAAGCTGTTAAATCCCCTTTTCGCCACATTTCACCCAGTGAGTGGTTTGACCTACGATCTTCTGATAAAGAACGGTAAAGTGATCGACGGTGCCGGGAACCCTTGGTACTGGGGGGACGTCGCCGTCGAGGGCGATCGGATCGCTGCAATAGCCAAGTTGCCTGAAGCGAAAGCGGAGAGAGTAATCGACGCGAGAGGATTAGTCGCGGTGCCGGGCTTCATCGACGCCCACAGCCACAGCGACTTCACAACACTCGTCTACCGGGAGATGGAGAGCACGGTGATGCAGGGAATCACAACGGTCGCGGCGGGGCAGTGCGGATCCACAGCCGCCCCTGTGAACCCCGAGTTCCGTGAAACGTTTGAAAAGGATATGAACGCCCAGCTACCACCGGGGGTCACGATAAAAGTCACGTGGAGCACCTTCGACGAGTACCTACGGGAGGAGGAGAAGGCTGGACTCGGAGCGAACGTCGCCCACATGGTAGGCCACGGCGCCATCCGCGAGGCGGCGATGGGCCCTGACGCCCGAGACCCCACCGCGAAGGAGCTGAGGAGAATGAAGGAGCTCTGCGCCGAGGCGATGAAGGCTGGGGCATACGGCCTCAGCTCAGGCCTCATATATCCGCCTGGAATCTTCGCTAAGACCCGCGAGCTGG
Source organism: Candidatus Bathyarchaeota archaeon RBG_13_52_12 (assembly GCA_001774245.1). GTDB lineage: Archaea > Thermoproteota > Bathyarchaeia > TCS64 > TCS64 > UBA8941. The sequence continues at coordinate 25,400 of MEZF01000070.1, forward strand.
TCGAGGTCGCCAAGGTCGCCGCAGAGTACGGGGGCATCTACGACACCCATATACGAGGCGAGGGACGCGCCCTCCTCAAATCCGTCAAGGAGGCTATAGCCATCGGGGAGAAAGCGGGCATCCCCGTCCAGATAAGCCACCACAAAGCCGCGAACAAGGCGGTCTGGGGAAAGAGCAGAACCACGCTCAGGCTGATTGAGAAAGCGCGTGCCAAGGGAGTAGATGTCACGGTCGACCAGTACCCCTACCCAGCCGGGGCCACGGGCCTCGTCACCCTCCTCCCACCTTGGGTCCACGACGGGGGCATGGAGAAGCTCCTAGCTCGCCTCGCTGACCCAAAGCAGCGGGAGAGGATGAGGAAGGACATAAACGAAGGGATCCCCGGCTGGGAAAACTTCGCCGGCGAGCTGGGATGGGAAAACGTCCTGGTCTCCAGCATCAAGGGGGCCATCAACAAGAAGTATGAGGGCAAGATGATGGACGTCATCGCCAGGGAGATGAATGAGAAGGACGTTTTCGATGCACTTTGGAGGCTCATCCTCGCAGAGGAGGGGACCCCCGGAATGATCATCTTCAGCATGGACGAGGGCGACATAAAGCGCATCATGGCGAGCCCCTACCAGATGGTGGGCACCGATTCGAGCAGCGTCAGCACCGCCGGCCCCTTCGGCTTCGGCAAGCCCCATCCCCGCCACTTCGGCACATATCCGCGTGTCCTCGGCAAGTACGTCCGAGAGGAAGGAGTAATGCGGCTGGAGGAAGCATTAAGGAAGATGACCAGCTTCCCCTCCCAGCGCTTCGGTATACTTGACCGTGGCCTCCTCCGCCCGGGGATGTACGCCGATATCACCGTCCTCGACCCTGACAAGGTAATCGACAAGGCGACATTCGAGGATCCCCACCAGCACCCCGAGGGTATACCCTACGTCGTCGTAAACGGCAAGGTCACAGTTGATGACGGGAAATACAAGAAGGTCCTCGCCGGGAAGACCCTGAGAAAACGTTAACGCGCGTGCGTGCTCGAATCCAACATTGATATTCACCGATACACCATAAAACATCGAGCAGCTTGGTGCTTTCCATTCTACACTGGGTCCCATCAGCGATAGCCGCGGTCTGCACCATCCTGCTCGCTGTCGTCAAGCGTAAGAACCATCACCGTGCCCTCAGCTACTCCATGGTCTTCTTCGCTTCGATAGGGCTCCTCGACTACATCTCCCAGGGGAACTTTACCCTCTTTATCCTTGACCTCCACGTGATCCACTCTTGGATCGGGTTATCGGCCCTTCTATTGTCCGTGTTCAACTTTGTTAGCCGCGTTTTGCTAGGAGGGAAACGTTATCACTGCGTAACCGGCTACGCCGGGGTCGCCATGTCCCTACTCGCGCTTTCACTAGGAGTCACTCTGCTACTCGGGACGGGCACATCCTCGTCGTTCTCGCAGACAGACCAGGTGCCCGCGGTCAACGTCCTCCCGGAGGTCGAGGCCGATGAGTTTCAGGGTGTGCCACTCACACAGCTCAGCGCACAGAGAAACAATGCTATCCAGGGCACCCAGTACATAGACAGAGAATCCTACAGGCTCCACGTCACTGGTTTAGTGGAGAATGAGCTAAACGCGACCTACGAGCAGCTGCTCTCTCTG
>MEZF01000070.1:27166-27863 GCA_001774245.1 Candidatus Bathyarchaeota archaeon RBG_13_52_12
AACAAAAGAAATGAGGGAAAAATGATATGAAATGTATCTGGCACTGGAAGTGGATAGACGATGCCTTCGAGAAAGATGGAGCTTATCAGAAAGTAGGCGCCAAGTTCGAGAAGGCTTTGAAGGAACATCCCAATGACTTCCCCAAGCTGAGTCCAGGGATACACACCGGAAGAGGTGTCGGCTTCAGGCTGGTCGAAGGAAACGAGGAGCAGCTAGCTAACCTGGTGGCTATATGGGCGCCGGTTGAGGAATGGAGGCTGGAAGTGTACTTCGAAGCCGGAGAAAACTCCGTGTTCAATAAGGCTATGAGTAGATGGGGTAAGTAGCCTCCCTAAAGCCTCCCCTTTTTTTCATAATTGTATGCGCGTGCGAGCCCATTTCTTTTTAAAAACCGTGTGCACACAGGAGTTTATCTTATATATTTTCTCATGTGTTTCGGCGTCGCGTGGGGCACCGGCAGGTCGATCATCGTCTTGAACCCGGGCTCCGCATTGATCACGTGCGGGATCATGTTCGCCGTTATGGCGATCGTCGCGTAGTCGCCATGTGTACATGGGCTGATCTTCTGGTTGATCGGCGGTACACCCTTAATCGTAACGCTGTCAAACTCCTCGGGTGCCCCGATGTAGGCCTTGAAGTCCATCGTTATCAGCTTCTTTCCCTTCACGATGCCGTAAGCGTACTGCACCGACCCTGC
>MEZF01000070.1:27901-28216 GCA_001774245.1 Candidatus Bathyarchaeota archaeon RBG_13_52_12
CATCCTTCTTCAGCACAACCGGCTGCGGCTTTTCGACCTCCATCTTGTCGAGCTCCCAGCCAAGTGCGTCGGCTATCATCTTGATGCTCTGCTCGAGGCCGACGTGGCCCGTGATCTCGTGGTTCTCGATCTTCTTGTTGAACTCGTCAACGGTTAGTCCTGCGCCGATCTTCGTCTGGAAGGGTATGCGGCGTGTGGCGGCGTCCATCTGGCGCGCCACATAGATTTCATCAACCTTCTGGCAGACCGCTGTTAGGAAGATCGGAAGAGTGTCCATGACAAAACCTGGGTTGACGCCCGTCCCGAGGATAGTCG
>MEZF01000070.1:28261-28472 GCA_001774245.1 Candidatus Bathyarchaeota archaeon RBG_13_52_12
TTCCCTCGGGGGTCGCATTGGGGTAGCTGAGCTCCTCGCACGTCGAGACGACATTGACGCCGTGCTTAAGGATGCCCTCGAACTGGGGGTAGGTCTGTCTAAGGTAGCTCATCGTCGTGTGAGCGACTATCTCTGGTTTCGTCTCGTTGAGAACCGCGTCTACGTCGCTGCTGATCTTTACGCCGAGTTTCTTAATTCCCATGACCTCGCC
>MEZF01000070.1:28572-32982 GCA_001774245.1 Candidatus Bathyarchaeota archaeon RBG_13_52_12
CCTATGCCGTATTGTACGACTTTAACGTTCTCCAAATTGGATCAGGATAGAAGGATTGGACCCCTGTTATAGCCCTTACTGAAAGTTTTCTATGCATTTTTGACACTGTGTGATTTGTTTTACGGTGTTTCTTTCACCTAATGGCGCGCGTGGTATAGTATTTGCGATAAGAAATCAGACTATCTCCGGACATGTATTGGCCTCACGTGTTCTCACGCGCAGGTTCATCATTGGAACTCGGAGCTGCATCTGGCAAAGTTGGTACAATGGGTTTTGCTTCCTCCTTTGCCTCAGGTGGGGCTCCCCTCAGCCTCCTATGTAGGGATGTGAAAGGCTCCCAGGTCTTCCTCTTAGCATATAGAGTAACTACAAATATCATTACTCCAGGCAACAACGATCTCAGGACAGAGTTGAACACCGTGTCGAAGGCGGGTAGTTCCCTGAGGAGGAACCAGTTGATCGGCACAGTACTACCCGCCTGATACCACCACATGCTTGGCGTGATATGGTCATTCCACCACGTCATGTCGCATGCGATTGGCACCATTAACAACACAAGATGATAGAGCCAGATCATTACACCTGAATCATCATCGTGGAAAACGAGGGGGATTAACAGGCATGCGAAGTACCAGACGCCAAGTGAGATGCTATCGAGTGCGAAGTGTGATACGTCCCCAGAGAAGAACCAAAGACTCGCCGTCGCCAGCGGAGCAACCAGTAGTGGGAGTAGAGCCAATGGTGGGAATCGTCCTACGGCGGGTTTCTTGGCAGGGAGTATGTAATCGATGAAGAAGGCGAGGGTCATAAAACCGATTACGAGGCCGAAGCCTCTCACGGTCTTTATGAAGAGACTGAAGTATCCGATAATGGGGATGTGCCCTACTACCTTTCCTATCACGTTCTCGGATGGGACAGGTGTCCCGTCAGCGAAAGAGTTGTTATCCCCCTTAGTGACGTAGCTAACGCCCCCATTCGAGCTGGTCCTTTTAATTGCCCTGTGAACAATATACTCGTCGGTGCTCCCAGGTCTGAGAAACACGATGATCTCCCCGGCCGGAGGCGCCGCTGCGGTAATCTGCTCGGCATCTAGCACCTGTGCAACTATTATGTAGTCTCCGACTCCAAGCGTAGGGACCATGCTCTGGCTGACGACTACCATCATCGGATACTCGGTTCCCAGTAACCCTTTGAGAATGTATGAGCCGCCGAAGAAAGCCATCAGCAGGACTCCAAACGCGAAGCCGTACTTGAGTAGCTCTTTTAGCTTGGGGTCCAACTTAGGTACCCACATACGGTTGCTAGGCTAATCAGCCTTTCGGGGCGTCAACCAAGTAGTAAGATCCATACAGCTTACTGGGTCCCTGACGCCACTTTCGAAGCATTTGTCGATGTCTACGCAGATCATACAGGGGCATCCCTCGATGCTGTCCATCGTGACATACTCCCGCTTACTGAACAGTTTAAAGCTCCACCGTCCCTCGTGTAATATTTTTCGCCTCTCTACTGAACCTTTCTCTTCGAAACGGAGAGCGAGCCTTGAACCCTCCCTGCTGCTGACGCCAAGCTTCTTCCAAAGCTCGCTCTGCATGATCCCTGCGTCACCCGCCTCGAAGAGGATCTTCAAGGCGCGCTGCTCGAGGCTGTTCTTGTGGGACACGCAGGCCCCTCCTCACTAGTCCTCGTAGTATATGAGGTCGTAGTCCTCTAGGATGCCGTGGAGCTTCTCCACAGCCTCGCGGACCATGTCCTCGTGCTTCGCGCCGGTACAGACTAGCTTGCCGCTGGCGAAGAGGAGCATGACGACCTTCGGATCCCCCATCCTAAAAATTAGTCCAGGGAACTGCTCAGGTTCATACATTACGTTATCCATGATATCAGCGGCGGTTTCTAGGTCGATCTTACCGTGTAGGTTGGCGGATGCCACTATGTTCTGGATCACAATCTTCGGTTTACCTAGGATTATTATTCCATTCGTCTTCAGTTCCCGGACGACCTTTTTCACCGCGCTCCGAGCCTGTTTCTCGGATTTAGCTCCTGTGCAGACCATCTTGCCCGATCCGAAGATCAGTGTAGCGGTCTTTGGCCTCTTCAGCCTAAAAACGAGACCTGGGAACTGCTTTGGGCGGTATTCGACGTTCCTAAATACCTTCATTATAGCTAGTAGGTCGATCTTCTGGTCGAGGGTCGCCGAGGCGACGACGTTCTCAATACTAATGTGTAGGTCTTTCTTCTCAGCCAATTGATCTTCACCAATCCCCCATTAGAGTCCATCCAACTTGCTCAGTAGATCCGTGGGTAACAGGTCCTGGTTGACGATCTCCACGACCGGGAAGCTGCTAACGTTAGGCTCATGCTGTACCTTCTCGGAGGTTCCGATCTCCCCGCTGTAGCTGTTATAAGTTATGAAGCTCCCTTTGATCTGCTCTTTCTCCTTGACGCAGTAGAGGAACATCTCGTGCAGAGTTCCACCTACGAGAAAGTAGAGGTGGGAGTCACCGTTCGCAATGTGCTGTATGACTCCGCTTGAGGGAGATGATGCCACGAGCATTATTAGGTCCCTGAGGGACCGAAGTTGGACGAACTTCATGGCGTTACTTTATAAAGCGTGCTTCCAAGTATATAAATAGTTTAAATAAGATTGAATGTTTCAACTTGAGTTAAATTCGTTTCCTGAGAATAACTCACCACTTATAGAATTTTACTCATACGGATCAATTCGCGGGTTCACCCTCTTGCACGTTTCTGCATCATAGCTTATAGAGCACGGCTCCCAAGCGTTGGTAAATTAAATGGAGAACACATGAGATGATCGCTCGCGCGAGCTACAGGACAGAGAGACAGAGGCTCATAGATGACGCCGAGGAAAAGAAGCTCAGTTAATACATATTTTTTAGACGGACTAATTCCCCTTGAGAAACATGAACATCAACGACCTCATACTCGTCTTATAGACTTCGATGGCTCCATGCGTCCCCTTTCGGGTGTAGGGTTACTCGTGCTGTCTATGACTAATCGGCTCGGGCGTCCTCTGGATCGTATTAGGGCTCTTACACCCGGCCTTGAGCAGGCCGAGTCCGAGCAGAAACGTGTCTTGCTCGACTAGAGACAGCCCTAAAAACAATCTATGCAGAAATCGAGCAGGGCAAAGCCAATATGAAAGCTGGTAAGATCCTTGTAACACCTGATACAAGGGTAGACACAATAGGTACACTCGCCAAGGAGAGTGGCTTTTCTAGGAGTACCGCAAACAAGGTTAAGCAGGTAATTGAGAAAGGCACACCCGAAACCGTTCAGGCTATGAAAGAGGAAAGAATATCACCCAATAAGGCGTATCAGCAAACCAAGAAAAAGGAAGAAAAACCTGAACCACAAGAACCAGAAGAGAATAAAATACACATATTACCAGCAGAAATAGAATCCTATTTAAATGAAGTATTTGATGTAAACAAATCAACAATAAAATATCAAAAATATGATTGGAAAAGTTTGGATAACAGTCTAAAAGACGAATTTATCTTACCTAAAATTAAAATCCTGAGACACAGCTTGGACATATTGGCAACTAGAATAAACAAGTCTATGGAATTTCAAATAGAGGATATATTTAAAGATAATCCAACACCAGAAACCAAAGAACCAGAACAAGACGAAGACGCACAATCAATACTTGATATGGCAACAGAGGAATCAAAACAACAAAAATTAAAAGATGAATATATTAAAGGAGGTGGTATAGGAGGATATTTTTCGCTTCTACGTTCACTTTTTCCATCTATAACTTTTTTAGGTACTTTATATAAAGGAGTTGATAACTCTAGCAATTGTGTTGCATTTATAAAAGATTATATGGGTAAAATTAATAATCAATATAATAACATTGGAGATTTAATTGTTTTGATATTTAGGCATGGTTTGATGCACACTCAAATGCCAAAAGTGATAAGTGTTGATGGATTAAATATTGGTTGGGTAATTACATATAATGATAGGGATCATCTTAATGTTTCTACAATTGGATTAAAACCTATTAATATTTATATTTCTCCACATCAATTATATCTAGATTTATTAAATGCACTTGATTTTTACATGACTGATTTGACCAGTAAGCCTGAGCTATTGGATAATTTCAAAAAAGGGTTCTTAACTATGGTTTTATTCTATCAGGAACCAGAGATAGAAATGAATTGTAAAATAGGTTTTGAATATTTAAGATCAAAGATTAATAATGACATTTGATTAAGTTATCATTAAATATTCTAAACTTGCCTGTCCTTTTCACTTTCTTAAAATAAATATTGCTAGGTAAGCGTTCTTGCGGAGCACCGGTCTAATAACGATATTTTTTATTTATAAGTATCTTTAATCCACAACTTATTAATTTTCGGTGGATCTTTGAATATATGA
>MEZF01000070.1:33025-34509 GCA_001774245.1 Candidatus Bathyarchaeota archaeon RBG_13_52_12
TACCGAAATTATTTATAATTGGGTTACAATCTATTGGAGGTGCATATTCTCTAAAATCACATCCTTTAAGTAAATTACTCACTACATCTCCAATAAAACTTAAAGCAAAGAGATATGTATTATTCTGATATAATGAAGCTATTAAAAATGGTGCTCTAATAATATATTTTAAATATTCTTTTTGTAGTATTTCTGTAACTAAATCCTTAATTTCTCTTAATAATTCGTCCTTTTTAACATTTATCAATCCAAAATTATAATTTAGCTCTGATAGTGTTTTTATTTCTTCTAATTCTAATAAATCCAATAAGTCATTGATAATTCTAGCATCTTTATTAATAGATATTGTCGATGTCTCTTCTATCTTATATCCTGAAATTAATCCTTCAATAAGAGCAATTTTTTGAACATCTTCATCAGAGAATCCTTTCTCTTTCAAAGTTTTTGATAAACCTAAATGAATATCCTTTGTGAAATCATCATCAAGAATTCTTGCTTTATAACGATGTGCTATATAAAAATAAGATAATGCCCTATTATAATCTGAAGTCAATTGTTTGGAAGGATATTTTGTATTATTTATTTCAATATAAGGAATGCTTTCGGTAATTGACGAAAAATATCTATCAGTTGTTTTTAGAATTATTTCTTCTTCTTTTTTAGAAATTATCTCAATGATGTTTTTATCGGATAAAGAGTCTCTAAATTCATTCCACGAGTCAGATTCGTGAACTACTAATTTATATGAAGGACCGTTACGTATTAAACTCTCATAAACAATAGAAGTACCGTCTTTATTATTTATTTGAAAATTCTTAAAGGGCAAATATAAAGAGGTTCTCATCGGTCTCATAATAACTGGGAATAAACACCCAAATATAAAATATCAGATAAAAAATAATTAATATATTCATAGAAGCCCTTTTAGCCAAAGAAAATAAATATGCCCATTATGGATATCCTAACGTGCATTAAAAAGTGGCTAGCAAGTGAGTAATGAGCATATTTTTTGAGGATATCTTTATATCGCATATCTGTTAATATTGGATATAGTTAAGCAATAAATTTTTACACATTTGGTATTTTATAAATATAGTGTATAGTATGTCCTTTATTCTATATAGGATAGACCTAAACCTATGGTACGCGTAGCCCTAATCGGTGAAAAAGATGAACTGTCGAATATGCGGGGAGACAAACTCCGAAGACTCAAAGTTCTGCAGCCGCTGCGGCTCCAGCCTAGACGGCAGCAGCCAGGGGTTCATAGTTGCAACAATGCCGACCCTTCCCGGCTATAAAGTGAAGAAGGTGATTGGAATCGTTTCCGGGATCACCCCGAGGACGCGTGGCATACTTGGCAAATTCATCGCCGGGATCGAATCGATGATAGGCGGCGAGGTCACCGCCTTCAGCTACGAGATCGAGAAGGCGAGGGCAGAGGCCATCGAAAGATGCCGGGCGAAGGCTGCCTCGATGGGAGCGAA
>MEZF01000070.1:34659-34851 GCA_001774245.1 Candidatus Bathyarchaeota archaeon RBG_13_52_12
CCTCTCGGGGATTGGTGTCAGCTTCCCTGAATCGTAGACTTCCTTGTTGACATATAGGCTACAGTAGCAGGCACCATAATCGGCGACGTCGGGGTCTCTGTAGTCGCACGGGCAGATGATATCTCGGTCCTGCTCGTAGACGCCGGTGCCTGGTCTACATGGACAGCTGGGATAGCCGTAGCGTTCCTCGTT
>MEZF01000070.1:34962-35134 GCA_001774245.1 Candidatus Bathyarchaeota archaeon RBG_13_52_12
GGTCATAGGCCCAGCGCGCCCAGTAACTTCTCGGGTTGATAGCCGCTTATTAGTTGGTTGTCATCGATGATTACGACTGGGAAGCCGAGTGGTGCGTTTCTCTTGTGGAGGTCCTCGACAGCAGCCTTCCTCTCCTCCGCCTTGAGGGCATCGACGTCCATGTACTCATATG
>MEZF01000071.1:0-10021 GCA_001774245.1 Candidatus Bathyarchaeota archaeon RBG_13_52_12
GAACGCGAGGAGATGTTCATCAGAGCTCTCTGCGGCTTCTCCCACGGCCACGTGGGCCAGGACACCCTTAGGTTAAAACTCGCGGGCCTGGGCATGGGCGAGGACGAGTTCAAGCAGGTTAAGAAGAAGCTCCTCTACTCCGGGGTGATAGGCATCGTCTACGGTAACATCACGTTGGAGGATAAGAGCCTCGGGGAGCGCTTGGCGGTGGGGGCTGAAGGCGGCCGAGCCTAAAGATCCAGATAAGGAAGATGCGTGACACTGTTAAGCCGGCCCAAATATCGGCGGTGGTAGTTGGGGCGGTGCCCCAACCCTGTTCGATGGTCAGGAATAGGTTATATACATGATAGCTATCTGTATTCGATATCGAATTTCGATAATGTGGTGGGTCTGTGGAGGACAAAATAATACGCAAACTATTCCTCGGTTTCATAAACATCCACATCCTGCATCACGCGCAAAATGACCCGTTTTACGGCTCATGGATGATCGAGGAGCTTGGGAAACACGGATACCGCATTAGCGCGGGCACCCTCTACCCTGTCCTGCATTCCTTGGAGAAAAACGGCCTAATCGTGCCTGATGTCAGGAACGTGGACGGCAAGATCCGGAAATACTACTCCATAACGCCGCTCGGCGAAGAGGCTCTCGCGGAGGGCAGGGCCAAGGCGTACGAGCTGTTCAAGGAAATAAGGGGATAGCTAGCCACCTTGAAGCTGTTCGGCCCGCCCAAAGGAAAGGAGACGCTGTTCCGGTATCTGACCAAGTACATGCCCCAGTTTGTAGTCTCGTCCATCGGGGGCGTCATATACAACACGGCCATCGTTCTGGGCCCCATCTACATGGGCAGGCTGATCGATGCGGCCGGCGGGGCCGAGGGCCAGGTGGTGGTCCTCTCGGCGCTCTACTTCGTGGGCGTCACCGCGTTCTTCCAGTTCGCCCGGTACGTGAAGCGGTGGTACATGCGGGACCAGTTCAACCGTGTGGCCTGCGACCTACGGCAGACCTTCATCGAGCGTACCCTAGGTCGGAGACTCCCCGACCTGGAGGGCGAGACCGTGGGGGATCTCATGTCCAGAACGGTTGGCGACATCACCGAGGTGGTGGACACGGTGATGGTGACCTTGAACGAGGGCTGGGACACGTGGCTCCTGATGCTTTCCTACCTCGCGGTGCTGCTCATCTATGATTGGCGGATAACCCTAATGGCCTCCATAATGGTGCCCATCACCGTGCTGTTGGCGCAAACAGCGCGGCACATGCTGTACCGCTACTCCTTGTCGGTCAGGAAGATGGCTTCAGCTTCGAACAGCGGCCTCTACAGGTACCTAGACGGGGTGTCGGTGCTGAGGCTCTTCGGCAGAGAGGAGTCCGAGGCCGGGGGCATAAAGTCGGCGTTCAGCGACCAGGCCCGGTTCCGAGTGAAGGAGCTTCTGCTGCAACAGGTCCTGCTGCCCGTGTACTCACTCATCGCCGGTCTGGGGATCGTCGTGGTGATAGCGCTGGGCGGGCAGAAGGTGGCCGTGGGGGACTGGACCGTCGGCACCTTCAACGCGTTCCTGGTCATGTTCATAGCCCTGTCCAACAGGACGCGGGTTGCGGCCCGCGTCTTTAACCGGTGGCACGGGGCCAGAGCCGCCTGGACCCGGGTACAGGAAAAGATACGGTACCCGGACGCGTTGCTGACGGAAAGTGTGGACGACCCGAGGCCTAACTGCAGCAGGCTCGTCGTGGAAGACCTTTCCTTCGGCTACAGCGGAACCCATGTACTGAACAGCGTAAGCTTCAAGGCGAGCAAAGGCCAGATAATAGGCATAACGGGCCCTGTGGGCTCAGGGAAAACCTCTCTGGCGATGGCGCTGACGGGCCTTTACCCCTATCAGGGAAGCATACGAATCGACGGGGTGGAGCTGTCAGAAATCGCCCCCGCCAAGAGGAGCAAGCTGATAGCCTACACCGGCCACGAGCAGTTCCTGTTCTCGATGAGCGTCGAGGAGAACATAGTCTTTGGCTCAGACGGCGGCATGAACGCGGATAGGCTTGACAAAGCCATCCGAGCCTCCGCGTTGAAGGAGGACCTTATGAGCTTCGACGGGGGGCTCGCTACAACCGTGGGTGAGAAGGGAGTGAGGGTTTCCGGTGGGCAGAGGCAGAGGATAGCCCTGGCCCGCGCCGTCTACTCGGGCTCCGACATACTGATCCTCGACGACCCCTTCTCGGCTGTGGACATCGCCACCGAGCAGGAGATACTGAGGCACTTCAGGACCGAGTTCAGAGACAGGGTGGTTGTGCTCTTTACTCATCGTGTCACGTCCTTCGTGCACGCCGACCGCGTGATCGTGCTGGGTAACGGGAGTATCACTGAGCAGGGAACGCACGAGGAGTTGATGAGGGGCCGCGGCGTGTATAGCGAGATATTCTCTGCTCAGAAGTTCATGGAGGCCGAGGCATGAGAGAGGGCGGAAAGGGTTTCCTCTGGCAGGCGTTTAGAACGACGTTTAAAGCTAATTACATTCACGGGCTTCTGGTCATTGTGTCTGTGGTCGCCGGCGCCTTCATCAGCACCTTGCCCTCCCTGATCCTGAGAACCATCGTTGATGAGTCGCTTCTTATGGGCGGAGGCGGCCTCTGGCTGCTCGCCTTCACATACTTGGGCGCCGTCCTGCTAATAGGGCTCAACGACTTGGCCCGGGAATATGGCGCCATGGTGTTCGGCCAGAGGATGCTCCTGAACCTGCGGAGCCAGATGCTTAGCTTCCTCCGCGTCCTACCAATATCCTACTACAACAACACGCCCGCTGGCGAGACCATGGCCCGCTTCACGGCGGACATTGATGCTATCAACTCGCTCTTCTCGGCTGGGCTTGTCACGGCGATAGCCGACCTGTTCAAGATTATCGGCTTCCTCTCGGCTCTCTTCTTACTATCCAGGCCTCTAGGCGTCGTCGCGATCTGCGCCTTACCGGTGCTGTACATCGTCACCGACTACTTTAGACGCAACATATACCAGAAACAGCTAGCTGTGCGTAGAAAGGTGTCGGACATTAACACGGCTATACACGAGATTTACTCGGGCATCAAGGTCATCAAGGTGTACGGCCGGGAGCGGCGTTTCGCTGAACTCTTTGAGCCCACTCTTGAGAGCCACCGCGTCGCCATGAACGCCAACAGTGTGTACGACGCGTGGTTCCCATGCCTGACACAGACCATACGGGCGGTGGTGATAGCCACGGCCCTCTCCATCGGAGCCTCCAACAACCTCACATTTCTGGCTCTGGGTCTTTCTCTCGGCACACTGGCGGCTGCGGCGGACTTGTTCATAAGGTTGTTTGAGCCTATCGAGGCCATCTCAGGCGAGATGCAGACGGTGCAGCAGGCGATGGCAGGGATAAGCCGTGTGGAAGCCTTCTTCCAACAAGAAACCGAGAAGAAGGAAAGCACACAGGACGCTGCCGTGCCTTCTGAAAACGTCGAGGTAGTGATCAAGGACATCTTCTTCTCCTACGGCGGTGGCGACGTGCTACATGGGGCGAGCGTGAGCATACCTGCCGGCTCCAAGGCAGCGATAGCGGGGCGGACCGGCTCAGGTAAAACCACTCTCATGAACCTGGTCGCCGGCCTGTACCCAGCGAAGAGGGGCCACGTTAAAGTCGGCGGCCTCGACCCCCACACGCTGCCCCCGGACCAGAGGAGGAGGCTTGTGGGCATCGTGCCCCAGACCGTGCACATCTTCAACGCAAGCGTACACGAGAACGTGACCTTACGCGATGACAGAATAAACCACGTAAAGGTACAAGAAGCGCTGGAGACGGTGGGCCTCTGGCCCACCATTCAGCATCTCCCCCAGGGCGTGGACACCCAGCTCGGGGAGGGCGCCCAGCAGCTCTCCCACGGCCAAACCCAGCTCCTCTCTCTTGCCCGGGCCATCGTTACCGACCCGCCTCTACTGTTACTGGATGAGCTCACCTCCGGCCTGGACACCCTGACTGAGAGGCAGGTGCTAGCCGCCATAAGAGGCATCAGCGAGAAAAGGACGATCCTAACCATTAGCCACAGGCTCAGCGGGATAATCGACGCCGACATGGTGCACATCATGGAGGGGGGTAAGATTGTGGAGAGTGGTAGGCCCGAGGCCCTGGCGCAGAGAGAGGGATGGTACTCTATCTACAAGCGCCTCGAGGACAGAGGCTGGAGAATCTCTTAGTACTGTGGAGGTTCAAGGGTAGGAGGTTCAGCTCTTCCTTCAATGTGTTCAACACGACGTGGGTTTCGTTCGCACCACGTGGGGCATCTTGATGTCTTGGTGACGTTCTTATGTTTTGTCATCCTGTCCACCACCTCCAGCATCGTCCCGTCCGAGACAATGATTTCGGGTTATGGCCGTCAACTCGTAGCCTATCCGCTCGTATTCCAGCTGTCTCTGCACCTCAGCCCAGACCTGCCTTTCATTTGCCGGTCTAGGCCAGACGGTCCCGAGAGAGACAGATGGTAGTGCCATCAGGCACCCAGTCAGAGCACACAAGGAGCCGAAGAAGGCTAGGCGGTCCATGCCCTGGCGCTCCGCCTCCTCTTAGCTGAACCCATGCCACTCCTGGGGCACCAGCACCTTCACCATCACCACATCATTGAGGTTGGGCCTGCCACCTTTCTCGGTGTCGTTCAGGTAGAGATCACCGATTTTTAGTCTGAAAGCCTCTCAGTCTATTTGCTGGTAGACCTTGGCTAGCCTATCGCTAAGTTGGGCGAGTTTACGGTATTCTTGCTGGAGGAGGTACTTGCCGAAGTATTCCCTGGAGTTATTCGGCTGCCTTGATCTTTACTGAAAACCGAGGGGGACAAAATGTCAGTTATTCGCAATTCCCGTTAATTTTAAATCATGATAAATATTATAAATATCTGCAATATGCGGCTAAATAAAAACCCTCTTTCGATAATTATAATATCCTTACTTATTTCTATCGGAGTAACCCTGTTATTAATATATCTAGAAATAAAAAGAATCAGTTCAAGTGACCTTGAGTTAAGATTTCCAATCAACACTTTCCAACTTATTCTTTTTCTTTCGCGTCCTATACTTCTTATGACTCCATTTCTTTTAGTCTTGACTATAGTTGGGGCTTATATTCTTACACGGTTATGGATGCGTGACGTTGTGATTCAAGTAATAACTCAAGAGATTTTTAAAAATAGTGGACCCCTGAGAATAGCTAAACGCCTAGAGGGTGATGAGAAGCTGGTATTTTATAAGATACTTCAACAGGGAGGCGAAGTTTATCAGAATGATCTTACTTTACAACTTAATCTCCCAAGGTACAAAGTGACTCGTATTCTCATTAGGTTGGAGAATTTGAAGCTTATTGTCCGAGAGAGACGAGGTATGTCGAAATTGGTTAGACTCACGTTCTCACCTGAAGAGATGGAAACTTTTTAAAATGTTGCAGTTTGTTGCATTATAATTTTTTAAGCTTGTACTTCTGTGTACTGTTAAATGTCTCGAAAAGGGTTTAGCTTGAAGAGTTTCCTACTGCTTTTAATGATATCAAGTATTAGTGTTGTCTTTGTTTTAGGTGAGGTAATTCCTCAAGGCTGGTGGGATATATACCAATACACGGTTGATATTTCGGGTGGAACTTGTTACTATCGTCGATGTAAACATGAAGGGGCAATTAATGCATACGCATACATTGTATCTTCCACAGGTAGTGTGGATTTTGATTACCTATGGGATTATCCTTACCTTCACGTCTGGATAACTAATAGAAACTCCTATATGGTCACGGTAAATTGGAAGGCATGTTTTTACGTTAATTAAAAAATGTTCATGATAAAATCCTATGCTATATTTCTTGTTAGTATTATAATTGTTTATTATTTTCATCTTACATAATATTATTTCGATATGAATTAATGTCCATTGGAGGTCTTTTCATTTAACCTTATAGTAAAACAGAGATAAAATGCATAGTTGAATTAGCCAAAGGTGACATAACGATATATTATTGATTAGTCCATATTCCTCTGATGATATGCTCTCTACTTGAGATAATCCGTTTAGAGTAAATAGTGTCGACCTGGTTCAAGGTCAAATTATTTCTAGTATGTTGGAAAAGTCGCGATGTGGAATTTATTATCATTATATGTTTGGATAATCCTTGGAGGCGTAGCATAAATAATATCTTATCAATCTATATACATCTATAGGTAAGATATCCAAGAGATAATATGCATACCTGATAGTAACATTACGTTTATGTTAAAAGTTGCTGAATATAAGGATAGCAGAACATTTAATCTTGCTGCAAGTTGTTGCAGATTAATTTCTTAAGCTTGAGCATTGAAGTAACTAATGGGTAAAAAAATGAAAATATCCAGTGTTGGTATGAAAAACATTTTCTTTCTTACATTGCCATTGATGGTTCTAACGGTAAGCCTTGGCGTATTAGTGTCTGCAAAAGTGACGCCCTTAGTGTGGTACCAAGAAAATCGGAACCTTTTTGTCCCTTCAGGTCAAACTAAGTCCGATACACGAACATATACAGGGGCATTGGATGCATACGCAGCTAATTTTTCAGTGGATCCTGCGGGTTCACCTTATTCAAAAAGTTGGACTTGGAATGCAGGTACATATAAACTTAAAGTAACAATTACAAACAATCATCAAGACACTATACAGGTCTTTTGGACAAACTACTACTACATGAATTAATATATCCTTATTCTTTTTTTTATAATGAGGTAACTGTGATCAACGTGGATGCTATAAGTGTATCAATTAAACAGGTAATAAATCATGGTAGGTTATGGTCATTACTTTTAATCTTAATGATAGGCATATCCACCGCATCCTATGTTACTCTTTCATTATTCACCGACAGCCTCATTGAGGAACAGAACGCTTACACGAAATACAACCTCGGCTACATAACTCTATACCAAGACGAACCGATGTTTTTCGGCGATAAAGTATTCACCTGTTATAGTTCTTACCCTTTCAGCGACCAAGACGCATATGACATACTTCAAGAAGAAGGCGTTGAAACCGTCTATAAAATATCAATCGTCAAGATACCATACAGAAACGGAGTAATAGGGCTAATAGGCATCGAGTCTGGAGCTGAAGAGTCTGCGATGCTTCCCTACGCTAACATCCAGGAAGGTAGCTACTTAAACCCCGCGTACACAGACGAAGCCATCGTTAACATTGGATTGGCAACCGCTTATGTACTCGACGATAAAGTGAGTCTAGAGATCAAGGGAAGCGAACACACGTTCAGAATAGTTGGTGTATATGACAGCTTACTCCCGAAACAGATGGACCCTGAGCACGCAGTTGCAGTAGATTTAGAGACCTACTGGGGATTGCTTGATACACCCCCGTCGGATCGACGGTACAGCTCCCTCCTAATTTCCTCAATAGAACCAGAACAAGGAGAAACACTGGCACGTAACCTCAGGGAAAGATACTCAAATAAAACAGGATTATACGTATCGTACCAGTACGCGTTAGCTAAATACACCATAGACCTTCTCCACTCAGCATCAAATTTTTATAATACGCTAAATGTAATATTATTGGTGACGGCGGCAGGATCCATACTTCTTGTAAGACTAATAGATATGCTTGAGAGAAGAAAAGAGATCGGGCTTTTAACAGTCTTAGGGTGGAAGGAAAGAGACATCGTAATTTACATGCTGGTTCAAACATGTCTAGTCTCGTTTTCAGGGTTCTTACTTGGAGCAACACTCCTAGTAATAGGCGGCGAAAATGTTACAAGGCTGCTAGTCTCGCAGGAGCTCTCACAGCTAGCTTACATACGACTAGGATCAATAGGCGAGTACCTACTCCCCATGCTGCTCTTACCGCTGTCCTTCTCCACTTTAGCGTTCCTCGCAGCCTACGTCTTCTACAAACGACACACCCCACTGAGTATGATGAGGGATACATAGTGAGAGTGGAAAGCTTATTCGAGGGAAAGCGCCGAGAAGCATTTAACCTCGCCTTTGAGACTCCCACACCGGCCTATGGAGGAGAATATGGTTGATTGGGTTCTCTACAAGGTACGCGTTTAGGGCCAGGCCAGCCTGGACATTACTGCTCACAACCTTATTCTCTGTATCTATTCTCTCCTATTTGATCGCCGCGCCCACAGCGGATCTAGTTGACCGTACCTTCAAAGCGTATGCTACGTATTCATCGGGTTTCATCATCGTAATGGAGGACAAATACCCTGGAGGGACCGTCGTCTCCTTCTATAACCCATTCGACATAAGCGGCTCCGTGCGTAAACAAGGGGAGAAAGGCAAGATAGGAAACGTTGAGTACTGGATAGAGAAATGGACCCAAGACACGGATCTAGATCAGATATATCCATTCACCCCTGAAAGAATCGAGGAACACACTCAGCTCGACAACATTGTAGCGATTTACCCAATGTTTCACTTCTCTTCTCACTACATACTGTTCGAGAATGCAACGCACGTCGACCAAATGGGGACCGATGTTCTCGCCGTTGATCCTAGGATCCAGGAAAGGGCCATCTTACCCTTCACTAACATGGAGAGCGGAAGGTTCATAGCGCCAGGCGAAAACACGGTCGTAATCAACCAGATCTTAATGAGGGAAGAGCACGCTGAGCACGAGTTCGACGTAGGTGGGGAAATGCCCGTGGTGATCCTCGATGAGGAGAGGATGTACAGGATAGTCGGCGTAATAGGCCTAGGGTTACCTTACAAGCTCATGCCTGGGCTTGGTATCGTAATGGACATTGATACACTATTTAGCGAACTCGATGTAGAGCCGGAAAGGCGAAGATACAATGCGTTAGCGATCCAGGTCGATGACCCCGATAACGCGCAACAGGTGATCGAAACCCTCCGCGAGACGTATGAAGGCTACAACCTGTCTTACCTGTGGCAGGCGCAGCAAGCGTGGGCCTCAACCCAGCTACTAGAAGCCACCGCGCCACTATATAACATAATAAAGAACTTGTTAATCGTCTCAACGGCTCTGACTATCACGATTGGCAGCATTCTAAAGATAAATAGGAACCGCCGAGATATTGGACTCCTAGTTGCCATTGGGTGGAGAGAGAAAGCGATAGCGAAGCACCTGCTGGTAAGCTCTGTGCTTGAGGGATCCCTAGGGGTCCTGTTGGGGGTAGGATTAAGCATTCTGATAGGTGACACGTTAGCCACGATGCTTATCCCACAGTCCCTGAGAAACGTATACATGATAAACCCCAACATACCTGACCCTGTGTATATATTACACACTCCTCTCCTCACCCTGGGGCTACTAGCGGTCAGCCTCGCTGGCACATACTGGTACATTCGAAGATACACGCCACTGGAGATGCTTCAAGAAACATGACACAAGAAAAAAATTTAGAGCTGAAAAACGTGGGCCGAAGCTTCGGCACCACACCAATCTTTAAAGGCATAGACCTCACAGCCCATGATGGCGAGGCTGTAGCCGTACTAGGGCCCAGCGGCATGGGCAAGACCACGCTACTCAGAATTATAGGAACCATTGACAATCCTACCGAGGGGGAGGTTATAATTTGCGGTAAGAACATCCAGAAATGCGGCAAGGACGAGTTAGCAGACATCAGGTACAAGAACATCGGGTACGCTTTCCAAGAGGCCGTTCTCCTTCCAGGCATATCATCCCTTGAAAACATTCTCCTACCATTCCTCTCCCGCCTGAAAAAAAAGGATATTGCGAGGTACGAAGAGAAAGCCCTCAATCTCTTAGAGGAGATGGGGTTAAAAAATAAGGTGAATAACAAGCCGCATCAACTCAGTGTGGGACAGAAAAAGAGAGTGGATCTAGCAAGGGCCCTGATCAACGACCCCAACATCGTCATCGTTGACGAGCCGACCACGAACCTTGACGCAAACTCTGCTAGTATAATACGGGACAAGATACGCGGTGTTGTTGACGACGGACGGACCTTGGTACTTACAACCCATCAAGATGAGGAGCTACTGAAGCTGGCCGGAATCCACATTAAGATTCAGG
>MEZF01000071.1:10054-13895 GCA_001774245.1 Candidatus Bathyarchaeota archaeon RBG_13_52_12
ACCTTGACTCAGAAATACCCGAAGAGAGTAACTCGGGAGGGATATCCACTGATGCGTAAACCCTTGATCTTGCTTCTAATTGCGTTAGCCGTGACGGGATCCTCAATATTGATATTTTTACATTGCATCCAAACCGTGTCCCATGACGAGTTTGACGAAGAGCCCGTCATTGATACCTCATCAGCTAAACCACCATTAACTAACGATGATTGGGCTTTACAGACGAACGAGACAGTTGAGACACCTGAGAAGTTTGATGTTAGTCTTGAAGCCACTTTGGTGCCAGTGGTTACATGGTACCCCGATATTGGAGAGAGCCTGTATGGCGAGTGGTTAAGAGGAAATGATGATTTACCTTACTTCAACTTCAGCTACACAATCTACGTCACTAACCATGGAAAAAAAATAGCGTACAATGTCAGCATCGTGGTAACCGATAGAGACGTTGCGGTGTTTAACGAGACGAAGAACCTTGGTCCCAGCTATATGTATATAAAGACCGTGAAGGGGTACGCGATGCGCTACGACAACTCTCATGGCCTGTATTTACACGTTCAATGCCACGAAAATATACCTGAAATCGTGACAGCATTCAGATATTTTAACGTTCCTTGGATCCGGATTAACCCCACTATAAGACCTACACTGGTTAAACTCTATATTACCCCACAGAACCCTACGGTCCAAAATGTTCTTCGCTTAGCGGAAAACACCAGTGATTGGAGGAGCGTCATTCAGTGGGTGGATTCAACTATAACTTATGAGAAGCATCGAGAATGGCATCTGGGTCATGAAACTCTGGAGAGCGGTACAGGCGACGCCCTTGACAAGGCATTACTAATATGTTCCCTCCTTAGGGGGATGAGCTGGGACCCAGAGGATGTGTACGTTGCATGGTCTAAGACAAATGAGGGTCAAGCTGCGTGGGTGGTGTTTAGAAAGTTACCCAACGTTGAATGGCTCAAGGTAGGCTTTACAAATGGTTTAGTTATTGAGACGTTCCAAAATATTGAGCTGGCTCAGGGTGAAGCAGATATATTGTTTAATGACATCGAGTTTAAGAACTTGCCTTCATCTAGCTGAACATACTAGTCGAATAGCTCCCGAGCCTGTTGCCGAGTCCTCTGCCACTTTTCCATATATCGTCTGAGGAGGTAAGATTCGAATGACTCATAAATTGTACGTGGACCCATGATCTAAAGGTTAACCGAGGGGAAAATAAATGTAATAAAAAAACTCTATCTACGCCTTAGGAGAATATCAAATACATCGTCAACAACCTCGATTATAGTTGAATGCAACCCTGAAAATAATCGATATCAGCCCGCATACAATCATCAATAACTGTTCCGCTTGGGCAGGATGCTCAGCCCCTTCTTCAACGTGTTCAGCCCCACGTGGGTCTTCCTCCGCACCACATGTGGCATCTTGGTGACGTTCTTGGTGAAGTCACTGAACTGCTGACTCGTCCTGAACTTGGCCACCACCATGATGTCCGAGTCCCTGGTAATGTTGTAGACGACCATAACCTGCGGTATCTTGGAGATCATGCTGCCCACCTCCTACATCATCCGTCGAGACCAGGATCTCGATGATGGCTGTGAGCTCGTATCCCAGCTTCTCATAGTCCAGCTGCACAGGGTACCACCTGACGACCCCTGCCTCCTCCACGTCCTTGACGTGGGAGGCCACGGTGCCTCTGCTGTACCCTATCCGGCGGGCCACCTCCCTTAAGCTCTGCCTGCGTCGCGAAGGAACTCCCCAAGAATCTTCAAGGATGATTACCTAGCAATCCTTACACCTTGATCGATGAAGCCCGTAGGGTTGAAAAGTGTTACATTAGAGCAGGGAAACGGAGTGTGGAGCCCAAACCTTGACCAAATGGAAAAAGGGGGGCTAATACTCCACGGGGATGGTCTGCATCAGCTCGAAGAGCCTGAGGAACGCCTTGCTGTACCTGATGATGGCGCTCATGTTGCCCTTGAACTGGAGCTGCCTCGTCATGATGGCGTTGCTGCCGTCCAGCTCACCCTTGTTCACCTGTACCCACGTCGCGTAGGGCCCCTCCAGGGTGAAGTCTGTCTTCTCGCCCTCGCCCAGCTTCTTGACTTCCGTGATCTTGCCGTCCACGAACTTTACGTAGATGGAGGGCAGCTCGGGCTTGTCCGTGGCCCTATAGGTGAACGTGGCGTTGAACATCTTGGTCTTGATGCCGAACTCCTCGTCAACATTAGCGACCTCCTGACACTTCTTCCAGTATTCCAGGCTCAGATACTGAATCATACAACACACCTGATTGCCTAGAAAGCACGCTGAACGGTTTAAATAACTTACTCTCACGGGTCCCCCGAAGGCACCGCCGGAACTAAGTGCCCAGACTTTAAAGCTGACGACGCGTAGAGCAAAGCGTGTCCGAGAAAAGGTCCGCCCAGGAGCTTGAGACTAGGTGGCCCAGCATAATGGGGCCCAAGGGCACCGGAGAGCTTACCGGGTTCCTCTCCGCTAACAGCAACCTGCCAGGCCCCAGGTCAAACCTCACACTGGCGTTCAAGGTGGCCGAGCTCGTTCAAGGCTCCTGGAGAGAGCACGAGGAGTGGCTCAGGGGGCGCCTCGACGACTGGGCCCACAGCGTGGACGAGTACCTGCTCCTCTGCAGGAACATCACCCTTGGCTACATCCTCTCTGCGTACGACGACGAGGCATACGAGGAGGTGCTATTCATGCAGAACTTCCACCCCATGTGGAGGGCCAGGGAGGCCGTCACCCTAGGGCTGCAGAAGACCCTGAGCAGCCGAACGGGCTACACGCTGAAGCTCCTGGAAAGGTGGAACGAGTCGGGGGACGCCCTGATCCTCAGGAACACCCTCATGGTGCTTGCCGACCCGCCCAGCCTAAGGGACAGCCAGCAGGCCAGGGACAGCCTGCGCGCCTACATCATCCAGGCCATGGAATTGGTGAAGCATATCTCACCCGAGGCAAAGAGAGGTGACGGCTACAAGCTGCTCAAGAAGTCGCTGGGCTTCGTGCCGTCCGTTGCAGCCGTCCACGATGGAAGGATCGTTAAAGACATGGAGAACTGGGCCAGGGCGGATGTCAAGGAGTGGAAGACTGTAGTAAGGTCAAACCTAGGCAAGAGCAGACTCAGGGATGCCTACCCCTTGGAGACGGAGAGGATCAAGGCAGCCCTAGGCAGACCCTAACCTGTTTTATACTCTTCGCCTAATACTCAGAAGGATATGAGATGAGGAACCTCCTCAAGGAGAAGCTGAGCCGGGGCGAGGCCGCCATCGGCACCTTCATCGAGATGGGCCACCCTGACGTAACCGAGATACTCAGCCACATGGGCTTCGACTGGCTGCTCATAGACGGGGAGCACAGCCCCATGGGCTTCGAATCCATGGAGCGGATGCTCCAGAGTATGAGCGGCTCCGACTGCACCCCCATAGTGAGGCCCCAGTGGAACGACCCTGTGGTCATCAAGCGGGTCCTGGACATCGGCGCCCACGGCATACTGGTACCCTGGGTCAACACCAGCGAAGAGGCCGAGGCAGCCGTCAAGGCTTGCAGGTACCCACCTGAGGGCATCAGGGGCTGGGGGCCCAGAAGAGCATCCAGGCGTGACCCCGACTACAGGGAGACAGCCAACAAGGAGATACTGGTCACCGTCCAGGTGGAGACCAAGAAGAGCCTGGATAACCTTGACAAGATCATGGCCGTGGAGGGCGTAGACGCCTGCTACGTGGGTCCCTGGGACCTGAGCAACAACCTGGGCTTCAGCGTTCCCCCCAAATACGACAACCCCAAATTCATAGAGGCCCTGGACCACGTCGTCAAGGTGGCC
>MEZF01000072.1:0-2330 GCA_001774245.1 Candidatus Bathyarchaeota archaeon RBG_13_52_12
CCTCCAGCCAACTCCCGATAGCTCTGCGGCGACACGATGGCTGATACGCCTGGCATAATAGTCTTCGACGTGGCTGACCCGTGATGATAGGCCCTCGACAGTGGCGGGGATGGCGATTCCGTCTATCTCATTGGCTATGATTATAGAGGTCTCATTGAGTGACCTGTTGAGGCGGGCGTAGGCACGCGCGTATACGTTCCACCGATCCTTGTCCCAGTTCTTTTCGTTGCCGTGGGCTATGGCTTCGATGGCGTATGGCTTGTAAGCGTAGGCGATACTGATGACCGATCCATTCTCGAGCATTTGGTTGAGGCCCCCGTCGGCGACCTTGCCAAGCATTGTCTTTTGAACTGGCATCAGGGCCTCATGCACAGCCTCGAAGGAGGCGACGCCCATGGCGCATCTCAGTCCCTGCCTCTTACCCTCCGCTGAGAGCAGGGCTTCTACCCGTTGGAAGTTCTCACTGGCGCCTTTCACAGCCCTCCCTAGCCACAACGCCATTAAAAAAAACTTCGCACATTATGCTTTCACGTCTTCACGCGTGATTCTCCTCGATTCAAATCATGTATACAACCATCCCGAGGATTCTTATACGTGCGCACGCTGGTGGGATAATTAATAGTGCTTATGCGACAAAATCACGAAAGTGATATAGGTATAAACGCTTACATGAGGTATAGTTTGGCTGAAGTGGAGTGTAAGGTGGCTGATATAGTGTTGATTGACAAGAAAATGAAGTTATTCCAATTGGTCATAATCTCTGTTTTTGTATCTACCCTCATCATCCCCATGGCTAATGCAGAAATAAAAATCAACAGCGTCAACATCCCTAACGTAATGACCTCAAGCTTTCCAAATTATGGATCGATCCGTTTCAACATAGTAGTCGCGCATCCCACAGGTCAAGACGAGTTTCTTAATGTCCCAGTTATTGTCAATGGAACAACGCTTTCGATCATCAATGTGGTTTTGAAGGCGAATGAGGTCACAAAGATCGTCGCCGCGAACGTCACGATTCCAGGCGCAACTATATTAATGGTAAACCCATTCGCAAGCCCCAAACCAGTTCCTAGCGACCTCGTTTACGCGAAATACCCGAATCCCTATTTGAATCCCATCTCTGCCGTTAAATACAATATAAAGGTGGGTGATTTCACTAAAAATGTCTCTTTATTAGTGTACGCCGACTGGAGTATCTGGGCAATAGTAATAGACATTGTGCTTGTAGCAGCCGCGGTTCTGCTGCTCAGACGATTCGTAGCAACGTAACTGCCCCTTTTTCTCCTAAAGATTCATTTTACATACGTAGCGTGCGATTATAGTTCGCGCGCGCCAGAGATTCACAAGCTTGACAAACTATTCAAGATCTTTGTCTTGCTGCTTATCTTTGATGGAATATCTCCCTTAGCCATTAACCAATCTGAATACTCTGCATATTTCGCAGGTTCAAGGGTGGTGCGGGGGGTGGGACTTCAAATTCAAGTTCAATTCCCTCGCCATTCATATCACTTCAGGGACCAATAATCCCTAAAAGAAATGGTACCATTTCTAGATTTTAAAGTATAGGAATGTGAGTTTCGGAATAATATTGTGCTAAACGGAGGACAAGTCTATGAAAAACATGTCAGGTAAGTTGTTTCATTACTTCATATGCAAATTTATCAAACGACTCAACGTCTCTCGGAGCAAACACCATGTATGTGATGCCCGTTTCCTCACGAATCATCTTAATCTTATCAACAACATCCTCGCTTGAGCCGATTAACCACTGAGGACACTCCATAACAGCATCCACAGAAACACCAAAAGACTTAGCAATCCCCTCAAAGACAGGCTCAGGGTCATCAGTAATCTGAGCCCAAGGGAATAACATCTGATACTCAATACCATCCAAGTCACGTCTAGCCTTCCTCACTGATTCCTCAACCCAACTAACTCGTTCCTTCACCCTGCTGAGAGTAGTCTCAGTGATATTATCTCCACTAAACTTCCCACCGTGATCCTGAAAATGAATACATACAATATCCGCGTGACGCCCCGCAACCGACAGTAGCCTATTCCCACCGCCTCCAACAATTATTTTTGGATGCTCACCCTCTAGGAGTTCACCTGCCTTCACCATATCCATAACATGGTAGTGTTTCCCTTCGAAGGTGGTCTTTTCCTGCGTCCACATGCTGCGGATAATGGTTAATGCTTCATCTAGTCGTTTGATTCTCGTAATTGGTTTCTCTAAGGGGATACCGGACATTTGGTAGTCTCTTACTGACCATCCTGCCCCTATGCCGAACTCGAACCTTCCTCCAGATAGCAGGTGAAGTGCTGCCGCT
>MEZF01000072.1:2546-2823 GCA_001774245.1 Candidatus Bathyarchaeota archaeon RBG_13_52_12
TTAATCCTTGTCTCGCCGTGAACTATCGGACCGAAGAAGCTGAGCGTGTACCAGCCCTTACTCAGCGGAGTCGTCTCAAATACGCCGTTACCCATCGTCTTCACCTCCCAGACAATCGGCGACAACCACGTGGATACTCCCTCGAAGCCAGGCACATCTTGCCTCACCCACGTCTCGTTCCTCCAGGCCTTTCCCCTCTGAAGGGTCAGATCGAGCTCATAGAGGTTCACAGGCTCAACGAAGAGGTTTAGATCTACCACCGATCCCTCAACCGGGA
>MEZF01000072.1:2883-3140 GCA_001774245.1 Candidatus Bathyarchaeota archaeon RBG_13_52_12
GGAAGGTATAGGTCATCGGGAACTTGTTGACTATCTGCACCCCACCTGTTAGTTGGGTGGATGTCGTGATGTTAGAGAGTTCGCCAAGGACCGACAGCTTCACTAGTTTATTATTCGCGGCATCAAGCGCGATGTTTTTCTGATTCAGCTCCGCACTCTGAGTCACATATAGGAAAGATAGTGACACTGCCCCGACGAGTAGAATCAGTGTAATTCCCATTAGCTGCTTCGGGAATAATCCCTTCGGACTCGTCTCC
>MEZF01000072.1:3242-3354 GCA_001774245.1 Candidatus Bathyarchaeota archaeon RBG_13_52_12
TTCATGTTTTCGAGGTGATAGTTGAGGAGCCCGTTGTCGATGCCAAGTTGGCTGAGGATCTCCGTGTATGTGACTGGTGACTCGTTGATTATTCGTAGGATCTTCCTTCTGA
>MEZF01000072.1:3587-11027 GCA_001774245.1 Candidatus Bathyarchaeota archaeon RBG_13_52_12
AGTTAATTTGAGGATAATATAAAAACTCGAAGCCCAAACCCCAAATGGTGATATTGTTTAGTATGAAAATAGGTTAAGATGAATAAGCGTCGAGTTTACCTACTCGCCCTAACAGCGATCATAACACTAAGCCTATTAATAGTTTGGAGGAATCCCTGCCTCATAAACAACAACGGAACCATTGTAATCTACACAAACTACCGTGGATACCAGAGCCTATATGATATGACCCACTCAGTAGAGGCCATCATCGTGGGTAGGGTCGATGCAATTCAGTCAAGAACCTGGTCAGTTGCGCCATTCACCACGTTCAATATAACAGTGTTTCAAGCAGTGAAGCCGTCAACACTCAACCAAAGCAAGATCCTCGTAAACCAAGGTGGCTACAAAGACGAGTGCAGGACCGCGATTGTATCAGGGGATCCTTTGATGAACGTAGGTGAGACATACATATTCTTCCTGGACAAGTCGAGGATCGAAAACAGGACCTCAAGAAACGAATATGTCCCCGATATGGGCGGACTCAGCATGTTCCCCGTTAGAAGTGAAAAGGTGTATCCTCGATACGAGTCCTGGACCCCAAGCGTATCAGGGATGACGGTTGAAAATCTGGTAAAAAGATTGGAAACGTATCTGAGTCACCCACCCTTCCCTCAACCACTGGGACCTTCAGTTGAATACACATATGGATTAAAGGCCAACCTCACATCTACAGCCGGACAGTGGAGCAGTGAACGGGGTGTTCCCCTCCTGCAGCCAACGTGGTCACCAGATGGATTTACGCAGACAGCTGTCTATGTGCGGAACAGCAACGCCACAACTAACACCAGCGTAATCACACAGGTTACGACTCTCTACAGTTCAGAGGGGATAGATGACCCGACGACGGCTGAGATCCAGCTAAGGGTGCAGAGAGAGGGTGATATGTATTGGATGGTTCCACACCCCGGCGTAAAGATCGGAGTGGAAGGGAACTACACGGTGATCGCTGGGCACTCCGGCTACGCGGGTGTGATTGGCTGGTTCGATGGGGGCTACTATGAACTGTATGGGGGTTCGGCGAGGGTGGTGTCGGTGCTTGTTGGTGATGTGCTATTTTTCTTCAGGGCTCCTGAGAGCGTTTCTTACTCTGATCTGATCAAGATGGCGAGTAGTTTGAAGCCAGTTTAGTGGTATGAAACGACTGGGGGCGATACGTTTGATGCGGATGGTGGGGCACCAAAGTTGAAGGGTGGTGCGGGGGGTGGGACTTGAACCCACGAAAGCCTGAGCTACGGGATCTCTCACCAGAGACTGCCTGATCTTAAGTCCCGCCCCTTTGGCCAGTCTCGGGTACCCCCGCCCAACAACAACGCACTCCTCAAACCTATAAAAGATATCACCCAAACCCACTGGCATAAGGAAATACTCTCTTCATATGAGCAGTAGCA
Organism: Candidatus Bathyarchaeota archaeon RBG_13_52_12; assembly: GCA_001774245.1. Classification (GTDB taxonomy): domain Archaea; phylum Thermoproteota; class Bathyarchaeia; order TCS64; family TCS64; genus UBA8941. The sequence goes on from MEZF01000072.1 coordinate 5,018, forward strand.
TACGCGATTACAGAAATAAATCAGGCAAAGCTGAAAAACCTGACGTAAAACGAGTCGGAGTTAAAAACTTGCTTATATCAGCCTATGAGTTCTCTGGAGGTCCTTCCTCATCCAGTTGTAGTGCCTCAGGGTCGCTGTCTTACCGAAGCCGCAGGCGGCGCAAGTACCTAGGCGAACATGATAAGACCTGCGCCCACAGCGCCGACACCTAATGTGGATCCTCTTACCTGTATGAAGAGCATGCTTAGTTGGCATAAACTACACCTAACCCTCGGGAGGTGGAGAGATCATTATCACGTTGTCGCCTCGCAGCACGATTGTTCCGATTACCTCGGATCTCATCGGGTCGCTGACGTTCTCGGCGTCTTTCAGAACGAGGTTAACGTGCTGGTCGAATCCCTCTAGAGTCCCACGTAGAGTCTTACCGCCCCTCACCTTAATGAGGACAGTCTTACCCAAACTGCGCTCGAGGACTCGCTCAATCATCTCAGCCAAATCAATGATCTCCTATGCTATTTTCCCCGTCGGGCTCTAATCGAATAACCGAGTTCGCCTATTAAATGTTTGGTTATCCACAAAACCAATCATCCTGCCCTAGCCAAGCGTCCCGATTTAAGCCCCTTTAAGCCTCGAAAACGTTTATTAGCGAGTGCTCGCCCTCCATATTAGCCTCTGCAGGGTAGTGGCTTCTAAGAGATGAACACCGAGGGATAGAAGGGACTCGTTTCGTTTAGGTATAGAATAAATCCGGGGAGCCACAAGCCCTGCAGCTTAACACCCCCCTTTGAGGATTGATGTAATGCTTCTCGCAGAAGAGAATAACTGGGACCTCATGAAGACCTTCTTCGCCGAGGAAGGACTCGTGAAGCAGCACCTCGACAGCTACAACGAGTTTGTCGAGCACACGCTGCAGCAGATAATCGACGAGATTGGCGGCATCACGATAGAGGTGCCGAATCACACATACGAGATAAAGTTCGGCTCTATAGAGGTAGGAGACCCGGTGATAACCGAGGTCGATGGCACGCAACGCCCCGTTTACCCGCGCGAGGCTAGGATTCGCAACCTCACCTACGCGGCACCCCTCTACCTCGAGATTATGCTCGAGGACGAGGGCAAGGAGACCTACGAGAAGGTCAACATAGGCGATCTCCCGATAATGGTCAAGTCCAAGCTCTGCCTCCTAAGCCGCCACACCCCCGACGAACTCATGGCCCTCGGAGAGGACCCAGAAGAAGTCGGAGGCTACTTCATTATCAACGGCAGTGAACGCGTCATCGTAAGCCTTGAGGACCTCGCCCCCAACCGCGTCCTCGTCGAGATAGACGACCGTGGTAGCAACCCAGTCTACCGCGGCAAAGTCTTCTCAACAACCGTTGGATTCCGCGCCCGAATCGAGGCCAACCTAAAGGCAAAGGGGGAGATGAGTGTCACCATCCCCGGCGTACCAGTCCCCGTTCCCTACGTCGTCCTCATGAGGGCGCTGGGCGTCGAGACCGATAAACAGGTAGCTGATATGGTGAGCTTGGACTCGAAGATCCTCAGCGAGCTCGAGCCCAGCTTCCGAGAAGCAGGCAACATCCGCACACGCGAGGACGCCGTCCTTTACATCGGGAACCGCGTCGCCTTCGGTCAGGTCAAGGAGTTCCGCATGAAACGCGCCGAAGCCATTCTCGATCGCAACCTCCTCCCCCATATAGGCCGTGGGGCAGACCAGCGTAAGGACAAGGCCATCTTCCTAGGCGAGATGTGCGCACGCATCATCGAGCTTAAACTTCAGCGCAGGAAGGAGGACGACAAGGACCACCTCAAAAACAAGCGCATCAAGCTCGCGGGGCCCCTCCTCGCCGAGCTCTTCCGAAGCGCCTTCTGGAGCCTGTACCGCGACATGCGTTACCAGTTCCGCAGGATGAGTACCCGCCGCAAGGGAGTCCTAATCAGCGCAGCCGTCAGACCCGGCATAATCACAAGCCGCATCCAGCACGCCCTCGCTACTGGAAACTGGCGCAGGGGACGCGTCGGTATGACTCAACTCCTCGATCGCACAAACACACTCAGCACACTCAGCCATCTACGCCGTCTACAGAGCCCCTTAAGCAGAAGCCAACCCAACTTCGAGGCCCGAGACCTCCATAGCACTCACTGGGGTAGACTATGTCCAAACGAGACCCCCGAGGGCGCCAACTGTGGCCTAGTAAAGAACCTGAGTCTCACCGCGAGCGTCTCATCTGGCACAGACGCCGACAAGATAAAGCGCACTTTAGAGTTTATGGGGGTTGTCAAGGCCAAGGACGCTGACGAGAACCTCCGCCACGAAGGAGCCAAGATATTCGTCGAGGGCTACCTACTCGGCTACACAACCACCCCCCAGGAACTCGTCCTGAAGCTCCGCGAGATGCGCCGCCGAGGGGAAATAAGTGGCGAAGTCAACACATGCTACTACAAAACATACAACGAGATCTACGTTAACTGCGACGAGGGACGTATAAGGCGACCATTAATCGTAGTTAGCGAGGGCAAAAGTCTTCTCAAGCAACGGCACGCTCGCCAACTCCGCGAGGGCCGCTGGCAGTGGGGTGACCTAGTTCGCGAGGGGATAATTGAGTACGTCGATGCCGAAGAAGAGGAGAACGCATACGTCGCCATAGACCCCAACAACCTTTCAGCCGAACACACCCACCTCGAAATTTGCCCCTTCGCCATACTCGGCGTCGTCGCGAGCATCATTCCATACCCAGAGCATAACCAGTCGCCCCGTAACACATATCAGGCCGCCATGGCCAAGCAGGCCCCGGGTCTCTATGTCCTAAACTACCGCGATCGCAGTGACACTCGTGGCCACTTACTCCACTACCCCCAGAAGCCCGCCGTTGGCACAAAACCCATGGAGATCATCGGCTTCGACAAGCGCCCCAGTGGCCAAAATTTCATAGTAGCTGTCCTCAGCAGCAGTGGCTACAACATGGAGGACGCCATCATTTTCAACAAGGCCGCTGTCGAGCGCGGCCTCGGACACAGCAGCTTCTACCGCATCTACAAGGCTGAGTGTAAACAGTATCTCGGTGGGGCCAAGGACAGACTCACCATCCCCGAGGAGGGGATACGTGGCTACCACGGCGCTGAAGCCTACCGCCAACTCGAACACGACGGCCTTATTGCTGAGGAGTCAGAGGTCAAAGGCGGAGACATACTCATCGGCCGTACAAGCCCCCCAAGGTTCATGGAGGAGTACGGTGGGCTCGAAGTAAGGGGCCCTCAACTCCGCGATACTTCGATCGGTGTCCGTCCCACTGAGGAGGGCACAGTCGACGGCGTTTTCATCACCAAGGATATTGAGGGCAGCCAGCTCGTCAAGGTCAAGGTGCGCAGCAACCGCGTCCCAGAGCTTGGCGACAAGTTTGTCAGTCGCCATGGCCAGAAGGGCGTAATCGGGATGCTCGTCGATCCGGAGGATATGCCCTTCAGCGTCCACGGTACCATCCCAGACATTATAATCAACCCCCACGCCTTCCCAAGTCGCATGACCGTCGGCCAGTTCATGGAGAGCCTCGCTGGCAAGACCGGCAGCGTAAGGGGCGAGCAAGTAGATGGTACACCCTTCGACAATGAGGACGCGAATAGCCTCGCCGAGTCCCTAGAAAAGATGGGTTATCACCCCGGCGGTAGGGAAATTATGTACGACGGCCAGAGTGGTCGCATGTTTGAGGCCGACGTCTTCGTAGGTGTTGTCTACTACCAGAAGCTCCACCACATGGTCGTCGATAAGATACACGCACGCGCCCGCGGCCAAGTTCAGATGTTAACCCGCCAGCCAACAGAAGGCCGCGCAAGAGGCGGAGGTCTCAGGTTCGGTGAGATGGAGCGCGACTGCCTGGTCGGTCACGGAGCCGCCATGCTCCTCAAGGATAGGCTCCTCGAAGAGTCCGATGCCTACAGCATCTACGTCTGTGAGAAATGCGGCAAGCAGGCCTACTACGACATCCGGCAGCGCAAGTATGTATGCCCAATCTGCGAGGGCAAGGGCGAGATAGAGCCCGTCACCATAAGCTACGCCTTCAAGCTACTGCTACAGGAGATGCAGAGTCTCTGCCTATCTCCAAGCCTCCAGCTCACAAAGGAGTTCGAGTAATATGAGCAAGATAATCGACAGCATAAAGTTCGGCCTCCTCCAACCCGACGAAGTCAGAAAGCTCAGCGCAGTGGAGATCCAGACCAGCGACACCTACGACGAAGACGGGGCACCCATCGCTGGCGGGCTTATGGACCACCGCCTCGGCACCCTGGAACCCCGCCAAAGGTGCCAGACCTGCGGAAACATCTCACTTAACTGTCCCGGTCACTTCGGCCACATTGAACTCGCGGTACCAGTCATCCACGTGGAGTTCGCCAAGCAGATCTACAGGCTACTCACAGCAACATGCCGAGGCTGCGGCCGTATCCTAATACCCAACGAAGGAAACGAGAGCATCGACTACTTCAAGAGGAGGAGAGAGGAAGACCTCAAGCTATTTGGTAAGGTCACTGACGACACAATCAACGAAGTACTCAAGGTAGCGAAAAAGTACAAGCGAGGTAAGGAGTGTCCACACTGTGGTATGCCACAAACAAACGTCAGGTTCGCCAAGCCCACCACATTCTTCGAGTCCGAGTCCACCGAAGAAAGCGATGTAGGAGTGGAGGGAGTCGAGGCCATCGCCGTTGAGGGCGAGGAGGCCGCCAGTAGGCTCACCGCCAACATGATCAGGGAGTGGTTCGAGAGGATCCCAGATGACGATCTCCGTCTTGTAGACTTCGAGCCCGAAGTCGCACGCCCCGAATGGATGATTCTCCAGGTTCTCCCCGTACCACCGGTGGATGTGAGGCCAAGCATCATACTAGAATCTGGAATACGCGCCGAGGACGACCTAACCCATAAGCTCGTCGACATCATCAGAATCAATCAACGATTACGCGAGAACATCGATGCTGGTGCACCAACTCTCATCATCGAGGACCTTAGCGAACTTCTCCAGTACCACGTTACGACTTACTTTAATAATGAGGTCAGTGGGATCCCACCCGCCCGCCACAGGAGTGGGAGGACTCTGAAGAGCCTAGCCCAGCGCTTAAAGGGAAAGGAGGGCAGGTTCCGGGGTAATTTAAGTGGGAAGCGTGTCGATTACTCCGCCCGAACCGTCATCAGCCCAGACCCTAACCTTGACATCAATGAGGTCGGCGTCCCCGTAGCCATAGCTGTCAGGCTAACCGTCCCCGATGTCGTAACGGTGAGGAACCTCGACGAGATGAAGAGACTCGTCCTAAACGGTCCCTACAAGCACCCAGGAGCGTTATATGTGGTACGTCCAGATCAGAAGAGGATCCGGCTGGAGTTTGTCCAAGACAGGAGTGGCATAGCAGATACTCTCGAGTCAGGCTTCATAGTTGAGCGTCACCTAAAGGACGGCGACATCGCCCTGTTCAACAGGCAGCCATCGCTTCACAGGATGAGCATCATGGCCCACAGAGTCAGGGTGCTCCCCTACAAAACTTTCAGGATGCATCTCGCCGTCTGCCCACCATATAATGCTGACTTTGATGGGGATGAGATGAACCTACACATCCCTCAGAGTAAGGAGGCGCAGACCGAGGCTAGGCTACTAATGCAGGTCCAGGACCAGATCCTCAGCCCCCGCTACGGTGCACCAATCATCGGCGCCACGAAGGATTTCATCAGCGGAGCCTACCTCCTAACGAGGAAGGATACCCTTCTCACGGCGAAGGAGGTCGGAAAACTCCTCGCACAGGCAAACTACAAGGGCGAGATACCCACTCCAACCGTTGAGAAACCCGTTAAACAGTGGACTGGTAAACAAGTTTTCAGCCTCTTCCTTCCCAAGGACTTCAACTTCGTCAGCCGCGCAAACGTCTGCCGCCACTGCCCAACCTGCGACAAAGAAGCCTGCCAATATGACTCATATGTAATGATCCAGAGCGGCAAGTTACTCAGCGGCGTCATCGACAAGAACAGCAT
>MEZF01000072.1:11033-13940 GCA_001774245.1 Candidatus Bathyarchaeota archaeon RBG_13_52_12
CGAGAGAGCCGAGACAATCTTCCACAGGATCATCAAAGACTACGGAACCGATGTGGGACACGACTTCCTCAACGGCATCACACGCCTCATCAACGGCTTCCTCACCATACGCGGCTTCAGCTACAGCATGGACGAGCTGAACATCGCCGACAAGGAGCGCAATACCATCAACTCGGTCATGAGAAAGATGGAGAAGAGCGTTGAGAACCTCATAGACCAGGCCGAGACCGGCAAACTCGAACGCCTACCCGGCCAAACCCTGCAGGAAACCTTCGAGATCAAGGTCATGAACGAACTCGCTCAAGCCCGTGACAAGGCGGGTGATACCGTCGAGCAGGGGTTAGGAATGGGCAACTCCGGCATCATCATGACAAGAAGCGGGGCCCGTGGGAGTAGCCTCAACATCGGTCAGATGATGGGCAGCGTAGGACAGCAGTCCATCCGTGGTAAGCGCATCATGAGGGGCTATGAGAACCGCACCCTCCCTCACTTCAAGGACGGTGACCCGACACCTCAGGCCAGAGGCTTCGTCTATAACTGCTACCGCGATGGCCTCACGCCGATCGAGTTCTTCTTCCACAGCATGGGTGGCCGCGAAGGCCTGGTAGACACGGCTGTACGCACGCAGCAGAGCGGATACATGCAGCGACGCCTCATTAACGCCCTCGAGCACCTACGAGTCGAGTACGATGGCACGGTCCGCAACAGCATAGGTGACATCATCCAGTTCCAGTATGGCGAGGACGGCATTGATCCGAGCAAGAGCGACCACGGTAAGGCTGTCAACGTTCAGCAGCTCATCGACCGAGCCAAGATCAGTGAGAAGAAGGGCGCAGCCGCCAACGAGGACTATGTGGACAAGAAGGTTGACCAACTCACTGGGCTCCCATCAAGTCTGGTGAATGAACTGAAGGCACAACTCAAGGTCTCCAGCCTGACAAAGGCAGGGGTCGACCGCCTCATAGACTCGGCGTTGAAGAACTACGATTTCAGTCTCGTAGAGCCCGGCGAGGCTGTAGGCATACTCGCAGCCCAGAGCATAGGCGAGCCAGGAACACAGATGACGCTTCGTACCTTCCACTACGCCGGTGTAGCCGAGCAGAACGTAACCCTCGGCCTGCCGCGCCTCATCGAGATCGTCGACGCGAGGAGGACACCATCGACGCCGGTCATGGAGATCCACCTCGATTCAAAGCACAGAAAGAGCGAAAAACTTGCCCGTGACGTCGCCCAGAAGCTCACCTACACGACCCTCGACGACGTCGTGAGCGCCGTCAACGTCGATTACAACGCCAACGTAGTTAGGATCGAGTTCGATCCAGCCCGCCTCGAGTCCCTGAGCGTCTCAGAGAAGGAGATCGAAGGCGCATTTCCCACAAAATACGAGAAGGAGTCAGCGCTCGTCTACACGGTCAGCCTCGAGGAGGAGAAGACTGGCAACCCCGAGGTCCTCACACAGACTATTGGGCAGGCGAAGATCAGGGGCATCCCCGAGATCAAGCGTGTACTCACCCTCCAGGAGAGTGGCGAGTGGATCATAAGGACTGACGGGAGCAACCTCGAGGAAGTCATTAAGATCGACGGTATCAACGCGATGCAGACCTCGACTAACAACATCCACGAGATAGCCGAGATATTCGGCATCGAGGCCGCCCGGAACGCCCTAATCAAGGAGGCACACAACGTCCTAGAGGAACAGGGCTTAGACGTCGACATCAGGCACGTCATGCTTGTCGCCGACATCATGACAAAGATGGGAGAGGTCCAGCAGATCGGCCGCCACGGAATAAGCGGTGAGAAGAGCAGCGTCCTAGCCAGAGCCGCCTTCGAGTTGACTATACAGCACCTCGTCTCAGCGGCGATTAGGGGAGAAACCGATCCGCTTAAAGGTGTAATCGAGAACATCATCGTCGGACAGTCCATGCCGCTCGGGACGGGCAGCGTTGAGCTGTTCATGACAATGGGTGGAAAACGCGATGAGTAGCGTAGATCAGGAGCTGAGACTCGCACTCTCCACCGGCAAGGTCCAACTCGGATCCAAGGCCGCGGTAAGGGAGCTGCGCAGAGGAAGAGCCAAGCTAGCGATAGTAAGCAGCAATTGCCCCCGCGAGGTGAAGGAGACTATCAACAACTACGGGAAACTATCCGAGATACCCGTGATGGAGCACCCCAAGGACAGCTTAGATCTTGGAACACTGTGTGGTAAACCGTTCCCGGTCTCCGCCATGGTGATAAACGACCCAGGTGACTCCAAGATCCTCGATTTGGTGAAGAAGTAAGATGCTAAGCAACGTCAAAATAACGGAGAATGAGATGAAGTTCATCCAGCTGCTCCAGAACATGACTGGAGCGACTGTAGTGGATTGTATCATCGAGGAGAATAGCCTAATCTTCACCGTAAAGAAGGGGGAAGTCGGGCTCGCCGTCGGAAAGGGAGGAGAGAAGATAAAACGCTTCCGCGCCATGACGAACAAGCAGGTCGAGATCTTCGAATACATGGACGACCCAGACAAATTTCTGAGGAACGCCCTAAAGCCAGCGAAGGTCAAAGACATCCGACTCGTTGACAGGATGGACGGTCACAAGATAGCCATGGTAACAGTCGACCCACACGATAAAGGCATAGCCATCGGGAAGAACGGGGAGAACATAAAGAAGATCCGCTTCCTCGCGAAGCGTTATTTTAGCCTCGAAAACGTCGTCGTCAACTAGACTTTTCACAGGTTCTTTAAGCCCTTACGGGGATCTTTTCCATCAGATGATCGATGTCTGAGAGCCCTCGCTGGCCTAACAGCAACAAGTGTGCTGTATGCCTCACCTTTGACTGCGACGCCGAGTACGTATTCATGGGTAACAGGCCTGAAATAGCTGAAATGCCTCGAATGAAGAGTCTGGGGGAGTACGAGT
>MEZF01000072.1:14034-23578 GCA_001774245.1 Candidatus Bathyarchaeota archaeon RBG_13_52_12
GACAAACGCCTTCGACGGCTACTACCGCTACGGACTCTGCTACACGACGATGTTCCATCCCCAGATAATCGGCAAACCCGGGGGCCTCATGCTCCTGGACAGGCTCTTAAACTACATTGAACGCTTTCCCGATGTATGGTACGCCACCGCCCAAGAGATCGCATCCCATTGGAAAAGAGAACTAGGAACCGAGATAACCTAACAGGTTGCACTTGACGATAAAATATCATCCTGCGTACGCTTTACGAGATGATTGTTTGGAAGGTCATGGAGGCAAATAGCTATACGAGAGGATAATGTGGAAGGTTAGGTCCATCCCAGCGGTGTTTGGGGCAACCTCGATGCGGAAGGCAGGAGTTTTAGTTACCCTGTATAGGGTCATTTGACTCGGGAATGTTGTTCCGTCTACGTTAAGGATTTTTCGATTGAATATATTGAGGTCTTTTGTCTCGCTAGTCGTGAGAGTAACACCTGGAGTGTTGAGGTCGGTAGCAACATGCAAGTACATGGTATTGATCACTCCTGTGTTATTCATTTCTAATACCTTGATGGCTGAATTTGCACCTGGGGATACGGTTCCAAACTCTATAGAGGTGGTGTTAACTGTAAATATTTCTGATACATGGCCCTTACCGAGAGTCGAAGCCGTGGCGGGAGGGATAAGAACATGAGCTTCGATGATAGTGTCGTATCTGTTGTGTAGTGACTGGATAGCACTTGTACTCGCCATGTTGTAACCGAATACAGCTGCTACCACGATCACAATTCCTCCTAGAATTATTATCAACGAACGGGTATTTTCCCGCATCATTTCACCAGCTTTAGCTGTATGAATAGGATAGATAACACTTACGACCGGCTGAGATTTCTAAATATATACACTCGAACGTGCGATTCTATAAAGTCCCACTAATACCGCGCGTCCATTGAGGCATTCAAATGCCATTGGAGGAAACCTTTTTTCAACCGATGCACCAGAGAGGCTGAAGGACATGCTGGAGAGGGAGGCAGCGAAGTACCCGTTCCTCACCGAGGCTGCGAAGTTAGTTGACGCTCTGAACCTCCAGCTAGACGACCTTACAGATCCGACATACAAAAAAGTCCTGGACAGAGCCACGGAGCGAGTTGTCCAAGCCATAGAGGACGGCACTATCGACGAGCGCCTTGACGACGTTTTAACTGAACTACTCAGCTTTCCCGTCGCAGTAATGTTTGTTACAATAAAAGATGAGCCATTCCTCAGTAGGCGTTACGCGCTCGCTGAAGCCGTCCGCGTCTACTTCCTACTACAGGGTGAAGAGCGTGACAAACTCGCCCAGATAGCGAGGGACTCCTTCGGATGGGATCTCAAGGATTCTGGCGAGCGATATGATGGCGTCCTCCACGATTTCCGACTCCACTTCAACGACTACCTCCGTTCCTCCTCATCCTTCCACGAGGACAAATGGAAACTCGTTAACCGCATCGTAAAGAATGGCTACGTCCTACTGACCCAGCGCGAGGTCGCGCGCCTCATCCAAGGTGAGGTCGAGACCCTCATCAAGGAACAAGTCTCGAAAACCGTAAAGATCAACCTCCCCGAGCCCCTCCAGAGATGCTTGGAACGTATTTCAAAGGTATTCGATGAGAACAGGCAGAGACTCGGCGGTGAAGATCTGCCCTCCGAGGTTACAAACGAGGCTTTCCCCCCATGCATCCGCTACTGTATGGAGGGTCTCCTCGCGGGCAGGCGTGCTAGTCACATGGAGCGCTTCGCCTTAACCAGCTTCCTCGTTACCATCGGCATGCCTCTCAACAACCTGGTGGACCTATACACGAGCGTCACCGACTTCGATCCCGCCATGACGCAGTATCAGGTCGAGCACATAGCCGGAGTTAGGGGAAACCGTACAAAGTACACCCCCCCTCTCTGCGATACCCTCCGTACCCACGGCATCTGCCGAAACAAGGACGACATCTGCGAACGTGTCAAGCACCCTCTAAGCTACTACCGCATCAAGGCAAAGCGCCTAGCCTACCAGAGACCCCAGAAGCAACCTTAACACTCAAATACCCCGATACCGAGCCAGTAAGTACTAAGTTGGATGATACGATAATCGACAAGATAAGGAACAATGGCCTTCACTTCTGCGCCCATTACAATAACTTGGTAAGGTATAACGCACAGTTATGCGCTAAGTGCCCCCATAACGGTCTAAAGAAGTAGCGGTTTTGCCTGAGGCAAACCAGTTTTAAAACCCAGCGGACACATTTACCTGAGCGCCTATGGAGTCTGATTGGGGGAGTCCAAGATTCGTAGCTGAACATTTTCATAGGTGGTACGAGGAGAATGCAAGGACGATACCAGCTCCATCTGAAATCAGGTCGCGGGAGTTTGCCTTTCTCCAGTTTGGGGGGAAGACCATGTTCCGCCACATAGGCTTCTCTGACGAGTCCTCTTTCCGCCGATACCTCTACGAGAACGGGCCCGCTCACAGCTACCACAGCTCCAGCTACTACCAGCACCCCGAGGGGGACATGGCGGGGAAGGGATGGATAGGAGCAGACCTAGTTTTTGACATCGATGCTGATCACTTCGATCTGCCCTGTCAGCACGAGCACGACAAATGGAAATGCAGGAGCTGTGGTGCCAATGGCACCGGGAAATCCCCCGAGGTCTGTGGATGCGGAAAAGCTGCATTCGAAGAGGAATCCTGGCTTTGCGAGCATTGCCTTCAAGCGGCAAAGCACGAGACCCAGAAACTCCTCGACATACTCGTTCAGGACTTTGGGTTCAGTCCCTCGAGCGAGCTTGTAGTGAACTTCTCCGGCAACCGCGGCTACCATGTCCACGTCAGAAATAAGAGAACTAGGAACCTCGACCAATCAGGTCGGAGGGAGATCGTGGACTATATCCTCGGCACCGGAATTAAGCCGGAATACCTTGGCTTCAACCCTAGAGCTAAGGGAGGTCGGTCAACCCTCGCGGAGGAGGGATGGCGGGGCAGGGCAGGGAGAGCCCTGTACGATTTCATAGCCTCAAGCCAGCCAGAGGAGATAAAAAAGCTGAAGTTGGGGCGCAAGATCACGCGCCTGCTCATCGAAGAACGCGACAAGGTACTCGCCATATTAGAGGAGGGTCACCCAAGCATGCTCCTCAAGGCTGTGGGCGTCGGGGACGAGGAGCGCCTCATGGCCGACCTTTCTCGTCTCATGGAGATAGCCGTTAAGGAGCAGGCTGCCGACATCGACACCGTCGTCACAACCGATATCCACCGCCTGATAAGGCTCTCCAATACCCTCCACGGTAAGACCGGCTGGCAGGTCCAGACCATTCAGCTCGATTCTCTTCCAGACTATGACCCGATAACGAGTGCTATAGCCTTCAAATCTGGTGAGGCGAAGATATATGTCCGGCACGCCCCGAAGATTAGAATAGCTGACACCGAATACGGTCCATATACACAGGAGGTGGCGATGGTTCCACTTGCCGTCGCCATGTTCCTATTGTGCAAGAAGGGGGCGAGGATCGAACAATGACTGAAGAATACAAGATCCTGTACGAATCCTGGAGGAGGGAGAAACAGAGGCAGGATGTACAACCCCTCCCCGAGGGGTTCTTTAGTGCAATGGCGGTCTACGTTAACCAACTAAGAGAACAGAGTAGAACCGTTGACAAGACAACCGTCAAGGGAAAACTGATTGAAAAGGAGAAGGATTACGTCGATAAGATGCTTCAAGACCTCAACAGGTTCCGCCTGCACAAACTCGTCTCCGCCGAACTCAACGGGGCGCCAATCGAGCCCCTCAACCTCACGGCTGAGGAAAAGCATCTTCAGGTTGAGCTGCGCCGCTTGATAGCCGCGCATGTACAGGGCGTGAAGCAGATTATTCAGGGAAGGGAACCCAAGTTCGTAGCATCGCCGATAGATAATCCCCCGCAGGTTACACCTTACCCACAACCCCCTTACACACAGCATACTGAAAAGGGTGAAGAGGCTCTCAAAGTTGTTCGCTTCACACAGCCCCTCCCCGCTATCATGGGTGTCGACATGAAAACATATGGCCCCTTCAGGGCAGAAGATGTCGCCTCCCTCCCCGCCCAGAACGCGGATAACCTAATAAGGAAGGGCATAGCCAAGCTAGTGGAGACAGCGCCATGAAAGTTCCAAAGACACTCAGGACCTTCTGCCCCAAATGCAAGACACACACTGAATTCACTGTCACCATCTACAAGGCAGGCAAGCGCCAAGGCTCCAGAAAGGGCGAGCGCGACCAAGCCATACGCAAAAAGGGCTACGGGGGACAAAAATTCCCGATGCAGCACAACCAGGCCAAGGTCACTAAGAAGACCACACTACTGCTCCAATGCAAGGAGTGCAAAAAGAGCCTGATGCGTGAGGGACTACGGCTCAAGAAGGCGGAGTTGGAGTAAAATGGCGGAGTGGGAGAACCTAATCCCCAGACCTTCCTCAAGGTTCTTGAGGGTAAAATGCCTCAGCTGTGAGTCTGAGCAAGTTGTTTTCAGCCACGCGACCCACGAGGTAAAGTGCCGCACATGCGGCGAGATCATCGCGAGGCCAACAGGTGGTAAAGCCGAGATCAACGGCTCTATCATGGCGATTCTAGGGTGACCCACAAGTGAGCCTAGGGCACGCCGAATGGCCGGAGACAGGCGAGATGGTCGTCGCGACTGTCAGCCGGATAGAGTCATACGGTGCCTACGTTAACCTAGACGAGTACGCTAACAAGGAAGCACTCCTCCATATATCAGAGATAAGCTCTCGATGGGTTCGTAACATTAGGAACCACGTCAGGGAGAACCAGAAGGTCGTCCTCCAGGTTCTTAGGGTAGACCCCTCCAAGGGCCAGGTTGATCTTAGCCTTCGTAGGGTAAACAAGGATGACCGTAGGAAAAAGATCGAGCAGTGGAAGAAGACGCGAAAAGCAGAGACACTGCTCAAGCAGGCAGCAACCGATCTCAAGGCTACCCCCGAGGACCTTTTCGAGGAGATTAGCCCCAAGCTCAACGATGCTCAAATCAGCCTCTATGACGCCCTTGAGCAGGCAGCAAAGAAGGGTACGGCCATCTTTACTGATCTCGGTATAAAGGCTAAGACCGCAGAGGCTCTCGCCTCTATTGCGAAGGATAAGATAATCGTAAAAGGCGTTACCATACAGGGCGTCTTCGAGGTGTCAGCCATGGGGAGCAAGGGAATCGAGGAGATTAAGGATCTCTTCCACATGGCTATAGACCTAGGCGACGAGCTGGAGTCTACGATCAACATATACACCCTCGGGTCCCCGAAATACCGTGTTGAGGTCACAGCAGAGGATTACAAGAAAGCCGAACTCGCCCTCGACCGCGTCGTAAAGCAGACCGAAAAAGAGTGGTCGAGCCACGAGGGCACCATCTCGTTCAAGCGGGAGTAGAATGCACATTGGTTTGGCTACTGAGAAGATGCGAGCGCTGTGGTAATTATACCCTTAAGGAAGACTCGTGCCCGCGATGCGGAGGGGTAGTGAAGTCACCGCACCCTGCAAAGTTTTCGATGGATGACCGATATCGTAGATATCGGTTAATCATGAAGCGTATGTCCGAGAAGAGCACTGAGGTCTCCACTGGTTAATTTTTGATGATAGCACTCCTTCCTGTCATTGGAAAACCATTCAAGGAAACCTATGACTTGGGTCATGGGAGGAATTGGATCATAAAAACATTTAGACGTTTCAAGTCTAACACTCTCTTAGGCTTGCTCCTAACAATCAAAGCCAAACTAAAGCCCACAGAAGAACAGAGGCAAAAGCTACTTAGGACCATGGAGACCTTCAACCGAGCTTGCGACGACATCTCAAAGGAAGCATACGATCCCAAGACCTTCAACCAATACAAACTACACCACAGACTATACTACCGAATCAGGGAGCAATACAGATTACCCGCTCAACTCGCAATACGTGCCATCCAGTAAAGTCGTTGACAGCTACAAAAGAGAGCGAAGGCATCCCCATCAATTCGATCTCTGCGGGGCCATAATATACGACGAGAGGATAATGGGGTTCAAAGGGTTTGAGAAGATTAGCCTCAGCACCCTTGAGGGCAGAGTCGTGGTTCCCCTGTTGGTCGGCGGCTACGAAGCTCGACCAGAGGAGAATCCGGGGGCAAGCCGACCTTCTCCATATCAGGGGCGAGTTCTATCTATGCCTCGTCGCTGAGCAGCCGGAGGAGCCGCTCCTGACACCCGAAGGCATCCTGGGGGTAGACTTCGGTATTGTTAACCTCGCGACGACGAGCGACGGCGTAACCTACTCTGGGGATGAGATCGAGGAGACGAGGAGACGCTACACGGGGCTGAAGGCTGTGCTTCAGAGGGTTGGGACGGAGAGCGCTAAACGGCATCTTAGGAAGCTGTCGGGGAGAGAGGCGAGGTTCAAGAGGCAAGTAAACCATAAAATCATTAAGGAGTTGGTCGCCGTTGCTAAAGGCACGATGAGGGCGTTAGCCCTTGAGGATTTGAGGGGCGTAAGCTCTCGGGTTACGGTTAGACGTGGGCAACGGGGGAGGCATGGTAAGTGGGCGTTCGGTCAGCTGAGGGCTTTCGTCGATTATAAGGCGAGGTTGGCAGGTGTGCCCGTGCTGGTGGTTGACCCGAGGAATATGAGTCGGAGGTGCCCGGTTTGTGAATGGGTTGAGAAGGGTAATAGGGTCAGCCAGTCGGTGTTCAGGTGTCGATCCTGTGGGCGTGGGGAGAACGCTGACTTGAACGCGGCTAAGAATATTCATTGGAGGGCTGCAGTCAACCAGCCTATTGTGGTCTGCCCACCCAAAGGGGTTGGAGATTGAACTATAAGCCCACCTCTTCAGAGGTGGGTAGTTGACTGGAAAGATTTTATATTATCACTCCGACATGCTTTCTTAGGCGACTAGATTGGCTAAGACATATGTCCGCATATATGGTCCACCGCTCATGAAGGCTCTCAAGGCGCTCGAAGGGGTAGCCGTTGAGATGTCTAAGGAGAAGGAGATAAAGTTCAGCCACAAGTGTATACCCTATCCCACGCGGATGCAGGCAGACAACCGCGACTGGAGCAACTACCTCAACAACCTGAAAAACACGTACGTCGACTGCTATGAGCCGGCGAAGATAATTAGTGATGCTAAGCAGCTCCTCGGCGACCATGATTTCATGTTCGAGTGGGTGGAGAAGAAACCCACTATGAAACAGCTTGAGGGTCTAATAGAGAAGATCGACAAGTCACTAGCCGGTATGGGTGTAAGTTACACCCTAACCACCGAGTAGCCGCGTTTTTTTTAATGCTTTTTGAAAACATCTATGTAATCTAGCTCTGACGTAGATGCAAAGAAAAATAGTGGAAAATGAGGTGGCTAAACCGTGCCCTCGCTCGTCTTTTCGGCTTCCTTGAGGGCTTTGCGCTCGTTGATCTCCTCGTAGACGATGAAGACGGGCATAATGACCCAGAGTGCGATCATCAGCCAGAAGAGGATGTTGTCATACTGGTCGGCCGCTTCGTCACCGATGATCCTCAAAATGCTGGTTATGAGTAGTAGTCCATTCATCACTTTTTCTCCTCCGTCTTACTCTTCTTCTCTTCATCCTTCTTAACTCTGGCCTTGGGGGCTGCGCGCCAGTCTACCTTGACATCCTCCTTCACCATCTTTGCGTAGTTGACTCCAGGGACGTAGAGTAGCTTTTCAGGGATTAAACCGCTCGGTCTGAAGATCATCACGAAAACTAGTAGTCCACCTAAGATGATGTCCTCTAGATAGGATATTGGGAAGAAGAAGTAAGTTTGTATCTCGAACTTGAAGACGATGATCACTCGTCTAAGGGCGATGATCACGGCTGCGCCGAGGAATGTCCCTGCATTGTTGCCTGGGCCACCCAAGATTAGCATCAGCCACGGCCAATAGGTCCAGTATGCGCGTTGGTATCCAGATTCGTTACTGTACCCAAGGTAATAGACGTTCATAACTCCTGCAATCGCCGTTACTCCTGATGCAAACATCAGGATGTTACGGCGGATTCCGACAACATTTTTCCCGATGCTTCCCAGGGTTACCTCATTTTCCCTCATGGACCGCATCAGCCTACCATAGGGGGAGTTCAACATCGTCCTGAATATGAAGAAGCTGATGAGACCGAGCAGTAGAGTGATGACTGCGGTAATGACTCCGACATCCCCCGGGTACCATGCGAAAATATTAGGTATCCAGAGGCCAAGCGTACCCCCAGAGATGCTAACCACATTCCTGCCTATGATTTGGGATGCATCCGCCATTGTGATTAGCACGATCATCAGATACGTCGCTCTAAGACGGATCGCCGGCAATGCTAGAAGATAACCAATTACGGCTCCCAGAACGAGTGCTATGCCTAGACTAAGTAGGAAGAAACCTATCGCCATTACCATATTTTGCCTGATGAACTTGTTCAAAAGGTCTGTATTTACGGCGCTCGTGTAGACCCAGTTGAAATCATTGGTCCAATCCTGTAGCGGCACCCCCGCGGACGCGACGATAGTTAACATTACTCTCACTACTATCGCGCTTACCGAGAAGGCACCGATGATTACCTGGACTGCACACCCCATGTTTGGGATACCCGCGTTACCGTACTGGAAGTTAAGCGCCATGGCTACGATGACGAGAAGACCAAAGAACATAGCAATGTCAACGATGAGTCTATTCGTTCCCTCTATCGCCATCGGCAGCGAACTTAGGATTCCTAGAGCAATGTTAGCATACATCATTTCTCATCCTCCTTTTCTTCGGGTTTTTTAATAGTTGTTGTTATCCTCCTTGCACCAACCCTTTCGTAGAGGCCTTGCAGGCCCCTCGGCTCGATTAACAGCACAGCAATAAGGAAGAACATTGGTATGAGAGGTCTATATTCTCCGAACCAATTGCCGAGCACGAGCTGCCCCCCCAGTGTGAGCATTATCTCAGCCATACCGATGGTGAAGCCTCCTATTATGGCCCCGTATATGCTATCGAAGCCTCCTAATAGACTTCCCGCCATGATGCTCGTGATTATAGCTGATCCACTGGCCGGGCTACTCTGAAACCAGAACGGGATCATGGCCCCCGCGAGGCAGGCGAGCCCACCGGTTAGGAACCAAGAGAAAAGCTGTACATTGACGATGTTGATACCAAGAACTGAAGCGAGTTCAGTGTCCTCGGCAGTCGCCCTCATAGCGATGCCCATCTTTGTTCGTGTGAGTAAGTAGTGCAGTATGAGAACAGTGACTATGCTTATCCCGATAGAGACGAAGAATATCCCTGAGACATCCCCGATTTTAAAATCATAATCCTTTAGAAGGAAAGCAGTCGCATACTGTTTGAAGAACGCGATAAACATATACGCATATATGTATAATATAGCTCCCAAGAAGATCTGAATAGCCAAAGTCGCGATTGTTAAGACGATAGATCCGCTGCCCATTTTTGTAAGCGTGCTGATCACAAGCTTGAAGACAACTACACTGATTACACCGCCAATGATGAAAGCAACTGGAAAGCCATAATATGGGTTTATTCCGAAGA
>MEZF01000073.1:0-453 GCA_001774245.1 Candidatus Bathyarchaeota archaeon RBG_13_52_12
GTATGTACCGTACTGCTGTTTAGTAAGAGCCACATACTCCGCCTCCAATTTTACGTAGAGAGGCGTGAGTGTCTCGCGTGAGAGTAGGCTGTAGATGCCAATGTGGTTAGCCTCCTCGGGGGCGTCATCCATAGCCCTCTGGCTCTTCGCGGTGCCATCACTACCCCACCAGTGGACGTTGTAAATGTTCGGGTACGAACTCACCTGCTTAAGTATAACAGAGATCTCGTTGAAGGACAGAATCACCACGCCGACCCTCTGAGTCTCGCCGCCGTAGCTTTCCACCGCGGTCTTTACCTGCTGGTCTGCGATCGTTAGATAGTTGGCGAACTCCGTTACCTCGTTGGCGTATCTTATCTTCTCACCCGCGACCTTTCCACCCATCTGCGTCCAGATGGGCACCAGGAGGTTAACGATGCCGTCCCCCCAGGAGTCGCCGCGCTGGAAGATTAC
>MEZF01000073.1:514-610 GCA_001774245.1 Candidatus Bathyarchaeota archaeon RBG_13_52_12
GAGTGTTGGCCTGGCCCTGAGCGTCATCGATGTTGAACGTGAACGTTGTACCATAGCCAAGGGTCTTTGCATATGCGTTCATGTCGCGCACGATAA
>MEZF01000073.1:745-1736 GCA_001774245.1 Candidatus Bathyarchaeota archaeon RBG_13_52_12
CGTGCTGGGAGTAATCTACTACATGATCAACCCCAGGGAAACGACGAGGAATAGAAGAGTTACATTGACGAACGCCCTGATGCAGTCCTTCATCTCAGAGGAGTTAAGCAGACGATAGTTGGAAATTACGGTAGCGGAATGGGGGGATTTTGATGATTTTTATAGGAAATAC
Organism: Candidatus Bathyarchaeota archaeon RBG_13_52_12; assembly: GCA_001774245.1. GTDB lineage: Archaea > Thermoproteota > Bathyarchaeia > TCS64 > TCS64 > UBA8941. The sequence continues at coordinate 918 of MEZF01000073.1, forward strand.
GACTCCACCGTTAACCTGGATCTTTCTGCCAAAAAGGACACAATTTGTAGAATATTTGATATATTTGGCTATCAATACATGTCGGGTTACCTGGATATTGGAACCCTCTGGACCGCATGTAATGAAGCAGTACCATTCACTTGGATGAAGTATGGACCTATTATTGAAGAATACAAGAAGAGAGGTCTTTACACTAAACATGTATATGAGCACTTCGAGTACCTCGCCTATGAAATGTCTAAGATGATGGCGGAGACGGATCCTACATTCAAGATGTCATCGATATTCAGATCAGAGAAATATTACAGAGAGCTCAAACGGAGAAAACATCCTTTCAAGTCTCAATAGTCTCCTCCTCAGCTCCACCTGATACTCGAAATCTTAATCCAAATTGAATTTGTCATAAGCCTCATCTTACGTGCAATTATCTTATCCCGTGTTCCACCTGATACTGAATCAGCTGCAATTTGATTGTTTGACTCACCGTTAACTAGTGGCTAGATAATACATGAATTTTTGAAAAAAAAAGAGAATAAGCTAGATCCTAGGGGCCCATGACTACGCTCATTACATCCTTGGAGTCCATAATCGGAATAATGTCGAACGTACAAATGTCATTCCACTTAGAGGTGGTCTTAAGCACCTCTGCTATGTCATCGGCTTCAAAGACTGTGAAGGCCTTGTTTCGACCGATCATCGTGCTCACCGGGTATAGACTTTTGAATTTCCCCACTTGCTTCCATGTGGAGTAACGTTTCGTGACCTCTTTGGCGTTCTCGTTCGCCCACCACCAGATCATTAAGAGCTTCATGGCTTCTA
>MEZF01000073.1:1784-18738 GCA_001774245.1 Candidatus Bathyarchaeota archaeon RBG_13_52_12
GAGGTTGATTTAGCTGATATTAATGATTATCTAGAAGGCATTTTCAGCACTATAGCCTTATCCTGAGTTCCACCTGATCCTCACCGTAAATATGAGTGATGTGTGACCATCCTAATAATTATGGATAATTTATAATAACAAATATATCCGTAGAAATTTGGTGTTCCAATCGGGTACCATTATACATCATAGATAATGGAACCTGGGCTCGAGGAGTCTGATAAATAGAAGTTTATGGAGTTGAGAGTTGGATATGAAGCATCTCTACGTAAGGCACATCGTGACGAGTCAGGCATACAGCGATGCAACGCTGGCCGAGAGGAAGAAATGGTTCGAAGAATATGGTAAATTCTTAAAGGAACATGGATTTATCCTCGTCTTCTGGGGAACGCCTTGGGGAGTACCTGAAAGCTTGACCACTGTGGCTGAATCTGACAAGTCACTGGATGAATGGGCGAAAAGTAACGACGCTTGGGGTAAGCGTTTAAAGGAGCTCGGTAAAAAGGGCTATGGCGTATCGGCTACAACCATCGTGGTCACTGCTCCAGAATAATTAAAATCACACCCTTTTTTTATTGCATCTTCCATAGCCTTATCCTTAGTCCCACCTCTGAAAATCTTAACCCAAATTGAATATGGTATAAGCCTCATCTTATGTGCAATAATTTTATCCAAACTCGACGATAATCGTTATCTGTGAACTTGATTGATTGACCTAGCTCTACTCCAGTCCATTTCCTATATGGCTGGAGCTTTAGGAGTATGCGTAGGAGCATTAAGCTTCGCCTTCAACATGAGGGCGACAACAAAAAACAGACGCGCGAGCCTCACAAACAACCTGATGAACTCATTCCTCTCCGAGGAAGGCATGAAGAGATGGAATGAATTATTGACGATGAACTGGAAGAACTTCGAGGATTATCACCGAAAATACGATTCCACAGTGAACCCCGATAACTTCGCTAAAAGAGAGTCTTTCTGGAATACCTGCGACCTCATTGGGTATCAGTATAGGGAGGGACTCGTAGATATCGGGACCGTATACAATGCGGGGGGGTTTTTGATTGTTGAGAGTTGGCTAAAATTCAAGTCGATCATTGAGGAGTATAGGAAGACCGAGTATGCAATTGATGAATATGAGAACTACGAGTACGTGGCTAACGCTTTAATCAGGATTAAGGAGAAGAGGGATCCGTCGTATATGAAAAAGTTTAAAGAAGCTCAAGATCGCTATGCGATGTCAACTTCAAATCCCTGAAGAGATCGATGTCTGCTATCCTGTGGGACTTTCTGATGATGGTACGAGATGGGTTTCGAGTTAGTCTTCCATAGTCTTATCCTTAATTCCTCCTTTGTGAAGCGTGCTACTGTCGCACATTTGATCCTGTTGTTGCTGCGCGAACACTCGGGGTATTTGTCCCGCGCGCGCCGAACGTGCAATAATTTTAAATAAATTACCTGAGTGAAGTTAAACACAGGTTATTCGTTAGCAGATAATGGCAGATAACGCTTAGCCTGTGGTACGCATAGTCGAGGTGTTGAAGAAACGATAGTTAGGAGAGGAAAACTATACGAGTCCGTTGTGGTTGATCTAACCGATACACACTACTATACCCCTAATGTTATGGAGTCATTAAATGAAGCCAAAAAACAGCTAAGCAGCGTTAAGACAATTGATCAGTTGAATTCTTGGATCACGGAGTGGTTCGGGGACGTTGAAGGATATGCGCCTTAAGCATAATGAATCTTAAGACACGTTAAAATGTGATCTAATATCGTGCACCATTGAATATTTTTAGGGTTTCACTTTTCTTCGAGAATGTGCGCCAACTTCCCAGCGTCTATGCTTCCACCCGAGAGGATGCAGACACTCTTCCCCCGCTCCTCCTTAGGTATCGCCAACGCAGCTGCTAAGCTGATCGCGCCGGCTCCCTCCGTCACAAGCTTGTTTTCAATAGCTAGGAAGCGAACAGCTCTAGCGATCTCAGGCTCTGGGACGATGACTACTTCATCGAGAGTCTCCCTGACTAGCTCGAAGATCTCCCTCGAGATCCTAAACGAGCCAGCTATCCCATCAGCCAGAGTCGGCTTATACTCGAAGGGAGCAAGCCCCCCCTTCTTGAACCCGATATGGTAATGCGGACAGTTCTCAGCGTTGACTCCGATAATCCTCACATGGGGCTTCAGAGACTTCGCGGCGAGTGCCACCCCAGCGGATAGGAACCCCGCACCTACGGGGACAAATATCGAGTCGACGTCGGGGATGTCTTCCACGATCTCGATCCCGATAGTTCCATACCCATCCATCAGGCCGTAGTCAGCCATAGGGTGGATGAAGCTGTAGTCATGAGGGGGGTGTTCAATGTAATCCATCATAGTGCTTGGGGAGACGAGGTCGACCACGGCACCATATTTCCTGGTGGCATCTATCTTGTACTTCGGAGCAGTATCAATTATCGCAACCCTAGCGGGCACTTTGAACAGATTCGCGACGTATCCAACCGCCAGAGCCATGTTCCCAGCGCTGAGTGTAGAGATTCCGCGCCTCCTATCCTCTGGGCTCAGCTTGGCCACCCAGTTGTAGACTCCCCTGATCTTGTAGCTGCCTATTGGCTGTAGGACCTCGGGCTTTAGGAATATCGCTGTGTCAGCTTCATTGTATCTTCTAAGAGGCATCAGTGGCGTGTGGATAGCAATTCCCTTCAGCCGTTCTGATGCTTCCCGAAAATCGTCAAGACTTGGCCTATGGGAGGGATCCCTCGACTCACTCATCCATCTATTCAGCTGGGTTCGCCCCTAGGTTGGACTAACCTTTTTGGTCAATAGAACCTGATTGTATATCGTTTAGAATCTATTTAACCTTATTCTTATCTAAATTTGCCTGAAAATGTTTCATTAGCCAGTATTGATTCTCTTTCTATGTGTGTGGGGCCATAATCTTATTCTCACTTCACACTAAGGTTTAGGTATGAATGTCCAATGACAGGGATAAGTGTTAAAAGTCTGTACTTCTCGGTAACAGGAACGACAAGAAAGATCCTTATAAAGTTAGAGAAAAACACCGGACGCGCGCGCCCACCGGAGCCCTGAAGGTCGAGTCAAGGGAGATCGACGACGGTTTTTGCATACGCTGTATGGCCTGTACTCGTGCCTGCCCTGTAGGGATCCTTAGTCTTCACTATGACGATACCCCCAGTTCCAGGGAGAGGTTTGAGAGGCTGGATAAGATCTTCGCGGTGAGGAAAGAGCCCCAATTTTCTTTATAGCCCTCCTCGCGCGAAAGTAACTTTGGCAAGCGCGCGCCATTTATGAAGTGACGATGTGGGGGAGGTTGAAACGAAATTAAATGATAAAAGATTTTACCCCATTTGGGCGTTCATCCTTATGCTGTTAATAATTCTACCGGGGATGGCTGGCCCCGATTTAATAATCACTTATGTAATCGCTTTTCTGGCAGCTTTTCTCATTTCGGTTCTAACCTATCTCTACACAACATAGAGCGGGCGCACTCACGCGCCGACATTATTCATTTGTTTTTCATTCTTAGCAAAGATAACTTCTCTGAGAGGCAGATCACACAACTCACATCTACCTTGCAGTCACGCTTGCATTTTGACAGCATATCCATTACAATCTGCATCTCCTCATCATCCGACAATCTCAGAGTCTGCAATGCGTTCGTCTCCGCTCCTGGGTGAATAATGCACGTCGAGGAAGATATGTGATGTAATCCCTAGGCTAGTTATCTATGCCATGATGTAGTACTCCAGAACAATGTTCGGAATAAAAATAATCGCTTGCGCGGTATAGAGTAGTGAATAAAGAAACCGCGCGCAACGGGAAATGTATTAACCAAGTCATCGCCCACCCTTCAAATGTGAAGTCCTCGACGATATTAATCGCTGCACGCGCACGTGATGGGTAAAAAAATGGAAGGTTTCAGGTCTATGGCTTAATTTTTACTAACTCGGCTGATTCCATTACGGGATAGATCTCACTTGTACATGTGTGTCTCCAGTACCGATCAACCTTTGCGAGGCCCTCTGCTGTTGCCTCAAAAATGCTTATGGACTTGTTGCATCCAAGGGCAGTACATGGAGGATATAGGAACTTCATTCCTTCAGGTACCTTCCATTTTGAGAAAAGCTCAGTGACTTTCTGAGCATCTTCAGGTTTCCATGACATTATACCTACATACTTCAAGGCTTCATAGTCACCTTCTATCTTGGCACTTGTATTGCTCCCAACACGGAGCAGATGTTCTATTACAGAGCATTTGATCCAGTGGCAGAAGCAATGATCGATTATATTCAACTATTATTAATAGATTTCTTTTACAATTGTGCGACGTTTCATCGCGCGCGCTTCTCGGTGCAATCAAATTTAATGTAATTTATCGTACGCTATCTTACCGCCCACTATCGTTATCAGAGTCTCTACGTCCTTCAACTCCTCCCTCGGCACCTTGAGGGGATCCCTATCTAGGACACACAGGTCAGCGAGTTTTCCGGGTTCCACGCTGCCCTTAATGTTCTCTTCCCAGGCGGCATACGCGCCATCAATGGTGTACGCCTGTATGGCCTCTATCGGTTTGATACCCTCCTTAGCGTAAAGTACTTTTCCACCGCTCGTCTTACGTGTAACCATGCTGTATATTCCAAGCCAAGGGTTCGGACTACAGATGCTTGCATCGCTGTGGCCGGGTGCGTGGATACCTTGATCGATCAGGCTACGGTGGGGCCACATATACTTCATCTCAGCTCTCCCACGGTTCTTCAGATAGGCGTCGCCTAAGTCATGGATGAAACCAGTCGCTGACGCATCTATCGCGCCAAGATCCTTGAGTCTCCTCTGGATGGGCGGCGTCACTGCGCAGCAGTGCTCTATTCGGTGGCGGTGATCCTTTCTCGGGGCTTCCTTTAGAGCCGCCTCTATAGCGTCGAGGGCCCTGTCTATCCCCCTGTCGCCGACGCCGTCCAGTCCGACCCTAATACCAGCTTTATGAGTGGCTTTCACCCTGTTCGTTATGTCTTCCTGGTCGTAGAGGAGGATCCCAGTGTTCTCAGGCTCACCAACATAAGGCTTATAGTAGGCTGCGGTGCGCCCACTCGTACTAGTGTCAAATACCCACTCTGCAGCCGTTATCTTGAGCCACTCGTCGCCGAATGGAGTCTGAAGACCCAATGCTATGGCGCCTTCGACCATGCCCTGGTCCCTGCCGCTGATGTGGACCGCGGTTCTCACACCGAGCCTGCCTTCACGTTTTAGCCTCTGCATCGCCCTGAACTCTGCTGGGCTGACCATGCTTGCGTGGATGCTTGTGAGGCCCCAGCGGAGGCACTCTTCGAACACGATCTGGAGACCGCGATAGAACTCATCCTCCGTGTATGGGGGCAGCTCGTGGTATACGAGGTCCTTCGCCGTCTCACGCAGTAGGCCCGTGGGTTCTCCCTTCTCGTCGTGCTCGATCTTGCCGTGGGGTGGGTCGGGGGTCTCCCTAGTTATCCCAGCTATCTGCAGGGCCAGGCTGTTGGCTACCCCGTTGTGGCCGTCTCTCCTCTGGATGTAGAGTGGGTTCTCGGGAGAAGCTTCGTCAAGTTCCTTTAAGGTGGGGTATCTACCCATCTTGACGTTGTCCATACTGTAGCCGAGTACCCAGCTCCCTGGAGGCGTCTCTGCGACCTTTTTCTTTACCGCGTTAAGCATCTCATCGACTCTTGTGAAATCCGGGCCGCATGCGACTCCGCGGACAAGGTAGGCCCCCCAACTGCCCCCGGGGTGCATGTGGCTGTCGATCAACCCTGGGACAACAGCTTTGCCATCTAGATCGATCGCCCTTGTGCAGGTGCCCGCCGTTCTCTTAACTTGAGCATCTGTGCCAACCTTCAGAATCCTGCCGTCTCTCACCGCGACTGCCTTAGTAACCGAGTTCTTCCGGTCTACGGTTATTATTCTACCATTGAACAGGATGAGGTCCGCTTGCAGCTCCGGGTACATGAGGATCGTTTGTCTTTTGGCATATACTCCATTTAACGGTTGGGTGATATCCGCCTCGCGGCTGCGATGGCCTTTTGGATCCTTTCGAGTTTCGCGCGCATGATACGGCGTTCACTTCATGAAGTACGCTGTGATCACGGCCGACAGGGAGATAATCCCAACATACGTGAAGCTTGCTTGAAAGCCTATCGAGTCTGCTAGATAACCTATAATCACAGGCGAAAAAGAGCCTAGCGTGAAGGCGAGCGTGTAATATATGCCGTAGATTATGTCCCGGTTTTCGGGCAGCGTAACTTCGGCCACGAATGCCTGAATCACGCCCCCTACGCCTTGGCAGGCGAAGCCTAGGGGAACGAGTACCATGAGGAGGCTAAGGTAGTTCCCGCTGTATGGTAGCAGGTACCACAAGAACGCCGCCAGACCCATGGAGAGCATCACTATTTTTCTTCTCTCTATTTTATCTGAGAGGTACCCCCAGACGTAGGGTGAAGGCAATCCCGCCCCCAGAAACGCGGTGAAGAGAAAGCCGGCTTCGAGCGGGGTCAGGCCGACCTTGATTAGGAATGATGGTATGAAGTCGGATGCGCCTACTCTGAAGGCCATGATCATTTCAACGATCATGACGACTAAAACCACCTTGTCTTTCAGGACCGTGGTCACTCCCTTCGACATGATTTTGAAGCTCGAGAGGCTTGACCATTGTTCTAGTCGTTTTTTCTCCGAGATGAACAGGAATAGGCCTCCCACGATGAGTCCGGGTACCGTGAACACTAGGGCGGTCAGCCTCCATCCAAGTGTAACTAGTAGTAGGCTGCCGATGAAGGGGGTGAGAAATCTGCCTAGTGATGCTACCACTAGGTTGATCCCGAGGGCCTTCCCGAGTTGGTTTTTAGGGAATGTATCCGCTATGTAAGACGATCCAGTGGGGTGCTGTGGGCTTGAGCCTATTCCCGCGAGGGATCTGCTTAGTAGGATGTGGCTGAAGTTTTGGGAGAAGATCATTAAGGAGTTGGAGATGGATGTCCAGATCAACCCGAAGCCGAGCAGGTATTTCCTCCTAAAGAATCGCCCCAGGAAGCCCATTAGGAGTTGGAGTAAGCCGCCTGATAGTCTGTATCCCATGGATATTACGCCGATCAGGCTGTACGATAATCCGAATTCCGAGAGAAGCAGCGGGTACAGGATGGGTAAGAGGCTCTCATACGCGTGGTTCAGCGCGTGGGAGATCGATACCAAGATGAAGCCGGAATTTAGGAATCTGCTCCTTTTTTCCACGAGAATCCTAGTAGATTCATAATGGTGTAATATAATATGTTCTGTGCGCGCTGATTCTTTAGAGTATATAAGCATGTGAAGGGTTTATCTTCAAGGATTTTTAATGAATTAAATGCTAGAGGAATTCCATACTCTCTTAGCCTCCGTAGTATGGGCCGAAAGGCCCCGAATCTTCCCCTAATGCTACTGTGCTAATTTACACACCTGGGTGTCCGTGTAGTAGGGACGCCTGCGATTAGTTGTAAAAATACATATGCGTGCGCGCATTTTTCTCTAGATCTGATATTGAAGCGTAGATTTGACGGTAAGAGGACGATCGTATCAATCAGAGGCGAACAGTTCTTCATAAACGGGTTGCCCACGTATCGAGGAAGGTACTGGAAGGGGGATAAGATCGAAGGGCTTTTGATGAACTCGAGGATGGTGCAGGGCATATTCGATGATCTCAACCCTGAGACTGTTGGAAACTGGGTTTACCCTGATACCAGGGCGTGGGATGCGGAGAGAAACACAAGAGAGTTCATAGATAATATGGAAAAGTGGGTGGGCTACGGGCTCCTGTCATTCACCATTAACCTGCAGGGAGGGAACCCGCGAGGTTACTCTGAGATCCAGCCTTGGGAGAATTCGGCTTACGACTGTGATGGAACGCTCCGGGCCGAATACATGGGTCGCTTAGAGAGGATTCTAGACCGGGCGGATAAGCTCGGCATGGTCCCTATCCTCGGACTGTTTTACTTCGGACAGGATGAACGGTTGAAGGACGAGGCTGCGATAAGAAATGCTGTAGATAATGTCCTGGAGTGGTTGTACGTTAGGGGTTACAGGAACGTCCTCATCGAAATTGACAACGAATGCAATGTGAACAGATACGATCACGACATACTCAAGCCTGGAAGAGTCGATGAACTGATCAATCTGGTGAAGCAGAGTCGCAGGGATGGTTTCAGGTTTTATGTGGGGACGAGTTATGGTGGGGGGTTCATCCCGCTGCCAAACGTTGTCAAGGCCTCGGATTTCATACTGATCCATGGCAACGGTGTCTCGAACCCCGATGATATACTGTTGATGGTTCAGAAGACGAGGAGTGTGGAGGGGTACTCTCCGAAACCGATACTCTTCAACGAGGATGACCATTATGAATTCGAGGAGGAGTGGAATAATCTTACTGCAGCGATAAAGGGGTATGCTTCGTGGGGCTACTTCGACTATAGGATGGGTGGAGAAGGATATGAGTCTGGGTACCAGAGTGTACCGGTCGACTGGGGAATCAACTCGGAGAGGAAGAAGGCTTTCTTTCATTTACTGAATGAGATTATTGGATAGCACGGATCTTCGCAATAATTCTAGTCTGATTATGTATTTGCAAGCAAAAAATTAAATCAATGCAATTAGATTTTTTTTCATGAGAAAAATAGAGCCGAAATATTCTGTGATCAGCAATTTTCTGGGCCAGACACGCGACGCGCGCGCGCGTGTGCCCAGCGACGGGGAACACCGTTGCCAAGATAGTCAACAGGATAGCCGACACTCTGATCACGAACTCGGTGGCCCAGGCAGCTAAGGCTAACATCCCGATATACGTCATGCCTGTGGACCATGTCGAGAGCAAGCAGGTGACCACCCTGCCGTCTGGTGAGAGGCTGGAGCTTGAGATGAGGGAGGTCGACCTGGAGAACACGTCCAAGCTTTCTAAGATGAGGGGTATTCACGTTTTCCATAGCCCTACGGAGATAGAGGGGATCATTAAGAAATATTCGATATAAAACGGAGCTTCAAAGCATACATGAGTTGTAAGACTTCGCACTTTTAGTAACAACCTCAATATGACGACTCGCCAGCCCCTCTAACTATATTGAGGCCTCGCAACTCTTTTAGTAGAGCTCATCTAGTAAGGAGAGTTAGGAATACGCGCGCGCTCATGCGAGGCGAGGCGCGCGCGGTTACTTTACTTCGTCGAGCGAGATATTCAGCGTATCCGCTAGCCCTTTACCGTATGCGGGGTCAGCCTTCATGCAGTTCCTGATGTGCCTTATCTTGATCTCCTTTGGGATGTCTCCCATCGCACGCGCAGTGTTTTCGAACAACACTTTTTGCTGAGCGGGGCTCATCAGCCGGAACAGTTTGCCTGGCTGGGTGTAGTAGTCGCTGTCATCCTCTCTGAAGTTCCATTGAGCAGCGGCGCCTCTCAGCTCAAGCGGCGGCTCCTTGTAGGCGGGCTGTTCCTGCCACTCCCCGTAGTTGTTAGGCTCGTACCCGATGGTGCTTCCCGCGTTGCTGTTTACCCTCATCTGTCCGTCCCGGTGGTAGCTGTTGACTGGGCAGCGGGGGGCGTTCACGGGTATCTGGTGGTGGTTCACACCGAGCCTGTAGCGCTGGGCGTCGCCGTATGAGAATAGTCTGCCCTGCAGCATCTTGTCCGGTGAGAAGCTGATGCCGGGAACCACGTTCGCTGGGTTGAAGGCGGATTGCTCCACATCAGCGAAGTAGTTTTCAGGGTTGCGGTTCAGCTCGAATTGGCCAACCTCTATCAGCGGATAGTCTCCGTGGTACCACACCTTCGTCAGGTCGAAGGGGTTGTAGGGCATCTTCTTTGCCTGCTCCTCAGTCATGACCTGGATGAACATCTTCCAGCGGGGGTACTCGCCTCGCTCGATGCTGTTGTACAGGTCGCGTTGGTGGCTCTCACGGTCACTCGCGACTATTTTCGCGGCCTCAGCGTCGGAAAGGTTTTTGATGCCCTGCTGGGTAACGAAATGGAACTTCACCCATACACGCTCATTCTTGGCATTGATCATGCTGAAGGCGTGGCTGCCGAAGCCGTGCATGTGCCTGTAGGATAGCGGGATGCCTCGGTCGCTCATGGTCATGGTCACTTGGTGTAGTGCTTCTGGAAGCGATGACCAGAAGTCCCAGTTGTTCTTTGCGCTCCTCATGTTTGTGCGGGGGTCCCGTTTGACTGCGTGGTTCAGGTCAGGGAACTTAAGTGGGTCCCGTAGGAAGAAGACAGGGGTGTTATTTCCTACGAGATCCCAGTTTCCCTCCTCCGTGTAGAACTTCATGGCGAAGCCTCGGATGTCACGCTCAGCATCGGCTGCGCCGCGCTCCCCGGCGACTGTGGAGAAGCGGATGAACATTTCGGTTTTCTTACCGATTTCAGAGAAGATCTTAGCCTTCGTGTATCTCGTGATGTCGTGGGTCACCGTGAAGGTGCCAAAGGCACCGGAGCCCTTAGCGTGCATTCTCCTCTCGGGGATTACCTCCCTGTCGAAGTGAGCCAGCTTCTCGAGAAACCACACGTCCTGCAGAAGCGCGGGTCCTCGAGGACCAGCAGTCATCGTGTTCTGGTTATCGGTGACTGGGGCGCCGGCTACAGTTGTGAGTTTCTTTCTATTTTTTTCACTCATATTAATACCTCGTTTAAGTTTGTTGGTGTTAATTAGATTATAATGATTATTATTTAAGTATTTTTATTAATTAGAAAACGTTTTAGGTTACTTCGTTAGTGTTTCACATTAATGGAAAAACAGCAACTCATTACCAAGCTTCGGGAGAAGGGCTTCAAGGTTACTCCCCAGCGCATCGATATTTGCAGGTTTATCCTTTCCAGCAAGGAGCACCCAACAGCTGATAGGGTGTATCAAGAGATGCTGAGGAAACATCCAACCATTAGCATAGCAACAGTGTATCAAACGCTACATTTGCTCAATAAAATCGGACTTATAGAAGAAATGGGATCTAGTGTTGGTATTTCAAGGTATGATCCGAATACTTCACCTCATATTAACATTATCTGCAAGAATTGTGGGAAGATAAGGGATTATGAAGAAGAAAGCGTCAGAGAATTATGGTCACAGATAATTACGAAATTGAAGGTAACGCCTGTTGGGCAACATTTGGAAGTGTACATTTATTGTGATAAATGTAAGGAGTTAGGAACTTGATATTCGGGTGACGCACAGTAGTATACACTTTAAACGAAAGGATGCTTTGGCTTTCTTAGAGTTGGCAGCAGGATGATGTGCGCGCTCACCGCAATGGCTATGATAAATAAGAGAGCCTGGACCACCCAAAAATCAATAATGTAAAGCGCTGAGTAGCTGATGGTCAACCAGAGCAGGGCTAGGGTGAATAGCTTAGCCCCCAATGATAATCCCCTTCCCTCCCTGTAATTCATAAGGTACTCGCCGAAAAACCGGTTACTAAAAAGCCAATTATACATCCTTTTCGAGCTCCTCAGGAAGCACGCGGCCGAGAGTAGAAGGAATGGTGTTGTCGGTAGAATGGGTATGAATACCCCGATGACTCCAATGAGCAGGCAGACGGTTCCCGCCGTGAAAAATAGTGCCCGCGTTAAACTCTCTTTAACCATTTTTGGTACCTCAGGAAACTCTTCTTAACATCACCTATTATGTATATTTTTTTTATTTTCAACGCTTGATTGATGTGCTCGAGCATGTAGGATGTTGATCTTCATACTCTCGTGCGCGCGAAAGAGACCTTTGATTATTATCAGAGGTTAGAGTTAGCCGAAATCGAGGGAGACCTATTAAAGGCACTGTCAATAAAAACGCTTCAAAGGTTGCAGCTCTCTACGAGAAACTGTTGAAAGCTAAACACCAACTAAGTCAAGCAGAAACAGAAATGCACTAAGAACCACGCGCCTAGTCAATATGATGGTTAGCGTGCGCAACTTTAACGTCGCGCGCGCTCGAAAATTATAGTATGCGACATCGAGGAGATAAGGAAGCCACACGTAGAGGAGGCCCCATTGGCTGGCTCCGCGAGCTTTGGAGCTTTGAGGGGGTTATTCGACGCCCAGTGATCTGATGGCCTCTTCGACGTCGGTGATCGGCATCCTACAGACCCTGTCTCTGCAGATGTAGATGGTTGGTTTACCGTCAATGCTGCTCATCGCCGATGTATAGCCGAGCAAATCATCGAGGCTGGGGTTCTTAAGCATCAGAACCTTGTTCGGTGTATAGGATCTGCGCAGAATGTCTAGTAAACGGAGGGTGTCATCGAAGGCGGGATCGCCTGCTACGACGACCTCGTAGCTTGGCCCGATGCTGTAGTCGAGTGCGCATAGCAGATACGTGTAGGCGACGGGGTTTGCATCGACGAGGGGTGCAAGCATCTTGAAAAGCTGCTCCGCCTTCGCTCCAAGGCTCGACTCAAAGAAACTGCCGAGGCGCAGGAGATTCATCGCCATAACAGAGTTCCCAGAGGGCTTCGCCCCATCATAGGTCTCCATCATGATGGGCAGAGGGACCTCAGTTGATCGGCTGATACGGAAGCCGCCGAAGTCTAAGTCCCAGAGGTGCCTGAGTGCGTCATTTGTTAAGCGCTTCGCCACCCCCAAGTAATCCGCATCAAAGGTCGCCTCGTATAACTCGATTAGCCCCCATGTGAGGTATGCGTAGTCGTCAAGGAACGCCGGGATAGCTGACTCCCCCAGCCTGTAGCGGTGGAGGAGTTCGTCCTCATACAATCTTTTAAGGATAAAGTCAGCAGCTTTCTCCGCCGCTTTGACGTAGCTTTCCTCGCCGAGTACAGCACCGGCTTCGGATAGGGCAGCTATCATCAGTCCGTTCCAGTCGGTTAGGATCTTGTCATCGAGGAATGGCTTTATCCTTCTGCTCCTTGCTCTGAGCAGCTTATTCTTGATGGTTTGTAGTTTTTCACGCTGCTGCGTTGGATCCAATGATCCCCGTGTGGTTTCGTTATTAGAGGCAGCATCGTGGAGGACGTTGGCGCCTGGTTTCTCCCTTATGTTGCCTCGCTCCGTTACTCCATAGGCTTGTATGGCGATCGATGCTTCCTCCTCGTCGAGCTCCTGCATGAGCTCCTCCAGCGTCCAATTATAGAATTTGCCCTCCTCACCTTCGCTGTCGGCGTCCTCCGCTGAGTAGAAAGCCCCCTCGGGTGAAGTCAGGTTTCTCAGGGTATAGTCCACGATGTCTCGGGCAACGGATGCGTACATTGGCTCACCGGTTGCCTGGTAAGCCTCCGTGTATGCGAGCAGCAACGTCGCCTGGTTGTATAGCATCTTCTCGAAGTGTGGTACAAGCCACAGGGCGTCGGTGGAGTAGCGGTGGAAGCCGCCCCCTATCTGGTCGTGGATCCCGCCCCTCATCATCGCGTCTAGGGTCTCTTCTACCATCTTGATCGCGTCTGGGTTCCGGGTTCTTCTGTGATAGCGCAGAAGGAACATTAGATGGTGTGGGGAGGGGAACTTAGGGGCGTCTCCGAATCCAGAGTTCTTCTCGTCGTAGGTTGAGGACAGCTGCCTGTATGCTTCGCTCAGCGTGGTTTCGCTAAGAGTTGCCGGGTTGGCCGCGGCTGGCATCTGCGACAGGGCCTCAACCATCGATACAGCGTCCGAGACTAGCCTGAAGCGGTCGCTTCTCCAGAGACTACTCAGCCGGGATATCAACTCCCTTAAGCCGAGCATGCCGCGTTGGTTTGTCCTGGGCAGGTAGGTCCCCGCCCAGAATGGCTCCTTCTCGGGCGTCATTACAATCGTTAGGGGCCAGCCGCCTCCTCCGGTGAGCATCTGGCAGGCGGACATATAGACGGCGTCGAGGTCGGGCCGTTCCTCCCGGTCGACCTTGACGCAGACGAATGCGGCGTTCAGGGCCTCAGCCGTGGCCTCGTCCTCGAAGCTTTCGCGCTCCATGACGTGGCACCAGTGGCAGGTCGAGTAGCCTATGCTGAGGAATACGGGGACGTCGCGTCTCTTCGCCTCCTCGAAGGCCTCGCTTCCCCAGGGGTACCAGTCCACGGGGTTGTGAGCGTGCTGCTGGAGGTAAGGACTCTTCTCCTTTATGAGATGGTTATGCTTCTCGGTCAACGCTATGTTGTCTCACGTCAGTTTATACTCTGTATCTTCACGGCTAGGCATTAATCTTGATGTGATACGGCACCCACTGTGCGCAGGTATGCTAGGGGGATTTCAACCCAACTCTCTCGGTGACATTAACGAGCTTCACTATGAGTATTTGTTTGGAGGCATCGAAGGAGTCCCACCCTACCTCAAGCGCGCGTGTTTTCGAATGTTCTTCACTTAGGGAGGTAGTCCTCTCTCGTTGGGTGGAATATATCGATTATTACGGTGCCCTTGCCAGTGATCTTGAAATCGTGGTGCTCATTCGAGTCAAATATGTAAGACGAGCCTGGTCCTAGCTTTACAGTCTTACCCCCAGCGGTTAGCTCGGCTGCTCCCTTGACGACGAATCCCATCTGCTCGTGCGGGTGACTGTGTGAAAGTGTCCCTCCAGGTTCAACCTCGTAGTATATCATCATAAGGTTCTTCGAATGTACAAGCAACTTACGGATGGCGCCCTTTGTGATCTTGTCGCCCTTCACATCGTCTACATTCAGTGCTTTCATGTAATTCACCTTGAGAGATGTCTAGCCCATTTCAGGGATGGCACCTCTGATTCATGTAAATTCAACTGATATTATATATTGTCTGGGAAGGGATAAGGTCAGAGAAAGCGGCTCCACTTCAATAGCCTTATCCTGAGTTCCACCTGATATTTCTCAGTGAATTATAGATGGTTGATCTCAGACCGTCGATGTTTTTACTGCGCATGCAGCTCAGTGAATAGGAGCTTCAGCAGTCAGACACTCCCTGAGGAGAAACGAATGAAGGTCATCGACGTCCACAACCATGTGAACCCGCGTCCATTCCTGGAGGCAGTGCGAGCCGGTCATAGTTGGTATGGATTCACCGCCGAACACGGCGAGCTTGAGAACCCACGGAACCACTGGACCCTAGAAGAGCGGATTACCGAAATGGACCGACTCGGAGTGGACATACAGGCACTCACCGTCTATGGCGACTTCAACAAATACGACCAAGCCCCGGAGCATACCAAGGCAGCGGTTAGAGCCTGCAACGACGAGGTAGCGGCTTTGGTCGATGAGTACCCCGATCGATTCGTTGGCCTGGGCATCCTACCCATGCAGGACGTAGCGGCATCGGTAGTTGAACTCGAGCGGGCGGTCACCGATCTGGGGCTGAAGGGTGTCACCATCAAGGACCACATCAACGGGAACACCCTAGACGAGCCGCAGTTCCTCCAGTTCTGGGAAGCCGCCGAGCGGCTGGGAGCCGTCGTTGAGTTCCACCAGGGCAGCACGATTGTGGCGCAGCGGATCCCACGCTACTTCCTCGAGAACACAGTAGGCAATCTGGTGGAGCGTGTGCTCACCTTTGGGACTCTGGTGCATGGCGGGATCATCGATCGCTTTCCCAAGCTGAAGGTTTGTCTGCTGCATGGGGGCGGCTATGTGGCTTTCGGAGTTGCCCGGATGGACAAGGGCTGGGAGGCTGCGAAGCTGGATTATATGGTCAAGTACTCGAGTGAGGATGCCCGCCAGTCGATATCCAGGCCTCCGAGCCAGTACGTTGGGAGCTTTTATTACGACTGTTGCACCTTCAGCGAGTCGACTCTACGGTTCCTGATTGACACTGTGGGGATCGAGAGGGTAGCATTCGGGACCGACTACCCCTGCCCTATGGAGATGGTGGACTCGGTTAACTGGGTAAACAGCCTGGGGAGCCTGACCTGCTCGGAGAAGCAGGCGATTTTGTCGGTGAACCCGGCTCTGATGCTCGGCATCTGACTCGCACCCGCCATAAAAAAAATCTTAACCCAAAGTAACTTTAGGAGAAGCCTCATCTTACGTCAAGCATTTTGAAGTAAGGCGAATAGCCTTATCCTGAGTTCCACCCGATTCTAAATAGTGAACATGATTGGTTGAAGATATACGCAAATACAACACGATAAATATTTATATGTAAAAATAAAAATTATTTCTCGGCGTGTTTACGCCAACTGGTGTGAAAAAATGGGGTTTACTCACTATCTGATTTTCGGTGATGCGAAGAAAGCTCTGACCATGGAGGAATCTAAGAAAGCGTGGGCAGAGTACAGTAAGGCGCTCGTGAAAAATAACCTGAAGCTGATGGGACCTTGGGGACCATTCGGTGAAAAAGAGGGCGTAGCATTCATGCTTGAAGGAACCATTAAGAACTTTGAGAGTTACATTAATTCAGAAGCTTGGCAAAAGTGCCCGATCATAAATACAAGAACAATCTCACTGTGGAAAATGCCCTTTTCTTAAGACTCCTACCACTGTTTTTTTTATTTATTTTTAGGTTATAGCCTTATTCTCGCAGCCACCTGAGATTAGAAAAATCTTATCCCAAATTTACTTTGGTATAAGCCTCATCTTACACCAAGTATTTTGAAAGAAGACGAATAGCTTATCCTCACTTCACGCTAACTCATACATGTGAATTGAAATGGTTGATCTTTTGAGATTCAGGACGCCTTCTATTTGAGGCAACAACCATTGTACTCATAGTAGCAGTCTGCAGCGTCGCGCGCGCTCTCAGCCTTCTTTTAAGCATCGTTTATATGGAGGCATATTTCGGTTGCCTATGAATGGAAACGTATCGAATGCATCATATGAGGTGGGTCTGGATCGGGTTTGGATTGTTATTCCTGGTCTTTGGCTTAATCTGGTTCTTCTCAGCGGTAAACCGACCTGGGTTCTACTCAGGGGGCTATTACGGCATGCCCATGATGGGGTGGGGTGGCGGCTGGATGATTGGAGCGGGGGCAATTGGGTTTATCCTAGTATGCTTCTTGGTCATTATGGCGCTCAG
>MEZF01000073.1:19401-19664 GCA_001774245.1 Candidatus Bathyarchaeota archaeon RBG_13_52_12
ACGGTCTTCTTGTCCGGACCCATCCTTTGAACCGGGAAGCCGAGAAAAGCGAAATCATAACCATCCAAGCTGTCAACCTCGGCGATCGCCTTTAACTCTTTCTCATCAGGAATCTCCTCAAATATCGCTTCCGCCACCTTCTTTGTGTTGCCGGTCTTGGACATGTAGGAGACAAGGACTCTCATGACGGCATCTCCTTTTTATCAAAAAGTTGAGATAGGGATCTTCTTCATTGACTCCATTATTTCCATGATCACGCGCTT
>MEZF01000073.1:19859-19993 GCA_001774245.1 Candidatus Bathyarchaeota archaeon RBG_13_52_12
TCCTTAAGGTATTTGAGCACGGGATGGAAATCGAATAGATCATCGAAGAAATTTTATGTTGCAACGAGTTTGGGTTCAATATCTATTTTGGGATAAACCGGGTTTGCATTGACATTGTCTTTCGGGAGGGAATA
>MEZF01000074.1:0-167 GCA_001774245.1 Candidatus Bathyarchaeota archaeon RBG_13_52_12
CGCTAACCTGCATGGGAAGATCGACCAGGAGGCGATGTCTGATGTCTTGGAGAATGTCATGTATGAGCCTGAGCAGTTCCCCGGCTTGATCTACAGGATGAAGGAGCCGAAGGTGGTTCTGCTGGTGTTCGCCTCGGGGAAGCTCGTGATCACCGGGGCGAAGAGGG
>MEZF01000074.1:228-1735 GCA_001774245.1 Candidatus Bathyarchaeota archaeon RBG_13_52_12
TTACCAGGGAGAGGATCCCCAGTCCTAGCTAAAGCGTGCGCGCGGTTCTCTTCTTAGGTCTATGTGGCGGATTATCCCCGATCTGGACGTAATGCCACCCAGCCGGGTTGAACCTGCGCCTAATCCATCCACGGGAAAGTTTCTCAAGCTGGTCTCCTGTTAACTTCAGGACATGGCCCATCTCCTTATGACCCAGATAGAATTCACGGAGGTAGACTATGCTGCAGTCCTTCTCATTAAGCCCATCCACTAGCGCTTGGAGTAGCCTTCCCCTGAGTTCAGTCACCTCAGGTTCCGCTTCATCAATACTTTCCATCGCCCTAATCCTCCTCCTTGATCTCGCGGAGCATTTGCTTGCCTCGCTGCGTGAGGACGCTGTTTCTGCCACGGTTTAGGTAGGTGATCAGATCTGCCCGTGCCAGTTTTCCGCGAATCGCGGGGGGGATCTGCATGATTTGACCTAGATGAATAAAATTGAGGTAGATGCGTATTAGGTTCTTATCTGACTCATGCTCAAGGTCGAGGCCCAGCTCGGCAGCTCTGCGGGTGACCGCGGAAACCGCCTCCAAAGGCTTCAGTTTCCTCCCCATTACATCACTCTGTGCCTTCCGCTTGCCGCGCCTCACCGTCAACGCTGAGCCTCCTCCTCTTCGACTTGATGGAGAAGGCTCTGGGCCCTCTTCGTGAGAACGACTCTACCGCCGCGGCCCCGGCGCTCAAACAACCCTAGATCACGCATCACCTTCTTCCTCCTATAACTGATCGCTTTGAAGTCCCCCAACTTCAGCGCCTCATAGTGGAGTCTGATCAGGTTGAGATCACTCATCATCTCGAGATCTAGCCCCGCTACTTTGACCATGGCGATCACCGACTCCACGACGCGGTGACGCTTATCCACGCGATGCCTCACGGCTGAGCGCCTCCGTGGAGCAAGCCGCTATTTTTCAATCCGTGGGGAATGGTCGCTCCTGAGAGGCACTCATGAAACCCTACACACGATCCGCGCTGGAATTCCCCATCGAATCATCTATGAACCAGGACGCATTTAATCCATCCTACCCAGAAACTACTAGAACTCCAAAGAATGTGAACCGCGCGCGCTATTGTAGTCTGCCCGAATGGAAACTTGAACTACAAGCCCACCCCTTTAGGGGTGGGTAGTTGACTGAATGAATAAGTTAACGTGCAATCAGGTTCGCAGAGAAAGACCTGCGTGCACGATTATAATATTATAAATCGATTTTCTTTTTATTCAAGCATTCCTGAGTTATTTTTGGAGACTACATCCATACTCCCGTAGCCTCCATCTACCTGCAAGGGGGGCCGAAGAGGCCCCAAACATCACCTCTAAGGAAATTACTCAAAAACGCGTATAAGATATTAAATATTAATCGCGCACGAGGTCGCTTTAAAAACTGTGAACAGGTGGCGGTTAGGTGGCATCTAAAGGTGCAACATCAACGTGGATAAGGTTGAGTGGACTGCCTGGATTGGTACTATTTGGCGG
>MEZF01000074.1:1859-1967 GCA_001774245.1 Candidatus Bathyarchaeota archaeon RBG_13_52_12
GCGTGCTAGGCTCGACGCTTATCATCGAGAGGCTGCGGACCTTGCTTGCGTTACCGACCTCGATGGTGAACTTCTTGATTACTCCGGTGCTGATTAGGGCTTGCATGC
>MEZF01000074.1:2093-2459 GCA_001774245.1 Candidatus Bathyarchaeota archaeon RBG_13_52_12
TCCCTGTGGCTTTAACGTTAACCATTTTTCAGCTCCTTCTAGGGTGTTTTGGTGCGTTTTTCGTAGTATTCGCCTATTAGAAGGATCGCCTTTGTTAGAACCTCCACGCTGTCGAGATAATCATCAAGCTTGATCTGCTCGTTTTGGGTGTGGTCGTAGTGACTGTCACCCGGACCGTACGTTACACATGGAACACCGGTCGCATGCCCGAAGATGTTCATATCACCAGTTCCTGTTCGAGTTATTAATCGGACATGGGTGCCACGAAGCCTATAGATGGCTGAGGAGAGAGCTTTCACCGGTAAGGTGCGACTGGGAGAAAGGTAGGGCTCCGAGTAGTCTATTCGTTCATAGGAAACGCGGACT
>MEZF01000074.1:2730-4489 GCA_001774245.1 Candidatus Bathyarchaeota archaeon RBG_13_52_12
CCTTGAAGCGGCAACTATTATTGCTGCGAGAGGCGCCTTAGCGTCGACTGAGCCTCTACCGTGGAGGACACCTTCCTCGACTCTTACAGGCATCATCGTTGGAACTGTATCCATGTGACCGCAGAGGAGAACCCTTGGACGCCCATGACCTATTTCACCAATAACGTTGCCAGCTGAGTCTCGCTTCACGGTATACCCCAAAGCACTCATTTCGCAGGCGAGGTAGATGGCGAGCTCCTCCTCGTGGCGGCTCGGACTGGGGATCTCTACCATACGCGTTAGAAGATCAACGGGGGAAGCGCTCAACTTCCTCAACTCCGAAGGCTTCCTCAAGGACAGAGACTACGCGGCCGATTTGTTCGCGGGTAATGACGAGGGGAGGAAGAAGCCGTAGGACGTTCCTCCCAGCCTCTAAGGTGAGGACGCCCCGCTCCAGGCTTCTATCCATGACGCCGATGATCTCAAACCTACTCTCAACACCAATCATAAGCCCCATTCCCCTCACCTCACGCACCACCTTGTACTTCTTCCCCAATTCCCTCAACTTACCGATGAGGTACTCTCCGTCCCTCGCCGTTTTTTCGGGGATCCGTTCCTCTACGAGTACATCTATGGTTGCGGTCGCAGCTGCACAGGGTATTGGGCCGCCGCCGAAGGTGCTCGAATGGTCGCCCACAGCCACCGAGGACATAATGTCCTCCCTAGCCATAGTGACGCCTAAGGGGAGACCACTAGCTATCCCCTTACTCACGCACATGATGTCGGGGACGACGCCAGTGTGCTGGCAAGCGAACATCTTTCCGGTTCTCCCCATCCCCGTTTGGATCTCGTCGAGTATCAGTAGGACGCCCTTCTCATCGCAGAGTTCACGGAGTTGCTTGAGAAAGCCGGGAGGAGGGAGGTTGATTCCACCCTCACCCTGTATCGGTTCAGTTATCACAGCAGCTGTGTCTTCCGTAATCGCATCCCTTATTCTCTCGATGTTCCCGAAGGGGGCGTGCCTGTAGCCTGGCAGCATCGGGCCGAAGCCCTCCCTGTACTTCTTCTTCCAGGTAGCTGAGAGCGCCCCCATGGACTTGCCGTGGAAGGCGTTCATCATGGCGACGATCTCTGATCTCCCAGTCTTCCTCTTCGCCAGCTTGAAGGCGAATTCTATGGCCTCCGATCCGCTGTTTGATAGAAAGCTCCTAGTAAGCTCTGTTGGGGCTATCCTGCTTAGCCTCTCTAGGAGCTCGCTCCGCGCTTCGATGTAGTAGCTACCGTGGCAGCTGACCAGCCTCTCTGCCTGCTCCTTGATGGCTGCAACCACCCTGGGGTGGCAGTGGCCAACCACCGAGACGCCATAGTTGCTGGTACAGTCGATGTACTCCCTACCATCGGTGTCCCAGAGGAGGGCCCCTCTGCCCTGAGCGGCGACTAGTTCTCTCTTCCAGTAGAGGTTTGCCATCGATGTGGATTCACGGTCGATTATCTGCTGCCTGTTCATTTCCTGATCATCCTTCCTCCCGCGCGCGATCATGAGCCAACAGTTATTCCCACCATCAACCACGGCGCCCATCCAGGAGGCTCACAGCACATCTAAGTAAGGGCTCTGCAACGTTGATGCCTGCTACGATTCTTGTCTGCTCCCAGAACTCGGGGCAACTGTTACCTTCGTGGAACAAGACGCGGTCCTCAGCCTTGTCAAGGCTCCTCTGTATCGCTTCCTGGATGAAGCAGTAGTCCTCGGTTTCCTTGTAGGCGAGGTACGCCTTCTCAA
>MEZF01000074.1:4549-5998 GCA_001774245.1 Candidatus Bathyarchaeota archaeon RBG_13_52_12
CCTCCGCAAAGGGCGTCTCAAGCGAGCTGAGGTGCGTTTTAACCTCATAGTCGTCTGCCGTCTTATCCGCGCCTATTCTTGGCATAGCGTCAAGCGCAATGAGCCAAGCAGGGCTGTCGCCTGCGAGGGCTGAGCCACACAGCTCAGCGTCCCTAAGAACCCCTAAAGGAAGCTCGGCGTGGAAGACCATGTTCCCGAGAAATGTGTTTGTACGGAACTCCCTGAAGCCCCCACGTACAAGGGCGATTGGTTGACAATACGGCGCCTTCCCAGCCTCCTTGCTGACGATTATGCGGAGGTCAAAAAACCACTTATCAATAAGCTCCTGTGCGACAACGCCTACAGGGTTAGTTATCCCCGATTCAACCCCATGAAGGACCTCAACAATACCCTGATGACCCCTTGCAAGCGTTACGCCTCGGCCATGGGTTCCAGCGTCGGGTTTAATGACCATAGATGACCCAAGCTGTCCCTCGATCAGCGCTGAGATGGACTCCGCATTATCAATTGGCTCCCTGGCATCCGACTTCTCCCACACGTTGCAGGGGACGTATACTGTTTTCGGTATGTTGATTCCCTTGGCTGCGAATAGTAGGAGGCTCCTAATCTTGCTCTGGCAGGTCAGCTCAACATTTAGAGGGTTGACCACGTCCTTTCCTATGCTCTCCAAGATCGCTGCAGCGAAGATACGCCTATGCTTACTCTGCCCCCTGTTTAGGAAAACGCGTGCATCTTTCAGGGTGTCGGTGTAATCTCTCCCACCACTAGTGAGGGTGTAGCCTTTCCTGTCGAACCCATAAGCCACTTTATGGAAGGGAACATACCCAAGCTTGATGCCGATATTTTTAGCAGTCAGTCTGATACCTAGTTCGTCGCTCTCCGATCGATCAAATAGAATGGCAATATCTACCATGTTGAGCCTATCCGGGGGAGAGGTTGCGTTTACTCTCCCCAGTCTTCGCCTTTTATGTTAAGCTCTACCAGTTTCAGAAGCCCGTTATCGGTCTCTTCTACAACGTATTCCAGGCCACAGTCGGGGCACTCTACAACCTCTTTCACGACCGCGTCGCTGGGGAGGTCAAGAACTCCACCACAGTCTATACAGTTCATCGTCATTTTGTTTCCCTAACGCCTCTTCATTCCAAAGGTACGATGCGCTTATTCAATGCAGATATCGTAATAATATAAAAGGATATCGAACTAATTTACTTAAGTTACTCCTAATACCGTATAATAATTACGACTATCGTATTACGATAGAGTGTGGAGTTGAATGTGTAACGGTCGTCATCAATGAGTTAGTCAAAGCAGCCGGGACTATCGGGTGTCTATCAGGCGTTTTAGAGAGGGAAAATTGATCAACAACTCGTAAAACATCATTTACGCATGCTACGCGCGCGTAATCTATTAAAAATCGTACTAGAAACGTGATATAAGTTTAGACACGCA
>MEZF01000074.1:6349-6503 GCA_001774245.1 Candidatus Bathyarchaeota archaeon RBG_13_52_12
TACCTGGGCCTCCTGCGCTCCTTATTGGGCACGCGCGAATGACGCCTAAGCACACGCTGCTCACACGTTAACCAACTAGGATCCCTGACGCCGATGAGGTTGGCACGCCGCATGCCTCAGCCACACGGGTCAAGCCCCTATCTTCAGTCACCAA
>MEZF01000075.1:0-5169 GCA_001774245.1 Candidatus Bathyarchaeota archaeon RBG_13_52_12
AAACAGCCTTATCCTGAGTTCCACCTGATAATCAAACGTGAATTCGCGCACGCGATCATTCTTTTTCAGGGAAAAGTATCAGAAGCAATGAAAAAATCCCAAGAAGGGCGAATACTTTGAATATGAGACTAGGCTTGATCTCGAGAGTTTTCGTCAACATCCTCACCCCCATACACGTGATAGCCAAATACATAATTCAATTCGATTAATATATCGCCTTGTGCACGCGTGCGTATGAATAAAAAAGTTCATCCTCAGCTCCACTTGACACCACGCGTGAGAGTCAACTACAAGAAATCACGCGCGCCTACGCCTCAATCTCCTTATCCGCTATCTTCAGCCCCTCATCCATGACATCGACGCCGACGTCAACCTGCTCCTTAGTCACTATCAACGGCGGAGCTATCACGAAGTGGCTTATCCACGTGTTACAGATAACGCCGCCCCTACCCATCTCCGCGGCGACCTTATCCACCATCAGTGGGACGCCGTTGACCTTGTCGATCCGCGTGTTGAAGGGCTTCTTCGTCTTCCTGTTCTTCACGATCTCGACCGCCCAGAACAGGCCTATGCCCCTCACGTCTCCGATTGAGGGGTGTCGATCCTTGAGCTCGTTTAGCCGCTTACCCATGTGGGCTCCAAGCTTCTTCGCGTTCTCAAAGAGGTTGAGGCGCTTGTACTCGTTTAT
The DNA here is from genome assembly GCA_001774245.1 of Candidatus Bathyarchaeota archaeon RBG_13_52_12. Classification (GTDB taxonomy): domain Archaea; phylum Thermoproteota; class Bathyarchaeia; order TCS64; family TCS64; genus UBA8941. The sequence goes on from MEZF01000075.1 coordinate 689, forward strand.
CGCGGGGACAACCGGCGCCATGGCGAGGGGGTGCGCCTCATACGTGTGGCCGTGGGCGAAGTAGTTCTCCTCGAAGTAGTCCGCGATCTTCATGGTAGTGGCTGTTATGCCAAGGGGCGTATAGGCGCCGGTGCAGCCCTTAGCCGTGACAAGTATGTCGGGCTTCACCCCCCAGTTATCGACGGCGAACCAGGTGCCCGTCCTTCCCCAGCCAGCCATCACCTCATCTGCTATGAAGATCACGTTGTGTTCCTCAGCAATCTGCTTGAGCCGGGGTAGGTACTCCTTGACCGGGACGAGCACGCCGTTCGTGCCGACGACGGGCTCCACTATTATGGCTGCAACGTTTCCCTCGTTCCTGAGCATGTAGTCAACGTACTCGGCGCAGGTCACACCGCAGGCCGGGTACTCTTGGTGGAATGGGCACCTGTAGCAATAGCAGTCGGGGGCGAACACCGTGCCATCGACCTTACTGCTGGGCTCTGCGAACCACCTTCGGGGGTCGCCTGTGCAGGCGATGGCCGCTGCGGTTGAGCCGTGGTAGGAGGTGTAGCGTGAAATCACCTTGTAAGCCCCCCTAGATTTCTGGTACATTCTAGCGATCTTGAGGGCGGCCTCGTTAGCCTCCGTCCCCGAGGTCGAGTAGAAGATCTTCTCGAGCCCCGCGGGCAGGACTTTAACCAGAGCCTCACTCGCCTTTGCCCGGGTGTCGGTTGAGTAGGCGGGGTTTATGTAGGGCATCTTCTGAGCCTGCTCAACTATCGCTTTGATCAGCGCTTGGTTCTTGTGGCCCAGGTTTGAGCACATGAGCTGGGATGAGAAATCTAGGTATCTCTTCCCCGAGGCATCGGTGAGATAGACGCCTTCGGCGTCGACTATGTGCTGGGGCCTCCATCCCTTCTGGAAACGCCAAGTACCATATGTGTACTTTACAACCTGATCAACGATCTCGTCTGGTTGCTTAGACAAGCTGTATCACAGAGGCAGTGCTCTTCAGGGTATTAAAAATAGGGTCCACCTTGAGGCAGGAAGCCACGAGTATACCAATTCTTTTCAGCGCCTGGGCAAACTACCCCTCATGGACGTCCTAATCAAGGGGGGCCGAGTCCTCGACGGAAATGGAAATCCGTGGTTCAGGGCCAACGTCGCTGTCGAGGATGGCAAGATAGCCGCTGTCGGCGACATCGGAGGCGGGGCGGAGACCGTCCTAGATGCGCGAGGCCTAATCGTGTCCCCCGGCTTCATCGATATCCACAACCACTCGGACATCGCCCTCATCGCTGACGGGTGGGCCGAGAGCATGGTTCACCAGGGAGTAACGACAGTCATCACCGGTAACTGCGGGATGTCCCCCTTCCCCCTCATAGGCGAGGCTATGAAGACTGCCCGCGCCTCCTACCCGAAACAATTCGGAATCGATGTAGACTGGTCGTCCCACCGCGGCTACGAGGAGAGGCTGACAAGTCAGGGCATCTCCATCAACAACGGCGTCTACGTCGGGCACGGCACCGTCAGAGAGGCAGTGATGGGGCACGAGGCCCGTCTGCCAGCCACATCCGAGATGGATGAGATGCGCCAACTTATAGACGAGGCGATGAGGGAGGGATGCCTCGGACTCTCCACGGGCCTAGGCTACGCTCCCGGCATCTACGCAGACACCGACGAGATCGTTGACCTCTGCAGAATCGTTGCAGCACACTACGGTATCTACTCCACACACATCAGGCCAGCAACCACGTTCCCCCACAACTTAGAGGAAGCTATCGAGATAGGGGAGAGGACAGGCGTCCCCGTGCAGATGGCCCATATCGGCAGCTCCACCTGCCAGCTCCCCAACTGGGGCAGGGCCAGGGCAGTCACACTAAACATCGTAGACGCTGCGAGGGCGAGAGGCGTCGACTTCACCGCCGACATCTACCCCTACACCATAAGCGGAGGAGAGCTCACAATGTACGTTCCGAAGTGGGCTCACGAGGGCGGGAAGGCGAGGATAAGCCAGAGGCTCGCAGACTCAGCGGAGAGAGCCAAGATGAGGCCTGAAGTCGAGGAGATGACCCACAGCAGGGACTGGACCCAGCTCATACTCTACAAGTTGAACAGTGAGACTTATCGAGCCTACGCCGGAAAAACTGTAAAGCATATCGCTGACGAGCTGAAACGGGACCCAATGGACACGGCCTATGACATCATCATCGCCGAAGACGACAGCGTTCCATTCATGGGCCTCTTCGGCCTCGAGGACGACATCAGGACCCTCATGCAGCACGAGGCGGTCATGATCGGCTCAGATGGCACCGCCGAGCGCGGCGGCTTAACCTCCCCAGTGCACCCGAGGAGCTTCGGCACCTTCCCCCGTGTCCTCCAACGCTACGTGGGCGAGGACCTCCTCTCTCTCCCTGATGCTGTCCACAAGATGACCGGGATGCCCGCCTGGAGGCTCGGCATCTCAGACAGAGGCGTCATAAAGCCTGGTGCAGCCGCTGACATCGTCGTCTTCAACCCCAACCTCATCAGGGATAACTACAACATGAACGAGCCACCCAAGTTCCCCGAGGGGATCCCCTACGTCATCGTCAACGGCGTTATAACTGTCGACGAGTCCAAGCACACTGGCGCGAGAGCCGGCAGAATAATCCACAATCCTAGGGACAAGAAACAGCAATGATGTTAATGTGCAGACATCTTTGCACGCACGAACATCATTATTTTTAATGCGCGCACAGGATGATGTGATATTATGAAGAACAACGAATGTGTAATATACATAATTACTAAGAGTGGCCGTATAGCTCAAACGTATCGCAGAGAGAAGGATGGGTGGACTCAAACAAGTAGTAACGGCACTGTTCGACCTCTTACAGCAGAACAGTTGCTATCACATTTATTGCCACCCCTTGCCGGCGTTAGTTCAGCCAAGGTAAAAGTTGAAAGAAACGATGCGAGCGCCAGCTAAGGCTACACATAGATTTTAAAGTTCATTTTTAACGACACGTAGACATTTTAAGAGATTGAAGCGCGTCACGCTTGCAACGAACTTTATGGATATATCTAATCTAGGACTCAACTACCTTTGGTGCTTCCTCGACAGGCTTAACCTCTATCTTCGGGAGCTCAACTGCCTTTGCTTCCTCGACAGGCATAGCCTCCGTCTTCTGTGGCTCAACTACCTTTGGTGCTTCCTCGACAGGCTTAACCTCTATCTTCGGGAGCTCAACTGCCTTTGCTTCCTCAACAGGCATAGCCTCCGTCTTAATAGACATGCGTATACTAAGGTTAAGCAAGTCAAGCCCCTCCTTTGTGGGGGCGTAACTGTATAGGTAATCGATCCTTGCGTTTAGGAGGTTGAACTCGTTTCCGCATCTGCTACACTTGTAGGTCAAGGATGGGTAGTTGGAGGTATGACCATTGCTGCATCTAAACCAGTGGTACAAGGATTTGTTACGTTCAAACTCCACCTCCGACTCGCCCCTAACAAGATGAATGTCCCCACACTTGGTGCACTTCATCAAGGTTTCATATTGATAAGATTGGCACGCGGGGCACGCCATCACGGTCTGTAAAATCCTTTTAGATAACACATTTGCCTCGGCCAACTTCTTCAAATTATCCAAGGCATAATCGAAGGGATACTTGAATTGGGGCGATAACTGTAGATCGTTAGACTGCTTGACTACGATCTCTCTATGATCCTTGAAGAGGTTGGAGAGGTGTGCGCTGAATTCAATGGGGAAATCTTCAGGCATACGAATCTTGAATACGTGTTCCCTGACTGTTTCCAATATCTTTCCGGGGGTTATCTCACTCTTTACTATGTAGTCGAGGGCTCCTCGCTTTAACGCTTCGACAGCTGTCTTCTCGTTGCCCTGTCCTGTGACGAAGATGACGGGTGTCTTGACGTTTTCCTTCCTCATCTCCTCGAGGACCTGCAGACCTGTCATATCGGGGAGTCTGTAGTCGAGGAAGATGAGGTCGCATTTTCCTGAGGCGCAGCTTCTCAGACCATCGCGGCCATTCATTTGGCACTCCAGCTCGAAGTCGAGACCAGTTTTTTCGAGGTACCTGCGAAGAATGGCCTGATCATCAACGTTGTCCTCGATGTACAATATTTTCAGATTCATAGTTGCACCTCATCTCACCCTATGTCAACCGGGACGCGTGATAAGCACAGCCAGTAATCCTTGATCTCAATGACTGTTTTTATGAAGTTCTCAAAGCTGACAGGTTTTACTATGTAGCTATTGCATCCGTATTTGTAGGCGTCGTCTATGTCCCTGTCCCTGTCAGATGTCGTTAAGACGATTATTGGGATGCTCTTCAGCTTCTCGTCGTTCTTGATCTCCTTGAGGACCTGGAACCCATCCATCTTGGGCATGTTTAGGTCGAGCAGGACCAGGGCGGGGGTACATACCCCTTTGTACTGGCCTTCCTTCCTCAGGAACCTGATGGCCTCCTCGCCGTTGTTCACCACGTGGAGGGCGTTA
>MEZF01000075.1:5175-5677 GCA_001774245.1 Candidatus Bathyarchaeota archaeon RBG_13_52_12
TTTCCCTTTGAAAGAGCCCTCTTGGTTATCAGGACGTCATCCTGGTTGTCTTCCACCAATAATATTGCCTGGTTCTGCTGAATCTTACTTGTAGACAAAATCAATCCTCCTTGACTCCACCCGCCTTTTGTGGGACTGAAAAAAAGAACGTGGTACCAACGCTCGGCTTACTCTCAACCCAGATCTCCCCGCCGAAGTATTCTGCGATCTTCTTACTGATAGCGAGCCCCGCTCCCGTCCCCTCAAACCTTCCCCCGGCGTCGAGCCTCTCAAATATTTTGAAGAGCTTTGAGTGATACTTCTCGTCGATCCCGATTCCGTTATCCTTGACTGCGAAGACGTACCTATCGGCTTCATTTACACAGGAAACCTCAACCGTTGGGCTCTGGGACTCGTTGAACTTCGACCCGTTATTCACCAAGTTGGCGAAGATCTGCTTCACCCATATCCTTTGTATCCTTATTGAGGGGAGCTCCCCAACGATTACCCTACAATTCCTCTC
>MEZF01000075.1:5705-7865 GCA_001774245.1 Candidatus Bathyarchaeota archaeon RBG_13_52_12
ATTTCCTCGAGAACCTCGTTAAGATCAACCTCCTCATTCTCTGTAAACTTCCTTCCCACCCTCGAAAGGAGTAGAAGATCCTCGATGAGATGATCCATATTGGTGGCCGCCGAGGCTATTCTGAGCAAGTAATCCTTGCCAGGGTCATCCAGCAGGTGCCCATAGTCCTCAGAGAGAAAAGTGCTGAAGGACTTAATCGTCCTTAGTGGGGCTTTGAGATCATGAGACACAACATATGTGTACTCATCTAGATCCCTGTTGGAGCGCTCGAGTTCCTCAAGGTTCCTCCTGATGTTTTCGCGTGAACGAACATTGATAATCGCTGAAGCGACGTGGTAAGCCAGGGTCTGGATAAGCTTCTGGTCATTCTCATTAAAACTGTTAATTTCCTCATCCTCAATGTTGATGATGCCCTCAGCAACTCCATCTATTATGATTGGCACCGTTAACTCCGATAACATCTCTTTAGAGGGGCTATTCGGTGTATGTTGATAATCGGGATCGAGCCTCGTATCCTTCACAAGCTGAGCCTGGCCTGTCTTAATCGCCCGCAAGGTTACACTTGGGCTATTGAGTTGAAACGAGCCTTCTCCGTAGCTCTTATCCCCTATATGTAAATTGTAGCGTAGCCCATCACCCTCAACGAAGCCGATCCCACACCAGCGGAAACCCAACAGGCCCGAAATCGTATTCAGTGTAATCTCCATAATTTCCTGAAGGCTCTTTGCGTTGCCGAGATCCCTGGAAATATTATGGAGGGCTTCGAATCGCCTCTCATACATCTTCCGTTGGGAAATATCTCTCGTAAACGCTAGGGTTGCTAGATTCTCACCCACATAGATGATCTTGAGATACGTCTCAACCTCTACCTCAGTTTCGTCAACCCTCCTCATCTTGAACTCGTAACGAAGTGGATGAGTCTCACCATTAGCCAGGCCATTGAGTATGCCCATGACCCACGCCTTATCCGAGGAGGCGATGAAATCGGAGGGTTCCTTCCCAAGCACCTCATCAGGGGCATGATAACCTAGTAGCTCTGATGCACTCTGATTCACATAGTAATACTTACCGTTTAAGACCATTGTAACTGACTCGGGGGAATTCTCAAGGAACTGGTAGAGCACCGATAACAAAGACAATCCTCAGAGCGTAATGTCATCTTACCAAAATCAGTTAAATTATTATAATATTATGAATCGGTGATACAGATCAGGCGCGCGTAGATTAACCTGTAAACTCAAATAGCCTCGCCACAGCCGTGAAGATAGAAACAGCTCATGATCCCAATAGGCGACGATAACAGCTCCAGCAGAACCGTCCCAATCGTATCATACGCCATAATCGCTGTAAATGTCCTCGTCTTCCTAGTCGAGCTAAGCGGCGGAGACGCATTCATCATGGAGTGGGCGTTCATCCCCAGCCGCTTCTCAGCTAATCCCGTGGGGGATTCGACGACGCTTTTTTCATCCATGTTCATGCACGCAGGTTGGCTTCACCTCGGAGGAAACATGCTCTACCTGTGGATATTCGGAGACAACGTGGAAGACCGCTTCGGACACGTCAGCTTCATAATCTTCTACCTACTAAGTGGAGTCGCAGCTACATTCGTGCAGCTGGCTTTCAGCCTCGGATCAGACATCCCGAGCCTGGGGGCCTCTGGAGCGATTGCGGGGGTGCTCGGCGCATACATTTTGATGTTTCCGCAGAGAAAAGTCAACGTACTGCTGGGCCGAGTTGTGACTCAAATGCCTGCCTTGATTGTACTCGGGTTCTGGTTCGTTCTGCAGTTCTTCAGTGGCATTGGCTCGATCGCCGTCTCATCGGAGACGGGCGGCGTCGCCTATATGGCGCACATCGGCGGATTCGTAGCTGGGTTGGTGCTAGCCCTCTTCCTGAGGAATTCGACGCCGCGGCTACGATAATCAGTGTATAGAAGCTAGGGTTCTCTATCCACGACGAAGGCAATCTTGACTACTGCACGATACTCCACAATCTTATTCTCCTTTACCTTCGCCGTACACCGCTTTACAGCGACTCCCTTGATGTTTCTGACCGTCTTAGCCGCTTCCTTCACGGCGTTCCCGGTCGCGTCCTCCCAGCCCTTCGGTGAGCTACCAATCAACTCAACTACCTTAACAACCGTCATATCGTTTGCTCCCT
>MEZF01000075.1:7930-9970 GCA_001774245.1 Candidatus Bathyarchaeota archaeon RBG_13_52_12
TAGCACCTACTTTCTTTACTCCTTCCGCAGCTTTCTTCGCTTCTTTCTCAACTTTCTTCTTTGCTTTATCCAATAATGACATGTTATTCTCTCAACTAATGGTTGAGCCTCATAGTATTAAATTCTTTATCATATGCTCAGCGCGCGCATGCTTACACGCTGCTCATTATTTACACTCGGTGATATCCCGGCTGCTGCGGAGATCCGGAGCTGACCTATTTAATGTGACTATATCTCCGATCGCTGAGATATATGACACTGGGACGAAGACCGTGGAGGTTCTAAGCCTCTTCTTGAATCCCATCTCCTTCGCTGCTAGATCTGAGAGCTTCACCCGCAGGTGCGTGATCTGCCAGTTGGATGTGTTAGCTTCCAAGCCCTCCACATCTCCTAAAATATAGCCATCCTTGCCAATTACCTTCTTTTTAAGCAGTTTATCTACGCTGACCAAATATTCACCAAGTCTTGTTGTAGTGCACGAAAATAAAACGCTACCCCACAACGTATGTAGCATTGTCTTAAAAATCGTTCGCAACTACAGTCTTATCCTGAGTTCCACCTGATACCCACGGTGATTCACGCGTACTTCATCATCTTTCGCGTGCTAACGGTCCCCCACTTTCTCCAGTTCCTTCCTTTACTCACCCGTAGAACCCTGCGGTCAACCCACCATCGACGAAGAGTATGTGCCCATTAACATATCTTGAGTCATCAGATGCGAGGAAGAGCGCTCCCAGGGCTATGTCGTCTGGTCTTGCAAAACGCCCCATCGGTATCTTCTTGAGCAGGAAGTTCTTCGACTCCTCTGGGTCCGGAGTACTCTCGATTGATGCCGTCCACTGAGGTGTTACAGTCTCCCCTGGGACCAGTCCGTTGACCCTGATGTTGTCTTTGGCATATTCGAGGCACATTGACCTCGTCAATTCCCGCACGGCCCCCTTTGCAGCACCGTACGCGTGACTCCCTATGTAATTCATGTAGGCGTTCGTTGTTATGGTGTTTATTATCGATCCACCCCTCCTTTCAATCATTATTGGAACCACCTCCTTCGATACGAGAAACACTCCGCGCAGGTTCAGGTTGATGAGCCTGTCCCACTCCTCCTCGGAGTCGTTTACGACTGTATCTTTGTTTTCCCTCTGCCATCCCCCCACGTTGTTGTGCAGTATATCGATTCCATTGTAGCGATCACGTACTTGACTGACCATGGCTTTCACCTCCGACCACTTCGTCACGTTCGCCTTGTAGAATGTGGCTTCTCCCTTGGCTTCCTGAATCAGTCGCACGGTTTCGTGACCCCCCTCATCACTGATGTCGTTAACTGCGACTCTGGCGCCTTCAGCTGCGAATAGGATGGCTGTGGCCCTGCCAATACCCGAACCCGCTCCTGTGATCAGTGCGGTCTTTCCCTGTAGCCGGTTCATATCACTTTCTTGTTTCGCCGTAACGGTTAATATGTGTAGGTGTTACGCAGAGCTTCTGCGCGTATCCCAGGGAAATGAATACAACTCTCATTAGCCTTATCCTGAGTTCCATAAAGTACTCGCTGTGAATTGTATTGGTTGCGCATTCTATTCTACCATCTGAGTGCGATTCATCTTCCCTCTCTCGCCCCAAACGAGTTTAAAATCGCAGCAGTCACCCCCCTGCCTCAGTGTCTTGGTTCTCACAAGTCTCAGGTCCGCGCGCGCGACTTAAGATTCATGAACGCATCTCATAATAATTAGATTGGTGGCGCGGATGGCTGCTAGATGGTCGAGGAGGAAAGCCTGGAGATGGTACGAAGGGCAGCCGTGGATCGTGGGATGCAACTTCACCCCGAGCACGGCCGGGAACCAGATCGAACTGTGGCAGGAAGAGTCCTATGATGTTAAGACCATCAGGCGAGAGCTTGGCTGGGCGGGTGACCTCGGCTTCAACACCGCCCGCGTCTACCTCCACGACTTCGTGTGGCTGGCAGACCCCGACGGTTTCAAGGCGAGGATGAATCTCTTCCTCGACGCCGCATCACGTCTCGGCATCCGCCCAGTACTCGTCTTC
>MEZF01000075.1:10001-12241 GCA_001774245.1 Candidatus Bathyarchaeota archaeon RBG_13_52_12
TCGGAAAGCAGCCCGCCTCCAGACCCGGCGTCCACAACTCGATCTGGGTACAGAGCCCCGGCTCGAGTATCGTCACCGACCCCTCGAGGTGGAGGCGACTCGAGGGTTATGTGAGGGACGTGATCGGCTCCTTCCGATCCGACGAGCGCGTCCTACTCTGGGACCTCTACAACGAGCCGGGTAATAACAAGCTGGGGGAGGCCTCCCTTGGGCTGCTGAAGTCGGTATTCAAGTGGGCGCGTGAGGCGGAGCCCACTCAGCCGCTATCCGTCGGGGTCTGGTTCGACAACCCGACCTTGAACGAGTTTCAGCTAAGGGCGTCGGATGTAGTTACCTTCCACAGCTACAAGGAGGTGGCGAGCCTTGAGAAGCAGATAGAGAACCTCAGGGCCTATGGAAGGCCCCTGATCTGCACCGAGTACATGGCGAGGTCGAATGGGAGCCGCTTCGAGACGCACCTCCCGGTATTCAGGAGGAGGCGCGTAGGCTGCGTCAACTGGGGCCTAGTCAGCGGTCGAGCTCAAACCATTTACCCATGGGGCTCCCCGGTGGGCTCACCTGAGCCCAGGGAGTGGTTCCACGACATACTCCGAAGGGATGGGACACCATTCGACACTGGAGAGGTGTTTCTCATCAGGAATACCATCGATCAGGGTCGATGAACGCACCCGGGTTAGTCACCGGCTGGGGTCGAACGTGGCAGCTCTAGCTAGTACTGGATGCCTTCCCTTGAGACAAAAGTGCCAGGGGCTTTCACCTCCCTGACCTCGTTCACAAAGTCTGCCCTATCAATGATTTTCCCCGGGGCGTACCTACCCGTGAGCACAACGTCCGTCCCCTCAGGAAGCTTGTCCAAGAGAGATAGCACGTCCTCGGTGTCCGCGATGCCCATGTGGGCGGCGAGGCAGACCTCATCGAGTATGAGCAAATCCGGCGGGTGGTCAGATTTGAGCACCTTCCCAGCGTACCTGAGAGCCCTCCTAGCCGCCGCCTTATCCTCCTCGTCTGGGCTGCGGAGACCCGCCTTGAAGCCGCGGACATTGACTTCGTCTCTATCGGCGCCCGACTTAATCCACCCCGGCTTCCCGAACTGCCTGATCTCGTAGAGCGGCCCCAGGATCTTCGCTGCCCTGTACTCCCCTGTCTTCTTCCAGTGCTTTAGGAACTGGATGATTGTGACGCGGTGGCCATGACCCAGCGATCGCAGTGCAAGGCCGAGACTCGCAATTGTCTTGCCGCCGCCGGTGCCATAGTAGAGGTAAACGTGGCCCATAGCTTTCACCCGCAGACCTCACAGCCCACGATAGGGCGGCCACCGGCGTACTCAGCCTCCGCTGTGGCGACCTTCTCCTCCCCCCTCGACTCGACGCCGAGGTTGAGAACCTGCGCGCCTTTGCTCCCGTAGCGGTATACTGTGACGCCCTTGCAGCGGAGTCTGTGTGCGAGGTGAAAGACGTTCTCGACGTCGCTGAGGCTGGCGTCCTCCGGGAGATTTACCGTCTTCGAGACGGCGTTCTCCGTGTGTTTTTGGAAAGCGGCCTGTATCTTGACGTGCCACTCGGGTGCTATGTCATGAGCGGTGACGAAGACCCTTCGCAAGTCCTCGGGGACTCCCTCGACGTCCTTGATGGTGCCATGGCTCACTATCTTCTCCAGCATCTCGCCACCATAGAAGCCGCGCCTCTTCGCAATCTCCTCGAAAATGGGGTGAAGCTCGAAAAGACGTGCACCCTCAAGGACGTGGCGCATGAAGGCGACTGCGAACAGTGGCTCGATGCCTGAGGAGCAGCCGGCGATGATGCTGATCGTGCCCGTTGGCGCGATTGTGGTCACCGTCGCGTTCCTCCTCGTCCTGAATTTACCCTTCCAGATGCTCGCCTCGAAGTTGGGGAAGGAGCCTCTCTCCAACCCGAGCCGCTCCGACGCCTTACCAGCCTCCTCATCTATGAACTTGGCTATCTCCTCCCCGATCTCTGTGGCTTTTTCGGAGTCGTAGGGGACGCCCATGAGGATGAGGAGGTCAGCGAAGCCCATTACGCCTAAACCGATCTTCCTGTTAGCCCGTGTGATCTTGTCGGTCTCCTTCAATGGGTAGGGGTTGACATCTATGACGTTGTCCAGGAAGTGGACGGCTGTGTAGGTGGTTCTACGTAGTTTATCCCAATCCACGGCGCCTTCTCTAAACATCTTGGAGAGGTTAATGCTGCCGAGGTTGCAGGACTCATAGGGAAGCAGAGGCT
>MEZF01000075.1:12257-12467 GCA_001774245.1 Candidatus Bathyarchaeota archaeon RBG_13_52_12
CGTCGACTCAATGACTCCGACGATGGGGGTGGGGTTGTGCCTATTCACCTCGTCTATGAAAACTATGCCAGGGTCACCGCTCCTCCACGCGTTGTCCACGAGTCTGTCCCAGACATACCTGGCGCTGAGCTTCCTCGCCGGCTGCTTTGTGCGGGGATTGATGAGGTCGTAGTCATTGTTTCTTTCGACCGCGTCCATGAAGGCGTCGGT
>MEZF01000075.1:12498-12736 GCA_001774245.1 Candidatus Bathyarchaeota archaeon RBG_13_52_12
ACTCCAGGGTGGGTCTTGGCGGTTATGAACTCGATGACATCAGGGTGATCAACTCGGAGGATAGCCATCATGGCGCCGCGACGCCTACCCCCAGCCTTAATTACCTCTGTGGCGGCGTCGAATATTTTCATGAAGCTGACTGGGCCTGAGGCTACACCCATCGTCGTCTTTACGACATCGCCGGCGGGGCGAAGCCTACTGAAGTCGAATCCAACGCCTCCGCCAGTCTGCTCTATTA
>MEZF01000075.1:12743-13489 GCA_001774245.1 Candidatus Bathyarchaeota archaeon RBG_13_52_12
GTTCTTGAGGGAGGTGAAAATGCCCTCTAAGGAGTCCTCGACTGGGAGGACGTAGCATGCGGAGAGAGCAAAGCCGGTCTTCGTACCTGCGTTGAATAGGGTGGGAGAGTTTGGAATGAACTCCAGCCTGCTCATGGCACCGTAGAACTCCTTTGCAGCGGCCTTGGCGTCACCACCATACTTCTCATCAGCGAAGGCAACTGCCTCGGCTACCCTCCAGAACATCCCTGTTGGGGTCTCGATTGACTCCCCCTTCTCGTTCTTTAGGAGATACCTCTTCTCTAGTACCTCGATGGCGTTGACGGTGAGCTTAGGTTCGTCGAGGATTCCGAGTTCTCCCCTTAGGGTGCGTAGCCCAGCCTTTCTCTCCCTGTAGGACTGGTATTCTAGGGCTACGTGGTCGTGGCCGGTCTCCCTGAGTGTCTCGACAACGATGTCCTGGATGGCTTCGACGCCTGGTGTTTGCCCCGCGTAGAGCTTGCTGAGCTTCTCGACGACTCTGTCGCTTACGGTTTTAGCGGTATCTCCGTCTTTACCTTCGACGGCAAAGAGGGCCTTGTATATAGCATTCGTGATCTTGCCCTGGTCGAAGTCTACTAGCCTTCCATCCCTCTTCCTGACCCTCTTTACTGCACCAGCCATCTCCGATCATCGTTTAATCGTCCATCACGGCTGTATTAGAACACACAGGTTGCCCCCGGCGAACGCTGGTTGGATATGGGTCAGGTTTTGGAGTAGAGGTCGAG
>MEZF01000075.1:13521-14386 GCA_001774245.1 Candidatus Bathyarchaeota archaeon RBG_13_52_12
TTAAGAAATCGAGTAGCTCTCCCTCGTCCTTGAAGATGCGTGTGCTGTACCACTCAAAGAACGGACTGGGTTCGTATGGGTAATAGACGTAGACCAGTTTAGCGAGGCTCTTAGCGTAAACCATCTCACACATGACGCCCGCGCTTATGCTCTGTCGCGGGTGATACACCACGACCATGTGGCTGTTCTCGATGAGCTTGTAGTCGTTATCGATTATCTGGAACCTCAGATTCTTAATGGCAGCCTCCACCTCTGAGGCGTCTAAGACGACCTCCCTGGCCCCATCACCGTACACTATCTTCACGGGTATCTTACTCGGACGCGGTTCCCCCGAGTCTATGGCGTCATTCAATGCCTCACGCCAAGACTCCACTATCGACCAATCCTTGATTCGGGAGGGGTCAAAAACAATGTAGTAGTTTTCGAGGCTCTTCATAAACTTGGTCACCTCTTTAAAGAACTCTGACCCTTCCCCGGTGATGGGGTGACTGAGGTAGAATTTCTCCTTCCTAGGATTATATATCAGGTCACGGAGGAAATCGGGCCCATTCTCGTAGGCGACAATCTGGACCTCCTTGGGGGGGGTAAATCTCTTAGCAAGCTCGTAGATCCCCGCCATCTCCTCCCGACGCCAGTTAGCAATCTCACCTAGGGTGTACTTGTGCTCCATCCACTGTTGATCCTTAGCGAGCCTCTCACGGACCCTGATAATGTCATCGAATAAAACGATGAAGAGGTCTGGATCAAGCATCTTGAGGTCTTCTTGATCGAACCCTTTGTAGCGGTTACCTTTCCACTCAAAGTGGTATGGCGTGCTCACAATGTTTACGCCCCCATGCTCTGCTACCTCCAACACGATTCGAGC
>MEZF01000075.1:14397-14520 GCA_001774245.1 Candidatus Bathyarchaeota archaeon RBG_13_52_12
TTCGCAGACCATCCATCTTTAAAGGCTGACTGTCATAGAAGTCGAGGATGTTTAGCTTTGTGAGGTTAGTGCCCTCCAGTCTACCCTCCTTAACGATGTACTCGAATAGATGGTAGTAATGGA
>MEZF01000075.1:14542-19011 GCA_001774245.1 Candidatus Bathyarchaeota archaeon RBG_13_52_12
TGTGAGGAGCTCATCACGACCATTACCAGGGGGCCCAGCGCATATGATTACCCTAGGAGGACTCATCCTAAGTCCTCTAAACGTCGCCTGATTCCTTTATCTTTGTGTCCTCGTAGGGTCCTACCATTCGACGATAAAACTCTAACTTTATACACTCCAAGACCCCGATGGCCCGGTTATAGTTGAAGTACTTGGGGGGGTAAACCCCCTTCAATAAGCGGGTTACGCAGTAGTTGACTTCGCCGTCCATCTTGTCAACTGGCTGCGCCTTAATCATCTCTATCAGCTCCTTGAGGTTCTTCTCGTACTTTGGCCTATCCTCTGGCTTGATGTAGGGCATCTCTTTTACCTCTACCCTACAGTTGGCTGGGTGGTTTTTAGTGTTTACCTCAGTACGTTCCCATTAAAGTAATCGCACGTGCCGAGCACCTTGTTTTTAACTAATTTTTATTAACTTTTTACGCCTTTAAAAATCAAGGCTCCGATATTCAACTTGAAACGGAGCTGGTGATCCCTAACGAAATATTGGATAGAAGTAAACAGGAACGATTGCATCTCATGCGGAGTATGTTATAACTCCGACCCAACACATTTTGAAGCGGACTGGGAGAACAAATCAGCCATCGTTGAGGGAAAGGGAGACATGATCTCTCGAGGGAGCTTTGAAGACGGCTTACTGGACGATGTAAATACAGCTATTATGTCCTGCCCCGTTTCAGCAATAAAGATTATTGAATCCCCCTAAATTGGAGTGAAATACTAGTGACTCTGGTTTTTTCTAATTAAATTTTAGGTTTGTGAGGCCTGCTAACTCGCACACCCTAGTCCTTAAGGTGACCTCTGAGATCTCGGAGGTTTCAGCGATTTTTTTCTGGGTGATCTCGATGTAATTCTCCTTGACCGCAATGTATAATGCAGCTGCGGCAATCGACTTGGGCCTCTTGCCCTGAATCAATCCCCTGGCTTTCGCGTCCCTGAGAATTTCAAGCGCCCTCCCACGGATCTGTGGCTCTAAAACGAACCTTGTGGAGATCTTATCAAAATATTTCGTCGGCTCGTCTATTGGCATCTTCAGATTGAAATCTCTCAATAATTCGCGATATAGTCTAGCTACGACGTGTGTATCCATGTCTATCGTCGATGCTATTTCGATTAACGATCTCGGTATGCCCCGTTCCCTTATAACCACTAGAAGCGATGCTGCGACGAAGCCCTCTATCGTCTTGCCCCTGATGAGGTCTTTATCGAGAGCCATCCGATATAACTTGAAGGCATCCTCGAAGATTCCGTCAGACAGGCCCAACTTATCCGTCAGCATCCTCATAGCTTTGACGGCGATCTTCAGGTTTCTTGCTATTGAGTCATCGTTTTGAGAAATATTGTTCACCCTGTTCAAACGTTGCATCTTTTTCAGGTTATCAATTGACAGTGTTTTACCGTTACCATCCTTAAATCCGTACATATTCGTGTAAAACTGGTCTCTTCTAGAAGGATTAATTGGGGGACCAACCCTCTCTCTTTTATTCACCTCCTCCACATTGAAGGCCCTCCACTCCCCAGATTCATCAAATTTATTCTGTTCTAATACGAGGCCGCATTTACCGCAGATCTTTTCCCCCGTCTGATAATCTGATATTATACTCACGTCTCCACAGTTAGGACAGTGATGATCTAATCCATAGTCTTTGACTTCCTCTAATACAACATTCTCCATATTCAACCCTTCTCTAATACATTATTTTCATAGAGATGCAATTCGTTTAAACTCACCATCGTTTCTTTAATTGACTCATAACCCTCCAAGATGAAGTGCCCCACATACTCTTCTGGTATACCAACTTCCACTAAATCATCAGATATTTCATTTAATTTTTCAACCATAGCTTTTTTAACGTAGTTAATCGCCCTCAACGAGAGTTGAATGTCATCCGCGGCCCTTTTTGCAACATAATTACTACGCTCTGTCCCCCACAGACTTGACCTGCCATCCTCCTGGATTATCAAGACCTGGTTTCCACGCGCCTCAGCGCGGGGGTATGAGGGTAAGATTGAGCTACTCTTCATTCTTCATCGGTTTTTCGGTGGTAGAATTCTCTATATTAAATATTGGTTTAGTTTATACTCAATATTAATTTATTACACTGGGTGCTAATAAAACCTGTTTGAGGTTAATAGTAGCTATTAGACTTACGTTTTGAGACACATGGCCGTGAAGTTCATGTCTTAAACTCGAGAACAACAGTATTATCCGTATAACTAGACCTTACGAGAATGTCTAGCATCTCCATGAAAAAGCTCCTCATGTATCCTTCAAGGAAGCAACTCCATTTTGGACCCATCTCATGGTTTAGGAGAACCCTGTTATCCCTGCCGTTGACCACATGGGTGAACTTGAACCATCTAGCATTCTTGCCGTAGTTTACAGCTAGCAAATCTAGGACATCTTCAAAATTCTGCTTGGTCCCCAACAGAATCGTTGCCGTATTCTTATGCCTCTGAGCCGACAACGCCCCAATTTTCTTTACTTCATCAACCGACAGGGCTTCTACGAGATCATGAACAATGTCGTGTGCAATAACTAGTGCTCCGGTTTTTTCAGATGGCCAAGTTAGCCTAACACATCTATCAATAGTCTGATTCATCAATGCGCTGGTTGAAATACCCCTGCTGCGCGCCTCTTTCTCTAGTGAATCAACTAAATCCTTTCTCATGCTGAATGTACGAGTAACTGCTCTGGCCTTCGGCAATGATTTATCAATGACATTTATTTTAAATCAAATTTTAAGACTTTCCATTACCCCCCAAGCACATTTCTAATAATGTCAAGTAGCATACGCACCAGTGAAATTAACAAATAACTACATGTTCTCGGATGGTTTTTGTCGTGCTCTCTGGTGTAATTCAAGCTTCATCCTTTAATCCTAACAGATTAATTGTCTCCCGATGAGCAAGCCGAGGTTAATAAAACCGAGAGCGAGAGACCTCAGCATTCCCTTCCAGGGAAAAACAGGCAGATATAACTCAATTACTGACGTGAAAGGAGTAACAGTAGGACACACAACCATAATCGAGGGCGATGGCCAGCTTCATGTAGGTAGGGGCCCCGTGAGAACGGGTGTCACAGCGATCCTACCCAGGGGCAGACTAAATGACCCCGTCTTCGCCGGGTGGTCATGCCTAAACGGAAACGGTGAGATGACAGGTACCACTTGGGTGGAGGAATCAGGATTTCTATCGGGCCCCATAATGATAACTAACACCCACAGTGTCGGGGTGATCCACGACGCGGTAATAGAATGGATACACAACCAGAGATCACCCGACGGCTTCTACTCGGGTAACCCGTGGTCCCTCCCAGTCGTCGCCGAGACATACGACGGCCAACTCAACGACATAAACGGCTTCCACGTGAAGAAAGAACACGCCTTCAAGGCGATAGAGACCTCATCACCTGGACCCATCGCCGAGGGAAACGTCGGAGGAGGCACTGGTATGATCTGCCACAAATTCAAAGGCGGCATCGGAACATCATCAAGAGCAGTAAAGATAGGAACGCAAGAATACGTGGTCGGGGTCCTGGTGCAAGCCAACTACGGGCTCCGTCCACTCCTAACAATCGCAGGCGCACCCATAGGCCAAGAGATCACCGACCTGATGCCCGAAGAACATTCAACCCAATCGCCACCAAGCGAACAGGGCTCAATAATAGTTGTAATCGCAACAGACGCACCTCTTCTCCCCCACCAGCTCAAGCGACTCGCGAGACGCGCCCCCATGGGGATAGCAAAGGTCGGCGGAGTAGGGGGAAATGGCTCAGGCGACATCTTCATCGCCTTTTCAACATCGAACCCACACGCCTACAGCGATACAGAGACCACAGAGGTGAAGATGCTCCCCAACGAGCTGATGAACGACCTATTTCCAGCCACGGTTCAAGCAACCGAGGAGGCGATCGTGAACGCGCTAGTCGCAGCTGAGACAATGACCGGCATAAACGGGAATAGAGTCTATGCAATCCCCCATGACCGGCTACAATCAGCACTTAAGAAATACAATCGCCTAACTTAACACCGCCAAAGAGAGCCAAAGCACGCAATAGCTAAAATAACACAAACAGGTCATAGAGTCAATAACCCTTGAAGATCCTAAACCAGGCCCTCCTCACCCTCTTCGCCCTAAACCTAGCGATAGGCCTCACAAGCCAACTGGTCCAACCCCTTTTCCCACTCTACCTCAAGGAAACCGGGGCAACGGAGCTTGAGAACGCCCTGGTAATAAGCATCGGCAACCTATCATCTACAATACTCATGCTCCCCGCTGGGATGCTGGTAGGCAAGTACGGAAAGAAAACCTTCCTCATCATCAGCTCAGCATTGTCAGGCCTCTCAGTCCTCCTGATGGCCTACACTCAAAACTGGATGCTAATCATACCCCTGAACATGCTGCTCAACATCTCGATGTGTTTCTTC
>MEZF01000075.1:19033-22267 GCA_001774245.1 Candidatus Bathyarchaeota archaeon RBG_13_52_12
TAGCAGAGAACACCGAGCCAGGAAACCGAGCCAGCCTCTTCGGCGTAATGAATCTGGCATGGCCTATATCCGGCATACTAGGCCCAGTCGCGGGTGGCTACCTCGTTGAGCACCTCGGGTGGAGCAGCGTCTTCATCATCGCCGCAATAATAAGCTTCACCGCATTATTCCCTGCCCTCAAAATAAGGGAGTCCAAAAAAGAAGTAGAAATCACTCCTGAGACAAGGGACCAGTCCTCAATCTTCAACAGGGACTACCGCTCAACTATGCTGACCCTATTCACCTACCAGGTACTGGTCACCACAAGCATGGCGGGGGTCAACATGATCCTGCCACTGTATCTACAGGACCGCTTCCACCTAAGCTACTCAGTGATAGGCGCATTCTTCACCGGCTCAAACTTTCTGCTAATATTCACGCAACTCGGAGGCGGCATAGTCGCCGATAGATACGGCAGGAGGCGGATGATCCTGCTCTGCACAGCCCTCACGCCTCTGGTACTGGGCTCCTGGGCTTTATTTGGCGACTGGGTGGGGCTCTTCGCTGTATACTCTCTCGCCTTCGCTCTCTGGAGCCTAACGTGGCCGCCTATCCTCGCCATGCTCACCGACATCCTGCCACGAAGCCTCCACGGAGCTGGTTTCGGGCTCAACATGACCGGGTCAAGGCTCGGCTTCACCATCGGCCCAATACTGGCGGGAGTCCTTTACTTCGCGCCGGCCTCACTCGTCCCCTTCATAGCCTCAGCGGTCGCCTACGCCCTCGCTCTACCCTTCGCCTACCGGCTGAGAGGAAAGGAACCTAAACAGGGCAACGAGTAACCCTCCAATCACAGGGTCGACCTCCTCAGTCGCGCCATGCGCTATCGTTAAAGATGGTTAACTCCGTATTAGAATCAGATCAATGTCTCAAAGATACAAGATCCTTGGACTCCTCGGTGATGGAATAGCGGGCGAGATCATCACAGAGGGATTAAAGGTACTCGAGGCTATCGAGGATAGGTACGGACTCGATCTAGAGATACTCGGTCCCTACCCAGTCGGGGCAAGATATTGGGTCGACCACGACCTGAAACGTGGGTGGCCCGAAGAACTCACCGCGGAACTATTCTATGAAGCTGACGCCATCTTCAAGGGTCCGACAGGTCTCCCAGACCTAGTTGGAAAGCTACCCGGCTCCTATACTCCAATCAACATGCGAACGGAGCTAGACCTCTACGCTAACATCAGGCCATGTAGACTACGCCCCGGCGTTAAGAGCGTCTTAACGGGGAGAAAACCGGGGGACATCGACTACATCATCCTCCGCGAGAACACGGAGCACATGTACGTCAACATCGGGGGCTTCATGAAAAGAGGCGGAGAGACAGAGCTAGCTATAGATAACTACGTCCAAACTAAGAAGGGGTGCGAGCGAATAATCAAGTATGGTTTCAACCTGGCTCGTAGCGGCGAATACAAGGGAAAGATCGGGGCACCCCTCGACGGCAAACGCCGCCTAACATGCGCTTGTAAGTGGGGGCTCACAAAGGGCGACGACCTCTTCAAAGATACCTATGAGCGACTCGCTAAGGAGAACAGCGACATCGAACGCGACTCGACCTGGATAGACTCCTGGAGTTATTACGCCATAATGAGGCCCGGGTTCTACGACGTCGTCGTCATGCCGAATCAGTACGGAGACATAATGAGTGATATGAGCGGCGCAATCCAGGGAAGCCTAGGCCTAGCAGGATCCATAAACGCAGGCGATAAACACTGCTTCGCAGAGGCTACGCATGGCTCAGCCCCAGACATCGCGGGGAGAGGGATCTCAAACCCGATGAGCATGATCCTGAGCATGGGCATGATGCTGAACTGGCTGGGAGATAAGAGGGGCGACAAGAGGCTCAAGGAGGCGTGGAGAAGCATAGACCGCGTCGTCGACAAGGTACTAGCTGAGGGTAAAGTACGAACACCCGACCTCGGAGGCACCAATAGCACTAAGGAGTTAGGCACCTCAATAGCTGATGCAGTCCTAAAGATCGACTAAAGAATAGACAAGGAAAACCCTGTGGGCGATCACCCTCCCCTTCTTTGATGCGCACGAGTATCCATTAATGAGCGAGTGAGTCGAGGCTCCTGCTTACTGCTTCAAGGGTTATCTTCACATCATCACCCGTTGTAACGACGGAGACGTTGGGGTGACCCCACATAAAGACCCCCTTGTTCATCAGATCCGTGGAGATGAGGCGGCTCATCTTCCGGTCCTCGGTCGCCGCAGATCTATAGTTAACCACCTTCTCCTTCGTCCATTCGATGTGGAAGAATGACCCGACGCCGCTAACATGATAGCCCAACTTCCTTCCCTCAAGCACCGACGCGAGACCCCTGCGCATCGCCTCTGCGGTCTTATCCATCTCCACATATACATCGGGTTTAAGCTCCTTCATAGCCGCGAGACCCGCAGCCATCGTGATAGGGTGAGCGTTAAAGGTCCCCGAGAACCCGAGCCTCGCCTGATTCACGGCTGGGAACTCCGAACCCGGGATCATGAGGGGCTTCATGACCTCCTCCGTTGAAGCATAGGCTCCAACTGGGAAGCCGCCTCCTATGATCTTGCCAAGGGTCGTGATGTCGGGCTTGACACCATAGAACTTCTGGGCTCCCCCCGGACTTAGCCTGAAGCTGATGACCTCATCGAAGATCAGGAGGATCCCGAACCTCTCTGTCATCTCCCTGAGCGCCTTCAGGAAACCGGGCTTCGGCGGCATATCCCTCTGAACAGGCTCCAATATAACAGCGGCGAGCTCATCCCTATGCCTCATGATGATCTTCTCAGCCGCCTCGGAGTCGTTGAAGGGTATCACAACCGTATTCTCCAGAACGCCTTTCGGCACCCCCTCGTTCTGGGGAACCGCAACGGGTGCCTTCCGTGGCCCAGCTTTCTCGAGAGGAGGCGCCACGCTAACGTCTACAGTATCCCATGACCCGTGATAAGCACCCTCGCACTTCGCAATCTTCTCCCGACCCATGTAGCTCCGCGCCAGCCTAATCGCCTGGATGTTAGCCTCGGTGCCACTCGGCGTGAACCTGAGCCTCTCAGTGCCTAACCTCCTTAAGATCTCCTCAGCCAGCGCGACCTCTGGCTCGGTGGGGGCACCCAAAACCGTTCCCCTCTCAAGCTGCTCCCGAGCAGCCCTCAGAATCTTAGGGTGGTTGTGCCCGAGGATCAGCGTCGTGTTGTTGAAGTTGA
>MEZF01000075.1:22315-22564 GCA_001774245.1 Candidatus Bathyarchaeota archaeon RBG_13_52_12
CTCGGGCCATGTATACCGGGAATGGGGGGGTGTACAGCACGTTTCGCGTACACCCACTTGGTAGGCTCCTGCACGCCCTTTCATAGAGGGACTTGGACCTCTGGTTGAGCTTAAGATAGGTATCTAGAACATCCATAAAGATCGTGTGATGAAGGCTCAAACAACTATAATTGGTTTTACTGTATGTATGGCTCACAGCATACGAGTGTTCACTCGCGCGTGCTCGCG
This sequence comes from Candidatus Bathyarchaeota archaeon RBG_13_52_12, assembly GCA_001774245.1. Lineage (GTDB taxonomy): Archaea > Thermoproteota > Bathyarchaeia > TCS64 > TCS64 > UBA8941. The sequence continues at coordinate 22,544 of MEZF01000075.1, forward strand.
TACGTGACTTCTAGTGTCTCT
>MEZF01000076.1:0-231 GCA_001774245.1 Candidatus Bathyarchaeota archaeon RBG_13_52_12
TCTTTCGGACCACTACAAGGCTGGTTAAGGAGCACGACATAAGATACGAATCACGGACACCCGTGTCAAGCGATGACGGACTTGCCGATGAGGCATGGAAAGCTGGGCTTGAGCTCTTCAGAGAGGTCGGGTCTTACTGCATTAACTCGGGTCGCCTGATCAGATTCGATGACACAGAGATCAAGGAAGGCCTTGGAGAGCTACGAGGCGAGGCATCGGTAGGTGAAGGGG
>MEZF01000076.1:239-4791 GCA_001774245.1 Candidatus Bathyarchaeota archaeon RBG_13_52_12
AGACAGCTAACCCTTAGAGGCGTAGAAGACAAAAAGCCACCGACAATAGTCTGCGGCGGCGTAATCGAGAGCAACTTCCCCGAGGGGGAAAACTTTGTCAAACTCTACCAATCAATAGCTCAGGAGCCGCTTATAGACGGATTCTATGTTGGACCCCCTCTCCAATCCTCCGAGGGCCGTCTAGTGAGGTCGGGCAGTCCCCTCGAGACACACTCCGGCAGATCCATGGCAACGTGGGTTAGGGAGGCTGTGAGGAGGGCGGGAAGACCCGGCTTACACTTCATCTCCGCCTGCACACCTGCAATCGCTAACGTCGCAGCAGCGGACCCAGTGGATGGGCTGAGGAGAAGCGATGGAATAGTCGCAACCATCATGCCTGAGCTTAAAACTGACTACGAGAACCTGAATAAGGTCACATTTAGCCATGACTACGGTTGCGTGAAACATATTTACAACGGTGGAATGATCGGTGGCTGGGCAGGTGGACCCGAAGGCGCCCTCGTCGTAGCGATAGCCAACGCCGTCATGGCCATCATGGTCTACAAGATCGGCATAGGCTCGAGCTACAACGCTCTTGGATACCTGAGAGCCTCGGCGCCGAACTACAGCGCCTTTGTCACAAGGCCATGCGTTTGGGGCTCATCAATCGGGAGCCAGGCCCTTTCAAGGAAAACCAAGATAATCAACACTTGCGTCGCCATGACAAACGCGGGCCCAGGCACGGAGATGCAGCTTCAGGAGATAACCTCGGCCCAGTGTGCCGCTATCCCCTGCGGGAGGGAGGGCGTCTCACAGGGAGCCCGCAGATTCAAGGTGAGGCCTCTCCTCGGCAGCGGCTTGGAGAACCAGTTCTGGGGCGAACTTGCCTACGCATTAGCTGGGATCAAGAGGGACCTCGCATCAACGATAGCGGACGAGATGCTTAGCAGATATGAGGGTAAAATAACACGAGAGTCGGATGGGGGACCCCCTGGCTACACGTTCGATGAGATATACGAATTGAAGACGCTGACGCCGAGAAAGCAGTTCACAGACATGCAAATTAAGATGAAGAGGGAGCTCGAGGATCGGGGTATCAGCTTCAGATACTAGGAACATTCATTGAAATTGGGAGGAGGGCTGAAACGGGTTCCACTGTTAAGGTTCTGTTCGAGCCATACGGTCTGAGGGCATACGCAAACCCCAATGAAACGATTCTCGACGCCGCCATCCGTGTTGGTGTGGGGATCAGGTCCGAATGCGGCGGAACCCAGATCTGTGGAAAATGCAAGGTTCAGGTCAGGGACCAACGGGGACTGACCCCGGCCACGCTTAAGGAGTGTAAACTGCTAAATGAAAAAATCCAATCTAGTTTCCGACTCGCCTGCTCCGCGAGATTTCTACAAGACGCGGATCCCATTACGGTGGTCATCCCATCGGAGAGCGTGGTTAGGAAGAGGCAATTTTCAGAGATAGTATCAGAAAGAAAGATAAAACTCGAGCCTGCCGCGTCAAAGGTTAGGGTTGAAGTAACGCAACCTAGCATCAGTGACAGGCGGTCCGACTCCGAGAGACTTCTAGCAGGCATCAAACGCATTCATGGACATACAAAGATCGAACTAGACTACAATGTAATCGCCGGGCTACCCGAGACCCTTCGGCAATCGGAAGCGGTGACATCGGTTCTCTGGGATAAGGAAAGGGTCATCTCCGTCGAAGCAGGTGACACCCGGGCAACAATGTATGGACTCGCAATCGATGTCGGCACGTCAAGAATCACCTGCAGCCTGCTGAACTTGACTAACGGGGTGAGGGTAGCCGACAGATCGGTTGAGAACCCGCAGATAGCCTACGGCGAGGATATCCTCACTAGGGTGACGTACTCACAGGCTGGAGGTGATAATGGCAAACAGCTTCAACGCACAATTATCGCAGGCATCAACGACCTCACGGAGAAAGTGTGTAAGGAAGCCGACGTCGATCCCTACAATGTCTACGAAGCTGTGATCGTTGGCAACACTGTTATGCATCACCTCACGCTAGGCATAGACACAAAATACCTTGCCAGGTCACCATTCACACCAGCGATAAGGGAATCCATGAGCATTCGGGGGGCTGAAATCGGTCTTAGTATCAATCCCAATGCTATCGCACACTTTCTACCGATAATCGACGCCTTCGTGGGAGCAGATGCAGTGGGTGACATATTATACAGCAACCTCCACCGCCGTGGAGCACCCGCCCTCCTCCTTGACATAGGAACCAACACCGAGGTCATCCTGAGAGACAGAGAAGGGTTAACGTGCTGCTCATGCGCCTCTGGACCCGCGTTCGAAGGCGTACACATCGAGCACGGAATGAAGGCTGTCGAGGGCGCGCTGGAGAGCGTCACGATCAGAAGAGGCGGCTTCAAAGTCGGATACAGAGTCTTAGGAGTCACGAAGCCGGTGGGGCTATGCGGATCAGCGATAATCGACGTCATAGCCGAGTTATTCAAGGAGGGCCTAATAGATAGATTCGGGAAATTCAATTCAGAGGTCGAGACACCGAGACTAAAGAAAATAAATGGGGTCAAGAAGTTCATCATCGTAAACGCTGGGGAAAGCGGCACAGGCAGAGACATCACGGTCTCTGAGAGGGACATAAACGAGGTGATGCTCGCCAAGGCCGCAATCTACACCGGTTGTTCCACCCTGATGCGGAGGAGGGGAGTAGCCAGAGGAGAGCTCAGCAGGATCCTGATTGCTGGCGGCTTCGGAAAAAACCTGAATCGCCAAAATGTTAGGCTCATCGGCCTGATCCCAGACGTCCCCAGTTCAAAGATCAGCTTCATCGGGAACGCCGCCCACGCAGGGGCAGAAGCTACCCTAAAATCCAGGAAGGCGTTGCACTTAGCCGACAGGATTGCGAGAGAAGTAGAATACATCGAACTCGCGGCAAGCAAGGAATTCAGTGGAGAGTTCGCTGCTGCCCTCATGCTCCCCCACAAGAACTTGGAGCTCTTCGACACCCTGAAAAACTACATAAATAAATAATAAGAATTGTACTAAAACCCTAACGTTACATAACTATCTTTGCATCTACTCAAGGGTGTCTCGCGCGCTTGTCATCTGATTGAGTAAATGTTAAGTTACCTTAGCTTTGAGTTTCAATCATGTATAGCAAGACTAACAGTCTTATCATTATACTAAGTGTTTTCTCACTCCTATTATCAGGAGCCAACATGTATCTAATATTAAATAACCAAACAAATCAGCAAAAAGTAAACGAAAGCAACCAAGCACAGCTAGAATTAATTCAGCAAAAACTCACGAAGATCAACACTAACATCACAACCATCGATCAGACAATAGAAAACAACTTCAACGAGTTAAAAGACCAAAACGACGCAACAAACTCAAGGCTCTTAGAACTAAAACAGCAACAAGAACAGTCCTCCATAGACCTTTCCTCCCTAACGACGACCGTTGACAAGCACTTAAGCGAAACACCCGCAAAGATCTATAATGAATCGCGGACGTCTGTCGTACTCATAAGAACACCACAATTCTCAGGATCTGGCTTCCTGATCGACGACAAAAACCACATAGTGACCAACTGGCACCTCATTGAAAACCAGGAAGACATCGAGGTCGAATACTACAACAGGACGACGAGTAAAGCAACCGTGGTGGGTCTCGATGCATACTCCGACCTCGCGGTAATACAGCCGGCCAGAGTACCCATGGGCGTTAAACCACTCCAGCTTGGAGACTCCTCGAGATGCTTCATAGGGCAATCAGTAATCACCATAGGGAATTCATTTGGTGTAAGTGGAAGTCTAAGCACAGGCTACGTGAGCCAGGTAAACGTCAATATCGACCTCGAGGATATACCACTCGTCGTCAACGAGATTCAGTTAGACCTCACAATAGCGCCCGGCAGCTCGGGAGGAGCCCTACTGGGTCTCGACGGCAACTCCGACCTCGCGGTAATACAGCCGGCCAGAGTACCCATGGGCGTTAAACCACTCCAGCTTGGAGACTCCTCGAGATGCTTCATAGGGCAATCAGTAATCACCATAGGGAATCCATTTGGTGTAAGTGGAAGTCTAAGCACAGGCTACGTGAGCCAGGTAAACGTCAATATCGACCTCGAGGATATACCACTCGTCGTCAACGAGATTCAGTTAGACCTCACAATAGCGCCCGGCAGCTCGGGAGGAGCCCTACTGGGTCTCGACGGCAAGGGATACGGGATAACTAATGCCGGGCTACTTGGCTTCAACTACGCCGTACCATCAAACATCATTAAGCGGGTTACTGACTCATTAATCGAAAAGGGGTACTACCAACACCCATATTTCGGATTCACGATCCTGGAGCTAAACCGTGACAACATTGATTACTACAACATCTTCAACGTGTCGCCTGACCAGACCGGGCTGCTCATAATCGACATAACTCCAGACTATCCCGCTGAGAGAGCCGGCCTCCAGAAATCCGTCTACACGCAGGATGCTAACGGTAAGGAGGGTAACCAGGCTAAAGACATAATACTTGCAATTAATGGCCATAACACCAACACATTTGAG
>MEZF01000076.1:4798-6867 GCA_001774245.1 Candidatus Bathyarchaeota archaeon RBG_13_52_12
CAGCCTACGTTGAAGAGTTTGTCTCACCCAACGTCGACGTCGTCTTCGCAGTCTGGAGATCAGGTTCAATCAGTCAAGTGACGGTCAAACCAACATTCAGACCGCAAACATAACTAGAGGCTCTCGCGAGGGGGAGGGGACATCTGGACTTCTATCAGGAGCTCAGACGGCTGCTAGATCAGGTCCCAGATGACGCTTATACGACTGTCCTCGAGCTGTCGCAGGCCATGGGCGACCCCGCATCTGCACCAGCTATTCGTGACAGCCTGTTCCGACCCGATTTTCTGAGATATGCGGATAAAGTAAACAAGAGGAGCAACCCCTTCACCTCTTTTCAGACAGATAAGCCCCTCCTTAGGCTAGCCGAGAAGCAGGCCAAGTTGGCGAAGCTGATCATCGAGGAAGATGTGATCGTTGACTGGGAGAAGATTGCTGGGGTTGATGCTGCTTACGTTGGGGACCGCGCCTACGCAGCGTGTGTGGTCGTTGACCGGTCTGGACGCGTGGTGTCAGAAGGGTCAGCTGAGTATGAGGCGTGCTTCCCTTACGTCCCTAGCTACTTCTACTATAGGGAGGGCCCAGCCCTAGCGGCGGTTGTCCGCGGTTTGGATTTCGATGTCCTCATGGTAAACGCCCACGGCGTGGCTCACCCACGACGTCTAGGCTTAGCATCCCAACTTGGACTAGAGCTGGACAAGCCGATCTTGGGAGTGTCCACTAGTCTCCTTATCGGCGAGGTCAAGAGAAGAGGAGAGGGGATATCCGACGTTTTCCTCGACGGCTCCCTAGTTGGAGTAAGGCTTGACGGAGGACCTCCCATTATTGTCTCTGTTGGACACATGGTATCGCTTGGGAATGCTGCATCTATAGTTGAGGCGTTATGGAGAAAGGTGGGTTTACCCAGACCCCTCGCATTGGCTCATGAACGCGCTCGGAAACAACGGCGACCACGAGTAAGTGATTTAAGAAACACACTACAAATCGCTTGGTCATAGAGCGGTGAAGCAAAGTGAATATCGGCGCCGTTTCAATACCTAACAACATCGTGGCGCTCCTCATTTTCCTCCTTGTTCTGGTGTTGGTAATCCTGCGCAGAGTCAGAGGTCTGGAGTTTCCCATCTGGTCGACGATGATGATTGGGGCGGCGCTGATGATATTAACCGGTGTGATCAGTGTATCAGACGCCTACAGGTCGATTGACTTCGACGTCGTCTTCTTCCTCATCGGGATGTTCGGAATCGTTGCTGGTGTCGAGAAATCCGGGTTACTCGGCTACATGATGTACCGGGCCCTCTCCCCCTTCAAGAATCCGAGGTCGCTTCTAATCGCCTTCGTCTTCCTGATGGGGTTCCTCTCCGCTTTGACGGTGAACGATACCATGGCAATCGTGGGGACCCTGATCGTGATCACCATTGTAAAGCAGATGCTGCTGCCACTCGATGATCTTCTGATCGCTTTAGCCTTCTCGATCACGGTGGGGAGCGTGATGACGCCGATTGGAAATCCTCAGAACATGCTCATAGCGAGCCAGTCGGGCATCGGAGCACCCTTTTTGAGCTTCGTAGGGACGCTATCGGTTCCAACGCTCATTAACCTCGCAGTTGTCGCGGGCTTCCTCTGGTTCACCCTCAAGAGGGATGAGAAAGACTCTGATAAGAAAATGGTTGTCATCGAAGAGGAGCACATCACTAACATGACCCTAGCCAAGGTCTCCGGGTGCTGCCTCGCACTGGCCGTTGGAGGCTTCATCCTCAACGACGCCTTCGGGTTGCTCGGGTTGGCACACACGGAGCACCTTGGCATCGTGGCCTTCCTTGCCTCAGTTCCATTATTTGCCTTCACCGTGGAGAAGAGGGCTCTCCTCCAGCAGGTTGATTGGAGCAGCATAGTCTTCTTCATGGCGATGTTCATAGTCATGGGGGGCCTCTGGCAGTCGGGAGCTGCTAATATCTTCCTCGACTTGCTCCCGGCTCCGAGTCCCCTGGATAGGGGTTCAGCTATAGTGAACATCATGTTACTCAGTACGGTCCTCAGCCAAGTATTCAGTAACGTGCCACTGGTGAAGCTCT
>MEZF01000076.1:6898-7171 GCA_001774245.1 Candidatus Bathyarchaeota archaeon RBG_13_52_12
TGGGAGTCACAGGTATGCATGGCTGGCGCTCGCCTCGGGGTCGACGATTGCGGGTAATCTGACGATACTCGGAGCCGCGAGTAACGTGATAATCATCGAGGCTGCTGAGAACCGTACGGGGAAGTCCTTTAGCTTCACCTCCTTCCTCAAGCGTGGCGTCGTAGTTACGGCGATCAACATAGCGGTGTATACTCTGTGGCTTTACTTCTTCGGGTGAGGTATACATTCGCCGCTGAGGTTATGATCTCCCTAGGACAAGGCTCCTGTTGCCTG
>MEZF01000076.1:7316-7575 GCA_001774245.1 Candidatus Bathyarchaeota archaeon RBG_13_52_12
ATCGCCCAGGAGAGCGTCTGCGGTCTTGTAGACGACGTCGTGGAATTTTCCGTGTCTGGCGTGGAGAACATATGTGACGGATGAAGCTCGCCTCATCCATCGGTTCGGGGACTTCGTCCACTTGAATATCCCCTCACTCAGGTTGGGGTATCTCTCGACCAGTTCGCCGAATATGTGAGGGGCTATCGAGTCTGTGTGCCCCCAGTTGTTAACGTACTCACTCAGCCACCTCTCGAAGGTGCTGAAGTCACTCTCCCTA
>MEZF01000076.1:7680-12154 GCA_001774245.1 Candidatus Bathyarchaeota archaeon RBG_13_52_12
CATCCCTCATCTTTGAGTCTCTTAGCCCACTTGCCAGCGATTATGTTGCATTGAGGGAGGCTACAACCTAGAAACCTGACTTTCTCCTTGAAGTACCTCGACTGCCCTTCCCTCATCTTATCGCTGCAGACAGCCATGAGTTCACGGTGTATCGCCCCGAGGGCGATACTTGGCTCGGTTTTCTCCATGGCTTCGATGTTAGGTCATGGAAATATAATATATTTTCAATTTATTGAGGAGATTTGGTTTAAGACTGTTTTATCTGGTTTTCATACGTATGGGATTTAGGGATAGAGATTATTCAAATGCGAACCTGTTCAAAGATTACGAACAGACTCACCTCGTTGTTCTAAACCCTAGGATTAAGTCTGGAGAGACGGCCATACAGATAGGTACATATGTCATCCTACAGTGTCAAGCTTGCAACCTACGCGATTCTCGCGGTAGTCTGCGGCAGCCTGATCATTGGCTCTACTCTCCAGTTCGATGTCTTTACCAGCCTCCCCGAAATTAAGGAGGGATTCGGTAGCCTCCAAAGGTTCAGCTCCGCGTCGGAGCTAGCAACTTACCTGAAGGATTCGACGCAGGCTCAGAGATTCTACGTGATGGAGGCTGCGCCGAACGTGAAGACTGACGCCTCAATCGGTGGACTTGATTACTCTGGCACTAACGTTCAGGTAGCGGGCGTCGACGAGGCAGACAAGGTAAAGACGGACGGAGCCCACCTCTACATTGCACGAGGCACAATCATCTACATAGTCTCCGCCTACCCACCGAGCGAGGCGAAGCTCCTATCAAGGATCAACCTCAATGCGCAAGTCGGGGACCTCTACGTCGCGGGCGATAAACTCGTAGTCTTCAGCCAGAACAATACGGCATTCAGCGTTGAGCCATCAACGAAGATGCCTAGCATCATGCCACCAATCCCAATTATACAGACGACAAACATACGAGTATACGACGTCTCAGACAGAGAGAAGCCAACCCTTGAGAGGGACATCAAACTTGAGGGTAACTACGTTACCAGCAGGATGATCGGAAACTACGTCTACATCATAGCCCAGAAGGGCGCGTGGCTGATCGAGGCAAAAGCACAGCCACCAATGATTCAGGACGGCTCGGAGACATACCAGATCCAGCCAACAGACATACTATACTATAGGAACAGCTCAGAGCCATCCTACAGTTACACGACCATAATGAGCATCAACACCCAGCACCCTGAGGTCCCGCTGCATAGCGAAAACCTGCTGCTGGGATTCAGTAGCACGGTCTACGTCAGCCAGAAGAACCTGTACATTACAGTGAGTAAGTGGAGCAACACAACGATCCACAAGATCAGCCTAGCAAACGGCATGATCAAGCCGGTAGCAGAGGGCACGGTACCGGGATGGGTCCTAAACCAGTTCAGCATGGATGAGAGCGATGGCTACTTCAGAGTCGCTACCACAACTGGACGCCTCTGGTGGGGGTGGAGACGTGGTACCACAGCCGACCAGAGCAGCGCAGTCTACGTCCTAGACCAGAACATGAAAACTGTCGGCAAGCTGGAGGGCCTCGCACCCAAGGAAGACATCTACTCAGCCAGGTTCATTGGGGACCGCTGCTACCTAGTCACCTTCAAGAAGGTTGATCCATTCTTCGTCATCGACCTCTCAGACCCTAGTAATCCAAATATTTTAGGTAAGCTCAAGATCCCTGGCTACAGTAACTACCTCCACCCATTTGACGAGAACCATGTTATAGGTCTGGGTAAGAACACAGTCGAGGCCAAGGAGGGCGACTTCGCTTGGTACCAAGGCATCAAGATAAGCCTCTTCGATGTGACGGATGTCTCGAACCCGAGGGAGGAAGCCATGATCGAGGTGGGTGACAGGGGGACGGACTCCCCGGCTCTGAGCGACCACAGGGCGTTCTTATTTAGCAGAGACAGGAGCCTACTTGTAATACCCATACTCGAGGCGAAGATAAGCCCTGACCAGTACGGTGGTTCCCCTCCAGCCAACGCTTATGGTGACTACGTCTACCAGGGAGCCTACGTATTCGACGTATCCCTCAGAGGCATAACTCTGCGCGGAAGGATCACACACCTACAGGGTGATGCGCTGCTGAAGAGCGGCTACTGGTTCGATAGTGAATACTCGGTTGAGAGGAGCCTCTACATCGGAGACTACCTCTACACCATCTCAGGCAGGATAGTGAAGATAAACAGCTTAACGGACCTCAAAGAGCTTAACGTGATCCTGCTCAAATAAACGCGAGTGATTAAACTATCTTTTTATTGAAATTCTGCGATTGATTTGAAGGTTAGGTAACTAAAGAGTACGAGTAAAGATATCAAGATGAGGGGTTTAATCAATTGGAGATAATAGACTCTGTTGGCGTTTATCTCGAGAACCTCCTTAAGGTGTCTTAATTTAGAAATGTGGTTTTAGTTTATATTTTTTTTGTAACTTACTCTTATTAATTGATAGCAACTTTATCTGAAGGGGACTTGCGCATCATCAATAAACTCGCACTTATCCCTGAGGACTTTATGCGGAGACAAGTTAACCCTTTTGGATGCCTTCAGAGAAGAGTCATCGATATCCCGGCTGCCAGTGGCATCAGCAAGTTATCGTCGAGGGGTAAGGGGAGTGCCTCGATCAAGATGCCCACCACGGCGCCTACTAAAGCGGTTATCGGATCCACGAATAACAACGCCCCAAGGAAACCGATGATTAGACCGATTATTGAGCCCTCGATGCTCTTCCCCTTATTGAATGGGATCCTATTTCTCCCAAATCTCTTACCGAGCAGGGAGGCGGAACTGTCTCCGAGCGCTAGCACGGCTATTGCGGCGTATCCTATTCTTGCTGGAAATATGAGTAGGGATAGGGCTATGCCTAGTGCGTGGAATATTGGGGCGGTGTTGAACTCATGAAGCTCCGATCTGTCAGCGGCCCGTAGGGTGATCTTGGAGATTATGGGTACGTTGGTGCCGAAGTTCCTTAACAACTCGGAAACGGAGTAAATGAATACAGCCATGAACAGCAGTGTCGCAACTATGATATTATTGAACAGATAGATACAGAGGAATGGGATTAGCAGCCCGCTGGCATGAATCAACTCTCGTAATACATTGCTGGTTGAAATACGGTTTTCGAGCATCACCCCTCCGGTGAGTATACGTGGGATTTCTGAGAGGTCTTCCTTTACTACGTAGTCTGCCCTTCTGCTAATCATATAGTCTGGGTTGAACCCTATTCTCAGCCCACAGATCTTCAGAAGCTGCATGTTGTTGAGGTCATCAGCTACTAGTGCGCAGCTCTCTGAGGACAGCCCCTCAAGCGAGATTATCTCCTCAAGAGCCGCTACTTTACCTACTTCCTTTATCACTTTTCCTGAAATTTCGCCCGTGAGGACACCGTCTATTGTCTCCACTTGTATTCCCGATGAGTAGTCTGCCCCAAGGCGCTCAGCTAATTCAGCTACAAAGGTATCAGGCAGCCCCGAGCTAATTAACGCAGTCTTATACCCCAGGGTCTTTAACTCGTCGAAGAGCTCCTCGGACCCGGGCATGAGTGGGAGTCGTCTGAATTCCGCTGATAATTCCCCCATCTGTTTTCCCTTAAGTGATCTGAAGAGTACTCTTAGGGAGCGCTCCAGCGAGAGCACGCCTATGGAGTACAGGATCCCGACTATTGCGAATTTAATAAAGAATGTTAAGCTGTGACCTCTGCTTGCCTCGAATAGCAGAAAGCGCCTCTTCGGTATGAGAACTCCCTCTACATCGAAGACGACTAATTTGATGGGCAAGCCGACTCGTCCTGGTCTAGTCATATCGTAGCTTTTGAAAAGTATTTAGCGCACTCGGCTGATCAACCCGAAGCCGGGCATCGGCGAGGAGTACCATTTGGCTATGGTGATGAGTACCTAGCACGAGACAGCAAAACTAGGAACATTATATGGATGTTCTCAAACAATAGATGGATAGGAGACGTTTGACTGGTCACCACACATGATGGATCAAATAGTAGCTCTCGGTTAATCCTGATTTAATAATCATTAAAAAATAATATGGTTCATGTATAGATTGGAAGTCCATAAAGTAGTTATCATATTGACTCTCACAAAACCTTGAATCCGTGATTGAGCCCTAAGTCAAATAGAAGGCATGCACTTAGCCCCGTAATTGCAACGGTGATTCTGGTAGCGGTAGCAATCACTCTAGCAGTCGCGACAGCCTATTGGCTACAAGGAATAGTGAGTTCTAATCAAAATGCCGAATTAGTGGAAATTTTGAGTAAAAACTGCAGTTACGACGATGACACTTGGATAATTGGACTCAAAGTAAAAAACGCTGGCCCCACCTATGTGACAATAAGTAACGTGTACATTAACGATGCCGAGGTCATGTCATACGATAATAATATACCTGGACAGGGAAGAACCTCAACGACGCTGCCTTTTGCTGGATTAAGATTTCAGAGTG
>MEZF01000076.1:12746-13403 GCA_001774245.1 Candidatus Bathyarchaeota archaeon RBG_13_52_12
TGATCACACATTCTCCGCCTCCTTCACCTTTATTCAGTACACAATCACCGCCTCAGTCGGCTCAGAAGGATCTATCTCGCCCAGTGGTGGTATATCCGTCAACTACGGGTCCAGTCAAACCTTCACCATCACGCCGAACACCGGCTACCAGGTGGCGAGCGTCCTAGTCGACGGAGTACCCGTCGGCGCCGTTACCAGCTACACATTCAGCAACGTCCAGGCCGATCACACCATCTCCGCCACCTTCAGCGTGATCCAGTACGTCATAACTGCCTCCGCTGGGTCGGGTGGCTCAGTCTCGCCGAGCGGTAGCGTTTCTGTGAACTACGGGGTTAGTCAAACCTTCACCATCACGCCGAACACCGGATACCACGTATCCAGCGTATTGGTTGATGGCTCATCCGTTGGGGCTGTGTCCAGCTACACGTTCAGCAACGTCCAAGCAGCCCACACGATCTCCGCCACCTTCAGCAACCAGTACACCATCACTGCCTCGGCTGGGGTAAACGGGGCAATATCCCCATCTGGCAGCGTGCAGGTGACCCAGGGCCAGAGTCGGACCTTCACCATCACGCCGAACACCGGCTACCAGGTGGCGAGCGTCCTAGTCAACGGAGTACCCGTCGGCGCCGTTACCAGCTACACATTCAGCAACGT
>MEZF01000076.1:13433-13551 GCA_001774245.1 Candidatus Bathyarchaeota archaeon RBG_13_52_12
TGCAATACTTCAACAACAGGTAACTTTTGTTTCTGCTGGAAATGGTAATGGAGATAATGGCTGGTATGATGGCGATAACCGCCCAGATCCCACACATCCTGCTGGTTTACAAGCTAAC
>MEZF01000077.1:0-286 GCA_001774245.1 Candidatus Bathyarchaeota archaeon RBG_13_52_12
ATCCTCTAAAACAACCGCCCTCCTCGTGCCTTTAGCAACGGCCACCAACTCCTTACTGATCACGTGGTTCGTCTGCCTCTTGAATCGCCTCTCCCTCCCCGACAGCTTCCTCAGATGCCTCTTAGCGCTCTCCGATCCAACCCTCTGAAGCACCGCCTTCAACCCAGCGTAATGCACCCTCACGGATTCAACCTCAATACCTGAATAGGATACCCCATCGCTCGTCGTCGCCAGCTTAACGATTCCAAGATCCACACCGAGGTAGCCCTCGGGCGTCAGGGGCGGC
>MEZF01000077.1:330-6246 GCA_001774245.1 Candidatus Bathyarchaeota archaeon RBG_13_52_12
GATGAAGAGTAGATCAGCTTGTCCCTGGATTCTACGCTGATCGAGCTTCGCGTAGAAGCCTATCAGAATAGGTAATGTCTCCCTTCCATCAAGGGTAGCTATGCTCACCTTATCGAGTCCTTTGAAGCTCATTATCCTCTGGTCGTAGACGATTGCACCGTGAGGATCGAAGGCGTGATAGTGCCGTCTCTCGACTTTGTAGCTTTCAATTACCTTACTTATGGCTCTGATGGCTAGCTGTGCTGGTAGCTTGTACTGTTCCCTGATTCGGTGGTATAGTTGGTGCTGTAGCTTGTATTTGTTGAATGTCTTGGATTCGTAGGCTTCCCTTGATATGTCGTCGCAGGCTTGGTTGAAGGTTTCCATGGTTCTGAGTAGCTTCTGCCTCTGTTCCCTGGTTGGCTGTAGCTTAACCTTCAACGTAAGAAGCATTTGGTTATTGATTCCAATTCTCAATATTTATAATATCTACATTCACTACTTTCATCCGCCTCTAATTCCTCCCACGTCTAAAGACGTGGGCTTCCTTGGAGAACACTTCGTGATGCTGTAGAACTCCGAGGAGTTCAACAAGGTTCTGAGAGATATGCTTGATGATTTATGACGCGTGCGTGATTTTAATTTAAAAAAAGGAGGGTTTAGGGGGGTAATCTTTGCATTTAGTTTTACCCGTAGAATTTCCACTCGATGTGCCATAGCCACTCTGGGCGCTTCGTTGACATGTATGGCTTCGTTAAATCTGCCATAGTCTCGCCTTCTATCAAAATCATATAGTGATATTTGTCATTTGCAGCTCCATACTGGCCAATGAACTTGCATTTCGCTTTTTCACATGCTTTCTTTAGAGTCTCCGAGTATTCCTTTATTCTTTTTTCTCGCTCTGAGGAAGTCCCCTCCAGGTCAATCAAGTACATCGCTAACATGTTTTTCACCAAGGTTCTAAACCGTTTTTTCCTGTATTAGAACCTAGTTTATATCGAGAGAAAATTAGTTATATAATTTACTATAAGCACGCATCTCACGCGGATAAATGACAAGCATAAATGGGTTAAAGTATTTAGGATTTAGACTTAAACATGGTGAATCCGCAGTTCCCGCACGTGTAGCGATCGCCGTGGTCAGCCATGAAATAACCGCGCCCACACCTGTTGCAGAAGGGTCTTTTCCGTTCTAGTTTGCCGTCCTTGATCTCATACTTCTTGTATATCGAGTCGGCTGCTTTCGCAGGCTTCTTCTCGGTGGGTTTCTTATCACCGGCTTTTTGAGACATTACTTCTTCTCCTCCTCAGTAGCTATATCGGGCTTATTTTCCGCCTTAGCGGCCTCTTTCCCCTTGTTTCTGGTGATTATATATTTGGGCTCAACTGCCATCGCAGTTGTGGCGTCGTTGTATACGTTTGCTGTACCAGTGGTAACTCTGGTGCCTGCTTTGGTCTTTAATACGCGGACGTAGACGTTATCGGGCTCGGTTCTCATCAAGACCGCGATCTCGCGCCTCACATCGGCTCTGCTCGGAGTGGAGGCTTCAGCGATTTTAAAGGAAAGCTCTTTCCTACCAATAACTTTGTTAATCTTAGTTGACGTCAGTTCCAGCTTCACTGTCTCTTCATCTCCATTCGGTTTAGGAAGCCTCTCGCCCAGTCCCGCCTTTCCTCGGACACGGTCACTGCCACTAGCCCCTCGTGGGGCTGGCCGTAGGCTATCACCGAGCCGAGAGGCATCTCAGCCAACAGCGGGAGGACCAGAAGGTCCTCTTCACCTTCCACGACTACAGCCACCCTCCTTTTAAGTGTTACCGCAGTCCGAAGAGCGAGCCAGGCTTTGGCATTGATGGTGGCTGCCTCGTTAGGGACCTTGACCTCCTTCAAGCCATGTACAACAGGCTTGATCTGTACACGGAGTGTCTTGTTATCCACAACGACTATGTCTGGGAATAATCCCGCGGCAATGACATTTGCTGCTACAAAGTCACCGACGACAGCTAAAAGCGGAGGTTTGACCATGAGTTTATCCCTTAGCTTAGCAGTGGTCTCAGTTGGCTCACCTCGGTACAGTTCTCCCAAGGGAGTCTTGAGTTCGCTACGAAGGGATTCTGGAAGAAGCAGAGTATTGATCGGAAGAAGTTTTGGATCGGTTTTTTTACCGGATCTTGAGGGCGTACTGGCCCGCCTCTTTGATTTTCATTTTCTCCGCCAGCTGGCTTTTAGAGGGGTTAAGTATTATTACGAAACCGAGAAAGTCTTCACTTAGTTCTGATCCTTTACAGACTGGGCAGGCGTTCTCTGTCGTTATGACTTTACAGGTTCTGCATGCTTTTGCTGGCATTACTTCTTCTTCTCCTCCTTGGGAGTCTCCATAGCTTTAACCTCGTTGTTGATCCAATCGATCTTCCCAAGCATAGGCTGGCGAGCGGTTACACCAATCTTCCCAGAGCTACGCCCTTTAGGGAAGCTGACAGCGACCATTCTTACCCTGAAGAGGTCACCCCTCTGAATGGTACGTCCACTTTCTTTTCCGAGAAGGATTCCCTGCCTTTCATCATAGCTTATGAAGTCGTCCATGAGCTGGCTGACGTGAAGTAGTGCGTCTACTGGACCTATCCTTAGGAAGGTACCGAAGTCGGCGACCTCAACGACCTCACCTTCAACGATCTCCTGTAACTGGGGGAAAAACGTCATGATGCTGAATGTAACCTGGTGGTGGGTTCCACCGTCACCAGGGACGATGCGACCTATGGGGTTGACTTCGACCTTGATTACTGAGATGACATAGCCAAGGTCCTCATCGACGAGCCCCTCGTATTTGCCGCGTAACTCCTCGTAAGCTGCGGCGTCGAGTGGTTGGTTGAACTTAGACGGACTTATCCTAATGGTGTCCTTCAGGGTGATTAGATTGAACATCGCATCGCCTCAACTTAGCCGGGGTTGATTCATAAAAACGTTGTTGAAGCTCAGAGCTCTATGAGCACCTCGAAGGACTCCTTGCTGATGATCTCCCCGAGGTCTTTCTTCCACTCGTCGCCGACCGCAACTAGAATATAGATGCCAGCGATGTCAGCCCGCTGATTTCTAACTAGATCAACCAGTGCCTTAATCGTCTCGCCAGATCGGACAACGTCGTCGATTATGAGTATACTGTCCTTTTTCTTGAGTGAGGTTTTAGGGACATACATCGTCTTCCGCATGGCGGAGCCTTTGGGTATGAACGACTCCTCGAGGAACTCGTTGATCCCGACTTCCTTAGTCTCCTTAGCTATTAGGAGGTCTACGTCGAGGAGGTTAGCAACGAGAGTTGAGCATGGTATGCCGTCGACGGCTGCGGTGAGCACTTTCGTCACGCGGCGCCCAGCGAACTTTTCCATAGCGTAGTTCGCCATGATCTTGAGCCAAGTGATTTCCGCAACTAAGGGCGTGTTATCAAAGTATCCCTCTTCGTCGAAGTTAATCCTCTTTTTTAGCTCAGCCTTGATGTCAGTGATCTCCATCAGTTTCTCGTAGAGACCCTGGGCCCTATCGTAACTCGGTAGGACATGTCCCCTCATGTACCTACTTAGTATGGGTGGGCTGAGTCCGAGGTAGTCGGATAGCTCCTGGTATGTGTGACTCTCGCTGGCGACCTTAAGAAGGTCGGTGATCATCATTCTGTACTTTAATTCCCGTACTCTCGTCTCAGCCATTCATCTCATCTCCCAGCCGGCGGAGCGGGCCTGAGGGGATTTGAACCCCTGACCAACGGCTTTCTTCGACCCTCGGGTCTTAAAAGGCCGACGCTCTTCCTTGCTGAGCTACAGGCCCATGGCCCTAAGCGTTTAGCCAATAGGACAAACAGCGTATTTAACTGTTTTTGGTTTTGCTTTAATCATTCAATATATATTCTTTTTCTGGTAAAATTTGCGTACGATGATGAGACGTAAAATGGGGCGAGTTCCTCGACATACTTATTAGATTGAGAGCCTTTCCCTTCTGGTAATCACGCGCGGCCGTGGTCCAGTCTGGTAAGACGCCAGCCCCCCACGACCCTTTTCGGGGAAAGCTGGTGACCCGGGTCCGATTCCCGGCGGCCGCACCAACGATTGTTTTTACTCGTGTCTTAAGGCTTCTACTGGGCTCAAATTAGATGCGCGCCATGACGGGTATAGCCCTGACAGGACGCAGGTCACTACTGAGAAGCCGACGACGTATAATCCGAGGCTCAAGCTCAAGTCGGGGGCTAATCCAATGTAGGCACCAACAGCTATACTTAGTGCGAATCCTCCTAGGGCTCCTAGTGTGCCTCCAACTATCCCGGTTAGGATTGATTCAGATAGAAATATAAGTAGAATATCGCGGCTTTTACCGCCTAACGCCTTGATAGTCCCTATCTCCTTGGTTCGTTCCATAACGCTTATTGTCATCGTGTTGATTATTCCGACTCCGGCAACTACAAGTGAGATGGCTGCGATACCACCGAGTACTGCCTGGATGGTTCCGAGAATCCTGTCGACCATAACTTGAGCAGTTGCCGCGGTGATGACTGAGATCTGATCCAGTTTTGCTTTAATGTCTTTAGTGACCTGAGCGATATTGTCGGTTGAATCGGTAGTGAGTGAAATCATTGTGAATCTACCGCTTGTTTCGAATATCTGCTCATAAGTTTGTTGTGGTATAATGATGAGTGAATCGATTTGACTGAAGGTTCCGCCAGTCTGCTTGAGAACCCCAATGATCCTCAAGGTCATTTCTTTCACGACGCCATTCACGTTTGTGGTGAGTTGTATTCGATCCCCGACTCCGAATATGGGCAAATCCTCATCTTTGGGCTGAGCAACGCTGTGGCCAATCACAGCTACCGCTGAGTCAGAGTTGAGAAATGTACGGCCATACTCGAGTTCCATGGCTTTATTTATTTTGAAAAATTGATCACTGACACCGTAGATGGATCGAGTATAAGTTATCCCCTTTACCGTGAGCTTGCCAGATCCACCTGTAATAACAGGTGAGACGTACTCGACGTTAGGGATCTTTTTAATGATGTTGAGGTCCTTCCACGTTAACGTTCTTGCAAAGCTACCTATATTGAAGCCTCCACCTCCAGAACTCATACTACCGGGTATTACCTGTAACGTGGTAGCGCCTACAGCTCCGAGCTGGCTTGAGACAAATATATTCATTCCCTGAGTCATCGAGACTAGTCCGGTTATGGCAACGCAGCCTATGAGGATGCCTATGAGGTTGAGGGTGAAGCGAAACTTACGCGACTTCACGCCATCCCATGCCGTGCCGATGACATCCTCGATCTTCAAGAGTCTACACCTGCTACTGGAGCCCGAATAGCCTTTTTATCCATCCCCAGATACCACCATCACTTACTGGTGGATTCACATTCGTAGTATTGGAAGTAACTGAGAGAGGAACGCTGATTGTTGCGTTCTGCCGAATGTTCCTACTATTTAAATAAGTGATTCTTAGTGTCAGGTTATAATCTCCTGTCACTGAACTGTTACTCACAGCGAACTTCAGCGTGAATGGGACTGGGCTATCCGGATCTATTGCACCGATATACTCCGTACTACCTGCAACCTGTATTACCGGCGGTTCTGCTAATACCTGGATCTGTGTGAACTCCACCCTACCCGTACCAATGAGCAGAAGGTCAGCTTCCAAGGTTTGGGTACTACCTCTCTTTGCGACTATTCCCTGATCCTGCATTAGTGAAAACTGAACTAGATTCTCAACTGGGACTGTGATCGTCTCAATAGCTGTGCCCTGGACGCCTTTCGAGTCAACGTACTTTATAGAGACAGTGAGGGGGATATCTCCGGCGGTAGCGGATCCACTTAACAACAACATGTAGGAGAACTCAGTCGATCCCCCCACAGTCAAATCGCCTAAAGAGACCGTGGTCGGGTTCACTGGCGAGATCAGGCCCTTAGCATCG
>MEZF01000077.1:6401-10881 GCA_001774245.1 Candidatus Bathyarchaeota archaeon RBG_13_52_12
GGTTTTTCAACGATGATTGATAGTGGGATCGTCACTGTAACAATCCCGCGTCCAGCTCGCAGATAGCTGAGTGTCATTATAAGAGGATAAGCACCTATAACGACATTCTGATCTACCATGATGAGGACTTCGTAATCAGCTGACTTGCTGCGTTCAATTATGTTGATAACTTTTTGTGACCCGCTAATTATGGATACTCCAGGTGTCGTGGAGCTAAGCAATGCTTCAATCTCTGTAACGTCATAGTCTCCACCATTATACAGATTGATGCTGATGTTGCCCTTGCTTCCGGCTGTTAGGGTCGTGTTTGTCGTCGTGACCTGGAGGTGGGGGGTGTAGGCATCCGCATTAATTGATACGATCTGGCCTGCCGTGAGGCAGACGAGTAGTATGGGTATCAGGTACTTCTTCTTTACATTCATTTTTATCACTTGAATTTCTTCTCTCCTGCGATCTCTCCATCGTGGATCTGGAGTAGCCTATCGGTGACTTCAGCCACGTTTGGATCGTGCGTGATTAGAACGAAGGTCTTACTCTGTTCCTGGTTAAGTTGGCGTAAAAGGACAATTATTTCCTGCCCGGTCTTGGAGTCTAGGTTACCGGTAAGTTCGTCGCATAGGAATAGAGGTGGATCGTTTGCAAGTGCTCTAGCTATCGCTACGCGCTGCTGCTCGCCGCCGCTGAGCTGATTAGGTCTATGGTCAAGCCTATCCCCGAGCCCAACTGTCTCGAGAAGCTTCTTCGCCCTCTCATCCCTCTTCTTATGTGGCACGCCGCTTATGGAGAGGGGTAACTCGACGTTGTGGAGAGCATCCATCCTCTGGATAAGATTGAACTGCTGAAAAATGAACCCAATCTCTCTATTTCTAAGATCGGCGAGTTGGTTATCATTTAGAGTGGAGATATCTGTGCCATTTATGAGGACCTTCCCTGACGATGGCCGATCGAGGGCGCCCAACATGTTTAGAAGAGTGGACTTTCCGCTCCCCGACGGCCCCATTATCGCCATGAATTCGCCCTTTTCTATCTGAAGGTTGACGTTGTTAAGTACCCGAAGAGGGCGGCCACCCTGCTGGTACTCTTTGACTAGGTCTCTAGTCTCAATTACTAGCGTCAAAGATGTTCAGACTCCAGTTTTATGATCTCAGCATCGAGCTCAGCAAGTCTTTTAGAGAAGTTTGCCTGGAAGCGTTTCAGCACTAATAACTTCGTCTCTTTATCTACGCCCTCTTCAAGGAAGCTGATGATGCCTCCCACGAGATTTATATCCTCATTTGCGAAAACCGTCAACGAACTGAGAATACTTTTCTTGAGTTCAGGGGACATCCACTTAGTCAGAATCGTGAAGAATCGTGTGCTGAACATCATGCTTCTCTCTTGATGTTTGCCTATCAGCTGGAGAAATTTCCGCCCCTTTATGGTTATGAGATAAAAGTCGACGCCATCCCGGTTCTGTGTCTCGACTAGACCCCTCTTCTCAAGGCTCTTCAGAGCAGGGTAGAGAGTGCCAGTCTTCAGCTCCCAGACGCCCTCAAATGCCTCCTTTATGGATTTGAGCATCTCGTAGCCGTACTTTGGCGAGGCATCGAGTTGTATGAGAAGGAGCATTTGTAGTGGGCTGATTCTTGGCAGCATTGGCAACGTGTTTTGAAGGGGGGACATAGTTGACCTCTACCTAATTGGCCTCTACCTAGAGATTATGCTGATCTTAAAAACATTATGTAGTTTCGATACTTCTTAATACACAGCACTCATCTTTACGCGTGCTACTGGTATAAGAGTCATCAATTATGGAAAATGGAAACAGGCTTTCTTAATTCATTAATCTTTGATGAGACATCTGTTGTCAATTGTGATAGCCTCTGCTTTTCTCATCACTGAGCGTGTGCTCATCATCTAGAAGCTTAGGACAGCGTCCGACTCGAGGAGGAGATCGTTTAGCGTAGCCGCACCCACTATTCCTGCGTCGCCAACGAAACTCCCGCGTGGTAGATTAAAGAGCATGCAGCTCTGCTCGCAGATCATCAACTTCACCCCCGCCTTAACGGCCTGGTCCATTACATCCTTCAGGCTAGGGAATCCGCCGATCCTGATTTTCTCAGCTTCTCCCTTCTTCACAACGGTAATTCCCTTTATGACGAAGTATATCGTCGCCTCTATCCCCATCGCAGCCGCCGTAGCCCCTAAAATGAATGGGGCATAGAGTCTCTCGGGTGTATCGACACCACTTGTCTGTACATAGAGAATCTTCTTAGTCATAGGTGGATCGATGGAGCACTTTGTTATATTCCTTTGCGAGTTCCAGGGGTTATCAATTGTACTTATTTACTGGATGTCGCTCTGAGTATTGCGGGCGTAATGAAAGTTCTGATCCTTTATGGCAAGGTGGCAAGCCGAAACAGTGAAGAACTTGTCGAGGCCGCGAAGGAACAGGGGCACGAGGTTATCGATGGACAGACCGCCGAGGTTTCAAGCGAAGTATCACAGAATGGATCGAGGTTTTGGGCAAGGGACATAGAAGTTAGCGATTTTGATTTATGCTTCCTCCGTAGCTTCGGTCCAGGCTCATGTGAGCAACTTACGAGAAGGATCAGTATGATTGAACACATGGAGGTCTCTGGAATTAGAGTAGTCAATCCTTGTTACGCCTTCAGGCGGGCTAGAGACAAGTACGCTACACAATACACTCTCTTAGCCGCGGGATTACCCGTCCCCACAACCTATACGTCAGAGAGCATGGCGGATGCGTACCGTGTCTCCGAACAGTACGGGGATTTTGTCTACAAGCCCATACTTAGTAGCATGGGGAAGGGGAGTCTCAGGTTTAACGATCCTGACCTTGCTTACAACGCCTATAAGATGCTCGACAGGTATGGCCAGCCGCTAATACTACAGAAGTATGTGCCTAACCCTGGGAGGGATATTAGAGTCTTTGTGATAGGTGACGAGGTCGTGGGCTCCGCATACAAATACAGGGCAGAGGGAAAGTGGAAGACCAATGTTGCTCAGGGAGGGAGGATGGTCGAAGAGAGGGTGCCTGATGAGATGCTTGAACTGGGTCTCAAGGCCACAAAGGCTATGGGGCTTGATTACTCAGGAGTCGACATAATTGAGTCGCCCGACGGTCCGGTCATCCTTGAAGTGAACGGCTCCCCAGGTTGGCAGGCCCTCAACCTCGCTGCGAATATAAAAGTGGCCGAGGAGATTGTTAAGCACGCAGTGGGGTTCATCCATGGGTGAAAGTCAAGCGAGGACACCGATCAGGATAAAGATAGCCGAGGTAGGTGAAGCTCCCGGCGAACTCAACAGGTTGACAGCCCCCCTTACCGTAGGTGACATACTAAAGATGCTCCCTATAAATGGACGTACAGTTCCAGCACATGGCTGTGTTTCCATTATTCTCGGGTTGAAGAGGGGGGCAGAAAAGCCTGTCACTCAAGTCGATGCAGGAACGATCGCCTACTGGCCTCGAACAGGGAGCCTTTGCATTTACCCAGAAGCGACTAGGACCTATGGCCCCGTTAACAAGATCGGGCGTGTGACTGGAAACCTAGAAATTTTCAAGAATCTGAAGAGCGGCTCTAGGATAATTGTTGTGCCAGTTTAGCTGGGTTTCGATGGGAGAGCGTAAACCCTCACGTTGTTCGTATGAGCCACGAGCTTTATCGACCCTTTAGCATTCAGCTCCTCTAACATCTTCTTAGCGACGCTGACCTTTAGGTTGAACTGACTAGCGACCGCAGGAGGCGTTATAGCCTTCATCTTCTTCATCGCGTCCATGAGTTCGGGGCTGTTAGCGTGGAGCGCGTCGACGCTGCCGACTATCTTTTCCTTCTTTTTTTCTTCTTTCGGAGCCTCGGTGTCTTGGGTCTTCTCCATCTTCTTTAGGCTTTTCTTTCCGGGCATATTGAATCACGGATTAAGCAAATGGGGGAGTTGATAAAGGTGACGCTGAGGGGGCTACATCCTGCGGAGGCCAAGTAGCAGCTGGAGGCCTCCGATCTCGTAATCGCCAGTCTTGGTATCTCCGGGGGGTGCGCCTTCATGGAGTAAGTCTGATAGTGTCTCCGCTTTTATGTAATCAGCCTCCTCCTGAAAGACCTCGATTATTTCTGGGTCTCCACGATAGTAGGTCTCTATGTGGTCGTTTATGTCGAAGTTAGCCTCTTTGCGTAGCGACTGTATTCTACGTACAACGTCTCGTGCGAGTCCTTCGCTGCTCAGAGCTTCGTCTATCGCGGTATTGATGCCGATTAGTAAACCGTTTTCCTCCATGATTGAGTAGCCATCGATTGGTTTCGACTCAAGCTCGACTTCCTCGGGAAGTATTTTGACTCGTTCGCCTTTTACCATGAGAGTAATTGGGTTTCCTCCAGCAATAGACTCAGCCTGTTCTGAAGTCATTGCCTTGATGGCTTGAGCCACCGCTGTGTAGTTTTTACCGTGTTTCTTACCGAGTATCTTAGGGACAGGCTTGACG
>MEZF01000077.1:11060-16001 GCA_001774245.1 Candidatus Bathyarchaeota archaeon RBG_13_52_12
GAGACTGCTTGCGTTCATAGCAAGGTCCATCTCAGTCATGAGTGCTTCGTCTATTGCTGACTTGTCGGGAATCGGCCAGTCGTTGTGGTGTACGCTCTCGGGGGCAGAGGGCTCAGTTAGTTTTACTAGGCGCTGGTACATGATTTCAGAGACGTGGGGCGTTATGGGTGCCATGAGGAAGATCAAGGTCTTGAGACACTGGTATAGGGTCGCGTAGGCGGCCTTCTTCTCGTCGTCTGCCTCCGTCTTCCAGAATCGACGCCGGCTCCTGCGTACGTACCACTTCGAGAGGGCGTCAACGAAGCGTTCGAGCTCCCGTGTCGGTGTATAGGCATCGTAGTCCTCCATTGAATCTGTGACGCTTACCACGAGCGTGTTAAGCCGGGACATAATCCATCTGTCGAGCTGCGAGAGCTTCTTTGGCTGCTGCTCTGGCGTCCACTTGTCGAGGTTGGCGTAGATAGTGAAGAAGTTGTAGACGTTGAAGAACGTCATGAAGTACATCCTCTTCACCTCGTTCGCCTTTGTGTAGCCGAAGAGAACGTCGTTTTCCGGCTTTGTCCCACAGTATATCCAGCGCATAACGTCTGCGCCCATGGTCTCTGCAGCGTCGTCAAACCAGATGGCGTTCCCCGAGCTCTTGTGCATCTCCCTGCCGTCCTCGGCCAGAACGCTGCCATGGCCGAGGCAGACCCTGTACGGGGTTTTACGCTCCAGGATGGTGCTCTCAGCGAGCATGGCATAGAACCAGTTGCGGAACTGGCCGGGGAAGGATTCAGTGATGAAGTCGGCTGGGAACCACTTCTCCCAATAGACGTGGTCACTTCTGTATCGAAGGGTGCTGAAGCCGACTATGCCGGCGTCGAGCCATGGATTACCTACTTCCGGTATCCTGCTAGCGACGCCACCGCATTTCTCGCATCTGATCTTTACGGCGTCGACGTAGGGTCGGTGGGGGCTGTGCCCTTCAAACTTCTCCCAACCGGAGATCGCCTTACTCTTTAGTTCCTCTTTGTCGCCTATTACAGTAAACCAACCACAGCTGCACTGCCATATGGGAAGTGCGAGGCCCCAGTAGCGTTTCTTGCTTATCATCCAGTCGTCCATGTTCTGGAGCCAATCGAGCTCGCGTTTTAGACCGAATTCGGGGAGCCAGCGGACAGCGCTCGCAGAGTCCATTATCTGGTATCGGAGGTTCCACGTCTTCTCCTCCAACGTGACTTCCTCGTAAGGCTTGTCGAGCTTCTCTCCCATTCTTATGAACCACTCGTTAACGAGTCGGAAGACGAGCTCTGAGCCACAGCGCCAGCATGTCGGGTAACGGTGCGTGATCTTCTGAGTGCGTAGCAGGAAGCCGCGCCTCCGGAGGTCGTCAAAGATTGTCTCTGCGGAGTTATAGACGTGTATGCCTGTTAGCCAGCCGAATCCCGGGATTATCACACCGTACTCATCGAGAGGTGCGGGGGCAGGGAGCTTGTTTTGCTTACCAAGCTCGAAGTCCTCCTTGCCAGCACCGGGTGCGATGTGGACGAGACCGGTACCCTCAGTTTCCCCGACTTCGTCCCACATTATTATGCGGTGTGCTTCAGGGACGCCGAGCTTCTGAGGCATCTCGAAGTCGTCGTATGGCCCCGAATACCTCCACCCTTCCATGTCTTTGCCATTGAGTTCCTCGAGGACTTCGTAGCTCCCTTTCTGTGTGAAGACGCTGGCAAGGGTCCCTCTGCTGAGGTAGAGCACTTCGTCGACGTGTTTGATCTTAACATATGTGAGGTCAGGGTGGGCGGCGACGGCGACGTTGCTGGTGAGGGTCCAGGGGGTCGTGGTCCAGATTAGGAGACTACCCTCGCGGTCCTTGAGTGGGAAGCGGATGTATACAGTTGTGTGTGTAATCTCCTTGTATCCCTCTGTAACTATCTCGTGTTGACTGATGCCGGTACTGCAACGTGGGCACCATGGCATCGAGTCATGCCCCCTGTATATCCAGCCACGGTCGTGACAGCTCTTGAGGGCGGTCCATATCATGTAATTGTTCTCGTCGCTGAGGGTGTAGTAGCTGCCTCCGACCTGTGGCATTCCCAGTTGTCCTACTAAGTACTCAGCAGTGCCGTAAACTGGGCCGTGCGAACCTGTATAAGTGGTCGGTT
The DNA here is from genome assembly GCA_001774245.1 of Candidatus Bathyarchaeota archaeon RBG_13_52_12. GTDB lineage: Archaea > Thermoproteota > Bathyarchaeia > TCS64 > TCS64 > UBA8941. The sequence continues at coordinate 13,208 of MEZF01000077.1, forward strand.
TCAGTGGCTCCTCCATCGCCTTAGCGAGCTTACGTAGCTCCTCAGGGTCGTTCCAGTCGCACCAATAACCTAGGCGGATGCTCTGCTCAGTCTGCCGAGCGGAGTAGTTAAGGACTCTTTGCTTACACTTCTTTACGAACTCGGCTACTCCGTACGCCTCGATGTCGCGTTTCGTCTCGAAGCCAAGTTCCTTCTCGACTTCCACTTCGACCCAGAGACCCTGGCAATCGAAACCGTTCTGGTAGCGGATGTCTCGCCCGCGCATCGCCCAGTAACGCTGCCAGAGGTCCTTGTACGTGCGCCCCCATGCGTGGTGGACACCCATAGGGTTATTCGCCGTGATTGGGCCGTCGATGAAGCTCCACTTTGGCTTCCCCTCGTTGAGTCTACGACGCTTTTCAAAGGCGTAGGTATCTCTCCATAGGCCTTGTATCTCACGCTCTAGAGTGGCTATTTCGACTTTACTGTCTATGGGTTGGAAGGTCATCTCTGGTCCTCGTTTTGGTCTAGAATCTTGATGCTGCGGGTGTTTTGAGTGTTTCGGCTAGATTTTACGGTCACCTGAAACCTTTCACACCGTTAGGAGAGCAGACTCTAACCCATAAAAACTTTGGGAAATCCATGATTACTACCCTGGCTTTCAGACCTGTTTCTCGTAGTGAATGTCCTTGGGTAACATCCACTCGAACCATAGTTTGTAGCCTTGAGGCGTGTCTTCGGAGCCCGCCGTCATGGCTCCGAAAAGGCTGGCTGCCGGGATAGCGGAGACGATCTCTAAAGGTGTTGCTTTGATCTCTCCCAGCCAGATGGAAAGTCGAGAGCCTTTGAATTCGACGAAATTTATCTCGGCTAGGTTATCGACTTGGGTTAAAAAGTCGGCGACGGCGAAGCCATCGAAGATGTACTGGATGCCCATCGCCTTGAACTCCTCAATTTTGGCAGCGAGCTTCTCATGCATGGCTACAGGTACTCTGGGGGGTGAACTTATTGCTTCCCCTCTCAATAGAATTGAGCGGCGACCACTACTTATACTCCTTCGGGTGAAGTTTACTCCGATTCCGCGATGTTTGCTGATCTGGTTCTCCGTGGTGGGAAGATCATCACCATGGACGAGGAAAAATTGACAGCCGAAGCAATAGCCGTCTTGTATGGAAAGATAATTGCTGTGGGCAGCGACTACGACGTTAAACCGCTGATCGGGTATTCAACGAGGGTTATAGAGTTGAATGGGCGGGTTGTAACTCCCGGATTCATGGATTCCCACAGCCACATGGCGGATGAGGGAGCAGGGAGAATGCGCTTTGTTGATCTCAGCCAAGAGGCAGGAGTTAGGTCGATAAAAGACGTACAGGAGAGGCTAGCCGAGAGGGCGGATAAGACGGCGAAGGGAGCCTGGATATTCGGTTACCAGGAAGACGACTCGAAACTTGCCGAGAAGAGACACCCGACTCGCTGGGAGCTCGACGAGGGGAGCAGAGATCACCCAATAAGCGTCTCCACTGTCGGCGGCCACTTCTCCATCCTGAACAGCAAGGCGTACGAGATGGCGGGAGTCACGAAGGAGACTCCGGACCCTGTGGGGGGAAAGTTCGACAGAGACTCAAGGGGCGAGATCACGGGGGGAGCCCATGAGAAGGCGATAGATCTCGTCATCCCCCGAGATGCTCAGGAGCCCACGGCTGAGCAGAGCTACGAGGGTGCCAAGTCAATCCTAATGGACTGCTCCTCCGTCGGCCTCACGTGCGCATACGATCTAGTCGATAGTCACCAGATCAAGGCACTCATTGACCTAAATACTCGGGACGAGCTGCCCATCAGGATGAGGATGGACGCCACAATCGACCTCTTCCCCGAGCTCAGCGCTACGGGCATACACCAGATGTTTGGTGATGACATGCTTAAGTTCTGCGGGCTCAAGTTCTTCTTCGACGGCGCCATCTCGGCTCGTACCGCCGCTGTGACAGAGCCCTACTGCGACAAGCCCGGGTTCTACGGCGTCATGTCGACGACACGGGAGATAGCTGAGGAAGTGCTCGAGAAGGCCTACGCGGCCGGGTACAGGGTCAGCTGCCACGCCAACGGAGACCGCGCCATCGCCATGTACCTAGACATAATGGAGAAGCTTCAGGCTAAGTACCCCCGTGAAGATCCGAGAAACAGGGACATCCACTGTACAGTCATTACAAAGGAGCTTGTGGCGAAGATCAAGAGGCTCGGCATCCTCCCCACTATCTTCGGCCCCTACCCCTATTATCACGGGGACAAGCTCCTCGTCCCATTCGGTGAGGAGAGGCTGGAAAGGATGTTCGCAGCGCGCACTTTCCTCGACGAGGGCATAAAGCTCGCAGCTCACAGCGACCACCCCTGCGCCCCCTTCCCTCCCCTAATGGCAATCCACGCCCTGGTAAACAGGACTACGAAGGCGGGGAAGCCAATAGGGAGGACTCAGCGCATCACCGTCATGGAGGCACTGAGGCTCTACACAATTAACTCCGCCTACCAGAGCTTCGATGAGGACATGCTCGGCAGCATAGAGGTGGGGAAACACGCTGATTTTGTCATCCTTGGTAGGGACATCCTCACAATCCCCACAGATGAGATCAAGGACATCACCGTGGACGCCACGATAGTCGATGGGAAAGTAGTCTATGAGAGGAAGTAGCACTCTTCATGGGGCCTCAAGTCTCTTCCCGCGCCTGTTCTAGATGAGTCGTGGCTACCTCACACAACTACGCGCGCATGGACGGATCCTAGTTGTTACTTGGGAAGACCAAACTAAGCGGTCCCTGCTTAC
>MEZF01000077.1:16013-16749 GCA_001774245.1 Candidatus Bathyarchaeota archaeon RBG_13_52_12
ATCGAACCGTGACCTCCTTCTGCTTCGTGAAGAAGCGGATCGAGTCCTCACCGCGCGTCTGAAGGTCGGCGAAAGCGGATGCCTTCGTGCCGCCGAATGAGAGGTAACCGGCAGGCACTGGGATCGGTACATTGATGCCAATCATCGGGACGTCTACCTCGAGCTCGAAGCGCCGTGCCGCGCCGCCGTTCGTGGTGAAGATCGCCGTCCCGTTGCCGTACTTGTGGCCGTTGATCAATGTGAGTGCCTCATCATATGTGGCGGTCCGCACGATCCCCAGGACCGGCCCAAATATCTCTTCTTGGTAGATCGTCATCTCCGGGGTGACGTGGTCGAACAGTGTAACGCCTAGGAAAAATCCGTCAAGGTTTATTGGATGGCGGAATGGTCGTCCGTCAACCACCAACTCCGCCCCCTCAGCGACGCCTCGGTCGATCCACTTGATTATCGACACCCGGTGCTCCGCAGAATAAATAGGGCCCATGTCCACGCCTGGCTCAGTGCCCGGCCCGATCCGCAAACGGGTGATCCGCTCTTCAATGAGCGGACGCAGACGGTCAGCCGAATCGCCAACAGCGAGGACGAGCGACTGGGCCATACAGCGCTCGCCCGCTGAACCATAGCCCGCGGAGATCGCACTGTCCGCTACAAGCTCCATGTCCGCGTCGGGTAGGACGAGCATCGCGTTCTTCGCACCCGTATAAGCCCCGACCCGTTTGCCGGAGATGATGCCACG
>MEZF01000077.1:16779-25351 GCA_001774245.1 Candidatus Bathyarchaeota archaeon RBG_13_52_12
GATTGGGTAGATCCACATGGGGACCATCACGGGGAAGTTGAATGGTGTGATCCCGACCGCTACGCCAAGGGGCTGGCGCAGCGTGTGAGCGTCCACGTTCGTCGATACGTTCGGCGTATTCATCCCGGCGAGATGAACAGGTAATCCGCAGGCAAACTCAACTGTCTCGAGGCCACGCGTAACCTCCGTTAGCGCGTCCGGGTAAGTCTTACCGTGGTCCCGCGTGATGAGCTGAGCCATCTCTTCGCGGTGCTGCCAGACGAGCTCTCGATAGGCGAAGAATATCTGGCTGCGAGCGATGAGCGGCAGGTCTCGCCAGGCAGGGAACGCGCGTCGGGCGGCGGCCACAGCTGCCTCGATCTCAGGGGCACCGCCCCGAGGTACTCGCGCGATGACCGCACCGGTCGCTGGGTTGAACACGGGGCCAGTCTTTTCGGGCGTGACTTCAACGGCGCGGCCATCGATCCAGTGGCTGATGACCGGTAGAACTCCAGTAGCTGAGTCTAGCGAGGCTTTTAATCTGGTTACCATAACGCGCGTCCTCCAATCAAGTTGGTTAGCCGGAGGTTCTTAACGCGCCTCCCAACGAACTCAATCGGTTCAAGTTCCGCGAAGCTGAGAATCCTGTATTTCTCGTCCTTTGAGAAAACGTCGCTCGACATGACGGATCAAGAATAGTGTAGCACTGGTGATAAAAAGACTGAGACGTCTTGACCACTACTCGGTGAGGCGCTGTAGGTTCTCTTTGTAGGGGAATCAACTCTCTTCGTCTCGTACGCAAATAAACACAGGGTATTCGCGCGTTATTTTATTGACTCTAATTTACGTGCGTTCTCTTCCTTGATCTTCCACTTCGTGTACTCGACGAGCCCTATGATGTTGGGGATAGCGGTCCTGCGCCTGCCGTCGTCATCGTCGATGCTGAGCCGAAGGAGGGGATCCTGCTCCTTCAACAGTTCCCATATGCCGTTGAGATCGAGTCCCTCACGAACGCCGCTCTCCACAACCTCGACCCACGTCTCCAGCTCCCCCTTATAGAAAGTGAGTTTCTTCACCGCGTCATAGGAATATCCAAAGTGACTGTAGCAGATTATCTCGGGGCGAAGGGAGATGAGCTTTTCAAGGCTCTGCAGCGCCTTCTCGGGGTTGAAAGGAGGAGGCGTGATTGGGAAGACGTTTCCGCTCCTCTTGCTGAAGCTTCCTCCGCAGTCGCCAAGTATGATGATCCTGTAGTCGGGCTCCCAGAAACTCTGCCCGTGGCTCGCATGCCCAGGAGTCCAAATCACCTTCAACGTCGCTCCCAACAGGTCAAGGATCTCACCATCTTTAGACTCTTGGATCTTCATAGGATTCAGCCCCCTGACCTCCCCGTACTTCTCAAAGGCTGGTCCAAAGAACTGCTTCGCTGACGCTGCAAGACGACTCGGATCGACGAGGTGCTCTACCGCTTTCGGGTGGGAGTAGACGTCGGCCTCGGGATGAGCTTCTATCATCTTCCAGGCTCCGCCGCCATGGTCGAGGTGGATGTGGGTGAGCCCAACGTACCGGAGCTGCTCAATTCCCAGTTCCCTCAGTCCCTCCAAAGCCCCCGGTACCTGGCTCATCGGTCCGGGATCGATGAGAATGGGCTCCCCACCCTTCACGACGTACGTTCCTAGTACGCCTTGGGAGCCATAATATGGTGAATCTACGAGGTAGACAGGGCCAAGTATCTGCTGAGTGAGCACAGTTCACCCGTGCCTCAGGGTGTTCTTAATCCCTTCGAGTAGAAGACCACACGAAGGAACTGACTAATGCGCTTAGCACGATCGAGGCGCCAATGATTATTACGAAGCTGGGGAGAAGTTTCGCAGCGCTGATCGCCCCCTGCCCAAAGAGTCTAACCAGGTAAGCCACAGCGAAGCCGCCGATGGCGCCAACGATGTTTCCAAGCCCCTTTGCTACTCGGCCGGACACCATCCTCAGGGCTCCCTCCACGAGCCCCCAAGTCGACATGATGACGAAGAAGAGGAAAATCGGCTCAGTGAGAATGAGGGGCAACACTGTTGGGCCATTCACCCAGCCACGGAACCAGACGACGATCTCAGACCAGACCCATGGGTATTGTAGGTACACCCAAGCAATCGCTATTAGGAAAACACCGAACCCCACGCCGTCAAGGTAGTCAGAACCACGATCGGATATCTCAAACTGCTCAAGGCGCCTCTCATACTTATGCTTCCATCTTTCCGCGAAGGGGCTAGCGGACTCATCCATCTTTTGCCCACACCTATCACAGAAAACAGCGTCGACTGGGAGCTCCTTACCACACTTGGGGCAATACTTGACGGAAAGTTTGCTATTACCCAGTTTATCCTTGTCTCTAATTGGTGGTTCTGACATATACTTCCTAAATAAATGGATGGAAGGATTAAACCTTCTCATCTACCTCCATACGCGCGCGAAAGGTTTCAAATATTCAATTAACAGTTCTCGCCTCAATGGGGATGACCCCGTTGAATCGGTTGCTATCAAGTTTCTGGTTTAGTGTGACGGGGGTGGTAACCTTCGCTGTTGTGGGGGTTATCACCCTTATAATGGGTTCCCAGTTGAATAATGAGCCTGTTCAAATCGCTGGCTGGGCTCTGATAGGAGTCTCCATAATTCTCTTAATTGGCGGGCTAGGTAGCGCGACTTTTCGCACCGGAGGTAGATCCAGGTAAGACCTCACGCCCACGCGCACGCGGCTAAGGAAAGCTGGGTAACCCATTTTAACCCATTGCACAAACTAATCCTCTGAACCAGGATGCGCATAGCAGTCACAGGTGGGGCAGGCTACATAGGCTCTATACTAGTAAAAAAACTCCTAGAGGAAGGCTACAAAGTAACCACACTCGATAACCAGTCTACCGGTAACAACAGATATCTGAAGCCGTTGAAGACGGCAGAGCTAGAAATCATCGAAGGCGATATCAGAAATCCGCCAGACCTCGACAGAGCCTTAAAGAATTCTGACGCCGTCGTCCATGCCGCGGCTCTATCCGACCTAGACGCCTGCAACGAGAAGCCCGAAGAGGCAGTCTCTGTCAACGTCTACGGTACATACAGGCTCCTAGAAGCCGCGTTGAGAAACAGTGTGAGGAGGATAGTGTTCTGCAGTAGCGCCGCTGTCTACGGAGTCCCAAAGACTTTACCGGTGACAGAGAGACACGCTCTCCACCCATTGAATCTTTACGGCATAACCAAACTCACTGGCGAGAAGCTGATTGAATCTTGCCACCTAAACAATGGAATGGAGACGGTAAACCTCCGATTCGGTAATGTATACGGCGTAGGCCTATACACAAACTGGGTTGGAGTAATTCCCAAATTCGTCTCACTCGGAGTCGAGGGGAAGCCCCTCACCATATATGGCGACGGTTCCAGCACAAGAGACTTCGTCCACGTCGAAGACATTACCAGTGCAATAACCCTCAGCACCGCAACAAAGGGCATCAAGATGGAAACTCTTAACATTGGCAGCGAAACGACCACCGTCAACCAGATAGCGGACATCGTCTCGCAGGAAGTCAAAAAGGCGAAGAAGAAAAGTGTCTCCATAACCCACCTCTCGCCCCGACAAGGCGAGGCGAAGGAATTTAGTTACGACACGTCAAGAATAAGAAGAGTCCTTGGGTTCGAGCCGAGGTGGAAACTCGTGGACGGTATAAAGCAGATAGTCCAGTATAGAATGGACTCCCAAAAGTAGCAAGTCAACAAGAAGCTACTCTAGGACGACCATCGTCAGCGTAGACCTGACATGGTTGAGGCGCCTGATCTTGGTGGTAATAACGTCTTTGATCTCCTGCATCGAGGGAGCCTCTAGTCGGACGACGAAATCATATACCCCGTAGACGCCGTAGACCTCCTTGACCTCAGGTATCTCCTTTAGAGCCTTACTGACGTCGGTCCCCTCCCCGAGGTCAGTATTGATTAAGACAAAGGCGACGCTCATTGATACACCTCAATTGATGCTCATACCAGATGTAATTTAACATTTTCTAGGTCCAGAAAAACGGGATATTATTCTTTATACAGACAGGTTTCGATAAAAATCGTACCCTATTCGTCTCTTGTCGAGTTAGCTTTCGACACAATTCTTAACCCCGCTGCTTACTCCGGTATTTTCCAGGTGTGGACGTTGGGTCTCAATAGGGGCGTTTCGATTGTTGGCGCAGGGATGACAAGGTTCCACAACAGGATTCACATGGATAAGACGGGGAGAGAGCTCTTCGTCGAAGCGGCCCTAGAAGCCGCGGACGCTGTTGACCATGGCTTCAGATTTAGGGACGCTGGCGCCCTATTCGTGGGGAACTTTACAAGCGAAGTCTTCGAGGGGCAGGGACACATAGCAGCTGTGATTGCCGACTGGTTAGGCATTAACCCAATACCCGCATACAGGATAGAGGATGCCTGCGCCAGCTCTGGCGCCGCCCTCAACCTTGGGGCAATGTCCATCGCCTCCGGGATGACTGACATTGTAGTAGTCGGGGGAGTCGAGAAGATGAGCAGGCTCAATACGGATCAGGTTACCGACGCCCTCGCTCTAGCAGCTGACTCCTCATACGAGACCTCCGTCGGATTCACCTTCCCCTCCATCTACGCGGCCATGGCTTCCGCTTACTTCAAGAAGTATAACACTGATTGGGAGCAGCTAGCAGCTGTAACTATCAAGAATCACAGGAATTGCGTTCTTAACCCCAAAGCCCAGTTCCAGTTAGACATCATGGCAACAGCCCAAAGGATGGGGGAGAAGAGCGGCAGAATCTTTAAAAACGAGATGGAGTTCCTCAAGTCGGATCTCAACCCAATTATATCATCCCCTCTACGGCTCTTCGACTGCTGCCCAGTCTCCGACGGAGCTGCAGCTATAATTTTAGCCGCTGACGATGTAGCGGGGAGGTATACCGACACGCCCGTCAAGATTATGGGCATGGGACAAGCGAGCGACACCATTGCCCTACACAGCAGACCGGATTTTACAACTCTGAGGGCAGCTGTGAAGGCCGCTGAGGATGCTTACAAGATGTCGGGCTTCACCCCAAAGAACATCCAGGTCGCCGATGTCCACGATTGCTTCACAATAGCCGAGATTGTCGCCACAGAGGACCTTGGATTCTTTCCAAAAGGACAAGGTGGTAAGTCTGCAGAAGAGGGGAGAACAGCCTTAAACGGCGAGCTGCCCATAAACCCTGACGGAGGACTTAAGGCTAAAGGCCATCCCGTTGGCGCCACAGGCGTTGCTATGGCCTACGAAATGTTCAAGCAGCTCCGTGGCCAAGCTGGGAAACACCAGGTTCAGGGTGCCGAAGTTGGACTAGTACACAACGTTGGAGCCGCGGGCGCGAGCGTCGCCGTTCAAGTATTCAGGAGGGGATGATTTGAGCGAGTTCACTACAAAATCCTTCAATGGATTCATAGCCCAGGGGAAGCTCATGGGCAACAGGTGCAAAAAATGCGAAGCGCTCCACATACCGCCGAGGCAAATATGCTCCAAGTGTGGTTCACAGCAACTTGAATGGTACGAGTTCAGGGGGGATGGAGCCCTAGCGGCAGTCACGGTCAACAGGACACCCTCAAGCGGCTTCAAAGGACGGTGCCCTTACTCTGTCGGAATAATAAGACTCGTCGAGGGACCATCAATCTCCGGGCTTATGGCCTTCGATGAACCCGAGAAATTTAAGGTGGGTACAAGGGTCTCTTTCACCGTTGTGAAGGACGGTGAAAAGTCGATACTCGCCTTTAAGATTATCTAGTTACTGCTCGCCTGTGAAGGTGGGCTTCCGCTTCTCCTTGAACGCGGTCATGCCCTCCTTGAAGTCCTTCGTTTCGAAGAGTTTCGAGAACTCCGCGGACTCAGCCTCTAGGTCCTCCTCCTTCACGTTTGGATTCGTTAGCTTCTTAACCGCTGCTATAACCGTTGGAGAGAAAGCTACTAGCTTGGCAACGAATTCGTCAATTTTGGCGCTGAACTCCCCTGCAGGATAGACTCTGTCAACCAGACCGATCTGCCTTGCTTCCTCAGCTGTGATAGTCTCACCGGTCGTGATTAGGAGTTTTGCCCGTTGTTTGCCCACGAGCTTGGCGAGTATCATCGTTCCTCCCCAGCCCGGGATGATCCCGAGGTTCGCCTCAGTTTGACCTAGCTTTGCATCATCGTTAGCGACCCTGAAATCGCACCAGGAGGCGAGCTCGCAACCCCCGCCAAGGGCAAACCCGTTAATGGCAGCAATGACAGGTTTCTTCGAGGCCTTGATCTTCTTCATAGCTTTCTTTCCAGCCTTTGTGTAGTCAAGGGCCTGGGCGGGTGTTAACTTGCTGAATTCAACGATGTCAGCACCTGCAGAGAAGGCCCTCTCACCCGATCCAGTTATCACGATACACCTTATGGAATTGTCCGAGCCAGCATTCTCAACGGCGTTAGCAACGGCGTTGAGCATCTCGGTGCTTATCGAGTTGAGCTTCGAGGGACGGTTTAGAGTAATCCGTAATACGCCATTCTTCGCCTCAGTCAGGACTGGTTTTTCATCCACACCGACGCCTGACTCGAGACGAGACTTGAGCTCAAAAGGCCCCGCAGGTAGGTTAGCGCCTAGTTTAACAGCTAGGTCGATGGAGGGAGGATCAGCGACCCCCTCGGCAACGAGCCTCTCAGCCTCAGCAATGAAGGGCTTCAGAAGAACTATGGGGTCAAAGCCTCTCGCCTGCTCCTCATTCACCTCCGGTTTCCCATAAATGTAGAAGCCCTCGCCAGTCTTCCTACCCAGCTTCCTCTGCGTGAAGAGATGCTGGATGGGCTTCGCTACCTTATACGCCGAGCCGAGGCTTTCCTCGAAGACTTTGAGAATATTATATGTGATGTCGAGTCCTATGAGATCGGCTAACATGAATGGGCCCATGGGCATCCCGACCTTGAACTGCATCGCCGCGTCCACCTGCTCTTTTGAGTAGCCCTGCTCGAGGAGCTTCGCGGCCTCGTTAAGATATGTGATGAGTATGCGATTAACTATGAAACCTGGCGCGTCTCGCCTCACGACGACAGGGGTCTTCCCGAGCCTCTCAGCAAGCCCCTTTATCGTGGCAATCGTCTCGGACCGGGTCTTATCGCCGGGAATGATCTCAACAAGCTTCATGATTGTAGGGGGGTTAAAGAAGTGCATACCCACGAAGCGACCCGGGTCAGAGACAACCGTCGCCATCTCTGTGATGCTGAGGCTACTCGTGTTCGTGGCGAGGATCGCGTCAAGCCTCGTGTGCTGAGCCACCTCACTCCACACGGCGTGCTTAACTTCCATCCTCTCGGGAACGGCCTCTATAACGACGTCCGCGTCCTTGACAGCATCAGGGAGGCTGAGAGTCATGTTGATCTTCCCAATGATTGTGGGTAGATCCTCTTGTTTGAGGCGCCCTCTCTCTACGAGGCGCCCTAGATTTTTATTGATCCCAGCCTTCGCTCCGTCGAGAAAGCTTTGCTCTATGTCCCTGACAGTGACACTGATGCCTGCCTGTGCGGCTATCTGGGCGATGCCGTGCCCCATTACACCAGCTCCAAGAATAGCGATCCTTCTGACCTCTTCAGGCTTCATGAATATTCAATCAGACTACGACCAGACGCCTTAAAGCGTTTTTCTGGGGCGCATTATGGGAAAGAGAAGCGTGGTCTACGTCCGAGGATGAAGCCAACTGCGAACATGGTAATGATGCCGGTGATGCTAAGAATCAGGAGATCTTCTTTGCTCTTCTGAATTTGCTCCTTGAGCTGAGTGATGTTTCTCTCCTGAAGATTGTTTAAGTAGAGAACTGTTTCATAGTCGCTTTCCAGCAGTTTGTGGTTTGCGTCTAGGGTCGCGTAGTCCTTCTTTAGCTTCAGATACTCATCCGCGGCCTGTCCCGTAGAGTTGAGGTTGTAGAAAAGAAGGGAGACAAGGTTCGGCTGTTCAAATTGGTAGTAGTTCTGTATCAGTTCGAGGGCGTTCACGTAGTCGCCCCTCTTTATGGTAGAGTTGAGGTTATCGAGTAACTTAGTGTAGTAGTCTTTCCCGATCTGTACTTGCTCGCTGTTGATGTTATTTAATTGCCCTACCTCTCCCTTTATGTCGAAGAATTTACCATTGATGAACTCCTGTTTCACGAAGTCGATAATATAGTAGTCGTTCCTCTGAGTCTTGACTCGGTCACCTAAGTTAAGTTTGTATTCCCCATCTTTATCCGAGTAAGTCTGGGCGAAAACGTTAACCCTGAAGTACAAGACGAGGTTCTCATCGGGTCTCACTCCGAAGACCTCGTACCCTTTAGTCAGATTGTATGTAAATGTATACTTCAGCGTCCCGTTGATGTGCGGAATTGTAATGGAGTAGTAGTTATCGATCTGCGTGTTATTTAGAGAAGTGATGTAGCTGACAGACTGCCCGCCATAGTATAGCCTCCCCTGCTTACGCAGCTCGAAAAGGGTTTCTACGGTGAAGTTCCCGGAGTACTTCACGGTAGGGTCCGACGCGTTTACTACCTGTCCCTTCTGGACGCTCACACCCAGGTTCTGAATCTCCACGCGGAA
>MEZF01000078.1:0-1332 GCA_001774245.1 Candidatus Bathyarchaeota archaeon RBG_13_52_12
AGCTTCGCACTCCGGTCAGCGACTACTCAGTGCTGGGGTTTCCTGGAGAGGCAAAGGAGGCTCTGCTGGTGGCGCTCCTCGCCAACGAGTACATAATGGGCACACCCTGCAACCTCCCCTCAGCGACGGGTGCACGGAGACGGGTCATGCTTGGCTCCCTCACCTGGGTTTAACGCAGTTTCTTATTCGCACATGTTTTCGATCTTGACCTGCGGGCGATAGTTGGTCGGTGTGCCGGCCGTAACAAAACCGCTTCTTTGGCTCATTTCCATATCACTTTGTGACTTATTGACTTCAAAGTGAAGGGAGTGAAAGGCTTTATCCTTAGGGACTGCGCCTGAGAAGATCCTCTTCGTCAACGTCGACAACGTATGTCAGATAATCCCAGCTGAATTCTGGATATTTTGGTCGACCGGGTTTATCCTCGAGGAGTCGGTGCATACAATTTAAGATAATCTGGGCCTTCTCTAGTTCGTTCTTTTCCACGAGTAACTGTATCAGGCGTAGTCTCAGTCCCCGGATCACCTCAGGGATCTCTGAATCGTATAGGCGGTGCCTCTTACCAGACAATGGTACCATTCTTCTCCTGGTTTGCCGCGTATTTCACATTTATGATTATTCGATTGGGTCTTGAAGTGACGCTTACGTGTCAGCTCGTGATTGGTACCATTATAGTACACGCATGTGGAGGGAAGGGCTTCTGTATTACAGCCTTGAGTTGAATAGTTACCGGGAGAGCTTTAGGCTTGACCGTGACAAGCGGTGGCGATATGTCCTTCTTGGAACCTTCCTCATCTTAGCTTCCATGGGTGTCCGAGGCTTAGATTCCGTGGCTATCCGTGGCTCTTCCATGGCTGGATTCCGTGGATGGCTGTGGATGGGTGTCCGTGGCTGTCCATGGGTGTCCGTTGGTGCCCGTGGCTCGAAATTGTTTGCTACCATAGTACTAGGCTGTGCGGGTACTATACCCTCTGCGATGTCCTCGCCCTTATCAAGGGAATCTTCAGAGTCGTCAGCCATGGGGTCACGGTCATCAACCATGGCTGGTAGTTCCACGCCCTTGCTCCGCAGGAACTCACTGTAGTTGACATTGCTCTCCAACCTCCCTACCCTTGGAGGCAGGGCTTTGTCAGTGAGCAGACATCTGAGCCAAGCTATGACCTCTGGATTGTTATGAATAAACATCACAATTCTGCGGCGCACAAGTGGTCATTAGGATGATTATCTCACTACTTAGGTGCAGAGGACCTTATTTGCACCGGGAGTCTGAGCCCAAGTCCGTGGTATTAATGGTGCCATTAATTCATTTGATAGTGGTAAAGGTGGATGGCT
>MEZF01000078.1:1409-1756 GCA_001774245.1 Candidatus Bathyarchaeota archaeon RBG_13_52_12
TAGCGGGCTGGTTCGTAAGAAATAACCTGCGTTGTTGAATGGTACCATTGCTCTTGAGCGCGTATGCGATTCAGGACTACCTCGAGCCTCAACTTTACGCGCCCTTCTTCTTAAGAACCTATACGACGCCGAATACGACGGTTTAATGGTATTCCATCGTGGGTGGTCGGTGTGCCGGCCGTAACAAGACCGGTTTTTCCTTGTTCGCTCATCTCAACACCTACTTAGAAGTATTTCACCTAGGATCTAAAGCTATCGGTGGACTATTTCCACTCAAATTTTCTACATGAATGATCTGGGTCGTAATAATCTCGTGGCCCATTATTCCAATTGAGGGTACATTGAGA
>MEZF01000078.1:1767-2768 GCA_001774245.1 Candidatus Bathyarchaeota archaeon RBG_13_52_12
CAAGGTAAGTACCCCATCGGGCATACTTACAGTTAGAGCATTTAGGCAGCCCATCAACTTCCAAGTGATCTCGATAAGCCCTATCCGTAGCTTGATCTATCTCTTCAATAGCAGCATAAATCGCTGAGAAATATTCACCTTTTAATCGATTGTAGATATCAAGCTGATTCAGATCTCTAATCGCTTTTGGAATTTGATTATGTAAGGACTCAATGTGTTGTTGCGTAGCTTCAATGACTGCACGATCAGAAAGGCTAACACATGAATAAGCTCCTTTCAGCTTCGATTTATAATCTTCTTCAAGTTTTTGTTGTTGGTTTTCGATTCTACCTATGGAGAAGTAAGGTTTAGAGTTTTTTTGAGTTTTGTATGGGATTTTACCGAGTATCCCCTCGTCAATGAGTCGCTGTAGATTTTTATCTACAGTCTTGGGCGACAATCCTGATGCTTTTCTGATATCATCAAAGCCTAGTCTGTCCTCGATACTCCTCGCAAATACATCGAGTATTTTCTCTACAGATTTACTCTGCCTTTTTTCTCTGTCAGCGACTACTCGCCGTGACACGGATTAAGTATAGTTACTTCACTTAAAAGCGGATCAAGTAGATGGCAGCATATCCTCCGAGGCGCTTACTAGGCACCTCAGAGAAAAAATGTTATCCATAGTAGATATGAATTCAGTCTCTAATAAAGGTTTAGAGGCAATGAAGCTTAAATGCTTCATCAACTATCCTGTTTCAATCTCTCCCTTTTTTACGAGAGATAGTTCAATGCACTGCCTAGTAACAGGCAGTCATGTAGGAGAGTTAGACCATGAATGAATCTGGTCTTGTACAGATAACCTCAACCGTTCTACAACAAACAAGAAGTTCATTCAATTCTGTGAACCCAGATCAACAAGCAATCAGCAATGCAATAGCTCAAAAATCTTACCAGAATAAACTAGATATTACCCAAGTCAAAGAAACCGTGGATGAACTCTTCCCCGGCTTATGGTTCTA
>MEZF01000078.1:2803-3111 GCA_001774245.1 Candidatus Bathyarchaeota archaeon RBG_13_52_12
AACTATCGCATGTAGTAAATCCTGCATCTATCATATTGATAGGGCCTCCATCGGATTCCAAAACTACAACTCTTGACCTTTTAAGGCATCACAAAATGACTTACTGGAGCGATGGATTTACTGCAAAGGCATTCGTCACTCAGGTGGCCAATAAAAGCCGAGAGGAACTCAATGACATAGATCTATTGCCAAAAATCAAGGATAAAGCACTGATAGTACCAGAGATGGCTCCCATCCTATCATCAAGAACTGAGGAACTGACTGCAAATATGGGGGTACTTACAAGGGTCTTCGATGGGGAAGGGTAC
>MEZF01000078.1:3133-8496 GCA_001774245.1 Candidatus Bathyarchaeota archaeon RBG_13_52_12
GTAGGCGCGGATACCAAGGAGAATACTTGTTCACGTTTCTGGCTGCTACAACCCCTCTAAAGGACAGTACTTGGAGAACTATGGGGAAGCTTGGGAATCGTTTATGCTTCTTAAATATGTCAGATGAGATTCTCCCAGATCTAGATAGTTCAGTTCTACGATCAAACCCCTCTTACAAGGATAAAGTGCAGATGGCGCGTATAGAAAACAGCAAATTCCTTGATTATCTGGCTTCTCTTCCAATGCAAAAATGGGATACTAGGTCTGACCCAGTAGATGTGATTCAAACCATATGGAACTGTGCTGAGTTCGGGGGTCAACTTCGTGGAGTGATTGATACAGTCAGGCTTCGATCTGGGAAATATGAAATTGCATCAACCACCGTTGAAAAACCAGCTCGGTTCGCGAACTTACTTACAGATCTGGCTAGAGGAAGAGCCTTGGTTAATGGGAGAAATCAGATAAACGTTTCTGATCTAAAGCTAGTGCGTGAGATTGTACTATCGAGTTCGCATGGATTAAGATGCAAATTGGTTAGATACGCACTTACCAATAACGGTGTTGCATCTCAAGTAGAGGTAGTACGAAAGCTTGGGTGTAGCCCGTCAGTTGCATACGAACTAATAGAGGATCTTGAAGCCCTTGGCGTTGTAGAGAAAATATCTGGTGCAGGTGGGGATAAGATCAAGATCCCTGACAAATACTATCGCTGCCTTATCTTTCCATAATTTTACACATGAGACTATGTTCTGTAATAGTATAGTAGAGCAGCACGTGTGTATATTTATGGAATGTGACGGGAACTGGATTGCGCGCGCGCACTAGCAGAAATAGTATTCCTAAGAATAATTCCGATAATTATGAATTATTTACCAATAACACTATATAGCTGTAAATCAAATTCTAAGTCAGGTTCAACGAGAATTGGACCTCAGCCACAAGTAAGCGCGTTACAAGGACCGAGAAAGGAGAGAAATGGATGAAGTTTGTAGGGTTCTACGAAGTGAAACCAGAGGAGTTTGCTAAGGTCATCCCCAAGTTCCAGGAAGCCTATGCATCTCGTACGACTGCCCCAAACAAGTTCCCAAAGATACTCTTCGATACACACGCCATGAGTGTAGAGGGCGATAAGTGGAAGGGTCTTACGATCTACGATGACCCGACTGAGGAGCAGCTGAATAACCTGATTATCCACTATCACCCTGAAGTTACTTTCCAGTTCGTGCAGTTGAGTTCTGCTTCTGGTTTTATTCCGCAGTTCGTGAAGATGAAAAAGTAGTGAGCCGAGCACAACAACCCCTTTTTTCCATTACCCGCTCAGGTAGAAGTTTGGATAGTCATTCGCTTGCTACGCTTCGGAATCCCGAGGAGCCAATTCTGTTTCACTCGATTTGAAGGGATACGGTTCACTCGGGCTATCTTGAACCTCGTTTACAGATTTACAGGGGTGGTCTGAGTTTCAAGATGTGCGTGAGTGTGGGACTGTAAAACTGTAAAGTAGTATTATCGATCAGATCACGATCCCTTCATTAGTTTACAAGGCGTCGCAAACTCTGCTCCTCGACCTATTCCGAAAAACTACACATGAGGATATGAGGAGAGAAGCACGTGTGTAATTTTCTGGAAAGGATCCCCTCTTTATTTAAGTCTTAACAAATTCGCGTACGTGTGAAATAATTTTTTTTATAATTCCTCTACCTTTTTGGCTGTGATGATTTTATCAAGAGTTGTGTACACTAATCCTCTTGGCGCCATCTTCTTATTATATAATTGAATTGGGTCCGATAATTTTACTAGACTATCCTGTTTCAGGTAGATCACTCTTTTCCCCGGTTTAAAGGTCTCGAAATCTTCATTCTGGAATTCTTTGATATCGTTAGGGGATTGGATGGGTTTACTGATGTTTTTGATCTCTCCGAAGTATAGGAGAGAAGATTCGGGTTTTCCAACGTAGAGAGCGAGATACCTAGGTGTTCTTTTCTCACTCACGTTTACAAATGCCCATGCGTTATATTTCCTGAGGAAATCAACTCCCTCAATTTTGCTGGGACATAATAGAACTTCACCCGAGGGTTTCTGTGATAGTTCCTTTCTGCTCACCTCATTTACTTCGCCATGACTTAACTTAGGAGGCTCGGATTTCGATGTTACCATAGCTCTGAATAGATCAACAGTTTTCTGAGCCAATTCCTTTGATATTCGATAAACACTTTCTGGGCTCGTCTCTCCTATAACAGAAATTATCGAATTAGCAAAATCATCTTCGAGCTTCCTCTGATTTTCCTCCAACTTCGAGATGGCGTCTTGTGTATCTCTCAGTAGTTTTATTTTATCATTTAATTTGCCTGATGTGACCGAGTCTCGGTATAAAAGTTCCAAATCCAAAATTTTATTAAAGGGATTAGTTAAGTCGATTTCGCTTATAATGCAGTCTTTTTCTGTTCGACCAGCTTTAGCATCGTATATTTTAATATAATGTCCGTTTATCAGAGCAGCCCATCTTACCTCGTCGACTTTACAGTAGCTTATGATCTGGTTAGCATAGTCCTCGATCAGAGGGCTATCAAATGCCTTTGCCTCAATGAAGACTAGCGGATGCCTATCTGGGGCTAAGGCATAGTCGACCTCGACGGTTCTGGAACCGATCCTAATTGAGTATTCAAGGATGACATCGTCGCCCTGTGGATCCCAGTCCAACAGATTTAGTAGAGGTTCGATTATTTTCTTCTTGGTGTTTGCTTCACTAGAACCCCATCCAGTTTTCGCGAAGTTGTTAACCGACTGAACAAATCTCTTTAAGGCTTCTGCGTCGATCTTTGATGACATCGGGGTTCTGAATTATTTTCACATTCACTAAATACAAAAAACTATCCAGAGAATTAGGTGAATTAGTGAGATCTAGGAATTATTACATATGATTCGTGCGCGCTGAGATGAGGCTGCATATGGTTGGGGTGGGTTGTTTAGGCACAGGATCGTGTGCGAAGGGTTGTGAGGTGGAAAGAGGAAGGGCTGTAATAGAACTATCTCCACCTTCATCTTTTCCACACGTCCCCTTCCCCACATTCCTGACTCTGAAACAGCCTGAATTTCCCCAACTCTGTCAGAGGGCTCAGTCCGAGGATCGTGAATTGGATCTTATCGTCATATTGTGTTTGATTGGTGTGGGTTACTTTCTCTTTCTCAGGATCTTCTTGCCTTCATAGTCTGATACGTATTCGAAGCCTGACTCTAGCAACTTGGTGAACTCTTGGATTGTTGAGGCGATCTCACAAACGTACTCTTCCTCTGCGTTGATCAACTGGGTGTAGGTTAGAGTGGTCTCAATTCTTCGATGACCAAGTTGCTGCTTAACAAGTAGGATGTTACGGGTCTGGTTGTATAGCTTTGTTGCGAATCCATGTCTCAGTGAGTATAGTTTGACGCTCTTGATTGATGGGTCGCTAAGTTTCTCAGCTAGGTCGTTTCTGTGGTATCGGTAGTACTTTCCATAGTATTCGCTGGACCATCCTCCGAAGATCTTGTCCAGTTGTTTGACTCCATTACGCTTGGATAGGTAAGATAGTAGAAGATTTAGCGTGGTTGATTTTACCTTGAGTACCCTACCGGCCCCATGTTTGGCTGTGTTGGGGTGGATTACTGCATGATCAAGATCAACATCACAGAGCCTAAGACTAATAACCTCAACTGGTCTCATCCCTGTGTCCCTTGAAATCGATAGGGCGAGGGCCAGTTTTTTGGGGCAATTGGCTATGATCATGTTGACCTTTTCTTCAGAGGGTATCTGAGGCAGTCTATTCGAGGGATGATATTTAGGCTTCTCCCAAGCTATCCCAAACACCTTAACATAATTCCAGTAGGCAATAGCCAAGTTCCGCTTGTAGCTCTCACCCTTCACAAGCGTCGCGATGTATCCCTTGACATCCTCAGGCTTCTTCAGATCAATGTGCCTAGACAGATATTGTAGCAGTTTTCTGTTGTTCTTGATCGTCTCATCTCTGAGACCCTTCTTCTTCAGCTCCCACAGAACTGTGAAAATGTCCTGACGGGGATTATTCTGAAAAACGGTCGGGTTACCATTGTGGGTGGTCGGTGTGCCGGCCGTAACCCACCTTCTGTTCTAAGCGGCATTCGGCTATACGGGCTACCCGCGCCCCCTGCAGGCGGGTATCGGCGCCTATTCGCCCTTTCACCCTGCGGGTCGGCCGTCTCAGCCCAGCCACCCGGCGTCCTCGCCCCTGACCGGGGTTCACAGCATTTGCCGGGGGAGGTGTCGTTTCTGTCCGGAGCCGACGCTCTCGCGTCACGCCTCGCGGCGTCGCAGCCCTGCTCGGTGGATGGAGTTTCCTCAGACCCCCTGGGGGGCCCGGCAGCCGCCCACCGGCTCACCGACCGTGAGACAAATGAAGATGGAGGGGTATAAGCCTACTGGGAGGCCCAGAACTCGTCTGAGTGGGCCTCTGATCGCCCCTTCGTGTATGGGCAGACGCTAATGCATGTGCTGCAGTCCATCCCGTTGTCGCACCAATACTCGAAGCACTTCTCCGCGTCCATGTACCACTTCAGCGCCCCTGGGTTACTGCTCTTCGTCGCGGGCACCCAGTCGGGTTCGTCCTTGAAGCTTATGGCGTCGACCTCGCAGGCCTCAGCGCACCTCTTGCATCCACTGCAGAACTGGGTGACGCCGAAGTCGATTGGTTTGTCGGGGACGAGGGGAAGATCGGTGAAAACCTTGAAGAGGCGGACCCTGGGCCCAAACTCGGGCGTGATTAGGAGGCCGTGCCGCCCAAGCTGGCCAAGCCCCGCATCGATCGCCATGGGGACACTGAGCCCCACGTTGTTCCCTGCAGGGATCGCCGTGTAGCCGAGGTTTCTTATGAACTCAGCTAGGGTTGCGGA
Source organism: Candidatus Bathyarchaeota archaeon RBG_13_52_12 (assembly GCA_001774245.1). Classification (GTDB taxonomy): domain Archaea; phylum Thermoproteota; class Bathyarchaeia; order TCS64; family TCS64; genus UBA8941. The sequence continues at coordinate 8,033 of MEZF01000078.1, forward strand.
TACGAACGACATCCTTGAATAGCCCGTTCCCGTCGCTGCACCCGCTGGCGCCTCCGGGGAAGTCGCAATGGCGAACTCGTCCATCTCTATCGCGCCCACCACGGCGTACTTTACTCCTTCGGGCATTTCAAGGGGGGTGAGGTCGTACCTCTTGTTCATCTGCATCCAGAGGGGGTTGTAGGCAGCGACGCCGACGAGGCTCGCCCCGTAGAGCTTCGCCGCCTTCTTAACCTTCTTGGTCATCTCCACAGGGTCCCTCACCCTATAGCGGGTTTGGTACCACTTAGTGCCCATGAGGCTTGGGCCGAGGGGGCGTTCGATCCTATCCCAGCTCCATGCCTCTTGGAAGCATTCGTGGACGGTCCAAGCGGCCTCGGCTAGGGCGTAGTCAACACGTGTATAGCCGGGTTTCCTTTCAGCGATATTTCGGAGCCCTGTCTTCTCCTCACTCCGCATATAGCCGG
>MEZF01000078.1:8505-9795 GCA_001774245.1 Candidatus Bathyarchaeota archaeon RBG_13_52_12
GATCGTTACCAACACGGTTAAATATCAAATTCCTCTGGTCGTATCGACTTATCTTAGCCGGGTCGTAGGTGTATGAAGGCTTCTCAACCCGTCTAACATTGATGGCGCTCCTCCGCTTCCCTTGACTCATGTTTTCCTGGAATAGATGCGGCGCGGAGGGTTTAACGTCTGCGTCAGAAGGTCACTGATTGCAGCCGCGAGCGAACGATGGAGGCTTACAATAACGTAATCAAGGATTGACCACACAGGCTGGAAACAATTTTTTAGCCTCTGTGGCCCTATCTAATGACATGTGGACGGTCAACTCGGAGTCGGGCAGGCTCAACGCCGTACTCATCCAGGATAGCGTCGAGTCCTTTTGGGAGAAGAGGCTCCCCTTTGAGGGCATAGAGTCTAGCCTGCAGTACCTCCCACGCTGTGTGCACCCTCAGATTGATGGGGGCTACGAGCAGTGGCTCCAGCTCCCCAGGATGCTGGGGGAGGAGGGGGTGAAGGTCTTCGAGGTCACGAGTGTAATCGCGAAGGAACTCGAGAAAGCGACGACCATAGAGAAGAAGGCAATAATAAAAAAGATCTGGGCGGGCTTCCCAGAAGCGCCGAAGCCTGAGGAACTCAAGCTTGAGCACCTCATCTACGGCTATCCCGACGCCCCCTACTATGATGCTAAGCTTGACAGAGTCGTCCTCCCAGACTTTCGCCGCGTCGCCTGGCCCTACAGCAGGGACACAAGCTTCACCACGCAGGTAGGGACCGTCATCTGCAACATGCGCCGCTACAGCAGGCGCAACGAGGTGCGGGTAGTGAAGCTCGCCTACGAGTTGGACCCAACGCTTTCGAAGCATGTGGAGATCATTTGGGACGCCAACGATGCGGAAGGCGTGGCGACAGAGCCCCCAAACGTGGAGGGGGGTGACACGCAGATAGTGGACGGGGAGACGGTTGCGATAGGCATGGGACAGAGGAGCACCCTCACCGGCATCAAGCGCTGCGCCGAGGAACTCTTCAAACGTGACGTGGAGGGTAAGATCAGATACGTCTGCGCCGTCCAGCTACCTGACTACCCAGCCCTCGACTACATGCACCTCGACGTCACAATCAACTACCCAGACACGAGGCGGGCGCTCGTCATGCCCTACATCTGGGACACCGAGGTCGTTAAGGGGATGCAACCCAAGAGACTCCTCCTCAAAACGCTTGAAACGCTCCGGCGGCAGAGCGACCGCGACTGCCGCCCCATGGGACCGATGATCCACCCAGACGGCTTCAAGCACAGTGGACGTACCACGGTCT
>MEZF01000078.1:9875-10464 GCA_001774245.1 Candidatus Bathyarchaeota archaeon RBG_13_52_12
GACGCAGACGGCTTAATGTATGTAGGCGGGGAGCCGGCGACGGAGAACGACGTGGGTCACCTATACTCGGCATTCCTAGAGCAGGCGCGTGGAGCCGGCAACATCGTAGCGACGCGCCCAAAGACTGTGATAGCCTACAAGAGGAACCGTAAAACCATCGGAGTGCTGAGGGAGAATGGCATTAAGGTGCTGGAGTGGGACGACAGCTACCTCGACCTCCTCGGTGGGCCTCATTGCAGCACGTGCCCACTGAGCAGGGACTAGATGCCCTTGATGTACGTGGCGACTTCGCCATAGTAGGCATACAGGCACGCGCGATTGTTGTTTGGCCCCGCTTTCGCCTGGCCAGCTGTGATTCCTGAGCACTCACCTCTCTTGCTCATAGCTTCCATTCCTTCTTCGAAGCCTCATCTTCGTGATACTGTGATTGTGAGGATCAATCCGATGAGGAATATGCTTGCTTCCACTGTGACCCTCGGGTGGTTGACTGGAATCCCCAGTGAACTTAGGTTGAGCAGGGTGCTAATGAGGAAGGCGAGGGCGACTATCGAGACGATTGAGGATAGGTAGACTCTGCTCCTGTTCATTG
>MEZF01000079.1:0-127 GCA_001774245.1 Candidatus Bathyarchaeota archaeon RBG_13_52_12
GCCTCCGCCATCCGAGGCAGTAAAACCTGACACCTACGCACGCGCGCGACGCCGAGGCTGCCCTAAGATACTGGTGGACACAACCCCGTGAAAGGCTATTAGAAACTCTGAAAACAGACAAAACTAA
>MEZF01000079.1:155-875 GCA_001774245.1 Candidatus Bathyarchaeota archaeon RBG_13_52_12
GCTTTACGAGATGGGCTTTGAATATCCCTAGTGGGTTTCTAGGTGGTCTTCCAGGAGAGCCGGTGGGATAGAAGAGTTCACTGAGAACTTTTTGGGCAATGGATAAATCGACCTTTGAGAAGAGGGTTTCTAGGGCCTCGTATCTCTTCATTGTTTACCATAATAAAGAGGTGCGAGGCTCACTCTATTAATTTAGGAACACGCATGCGCGCTATACTAACTAATACCTGTACCCTGCTACTGAATATTAGATTAATGGAGTTCTGTCAATGTCCTACTATCCTTACCAGATTGCAATTGCGCAAACCGCCCTCGATGATCTTCACGAACGCCTGCGCCACATACGTTGGCCGGATGAAGTTCGTGATGCAGGCTGGGATTATGGTGTTCCGCTTGCTGTCTTACAAGAGCTCGCATCCTATTGGGAAACGGTGTTTGACTGGCGTGCTCAAGAAAAACGGATTAACACGTTTAGCAACTACCGCATTGACCTTCATGGCGTGGGTGTCCACTTTATATATGAGCGTGGACATGGACCGAATCCCATTCCACTGTTGATTACCCATGGATGGCCGAGTTCTTTCTTGGAGATGCTTGATCTTATTCCACCCCTGACCAATCCCGCCCAATATGGCGGTGATCCGGCTGATGCGTTCGATGTAATTGTGCCCTCCATCCCTGGCTATGGTTTTTCTGATCACCCCCTTCAGCGTGGCTTTA
>MEZF01000079.1:1089-1304 GCA_001774245.1 Candidatus Bathyarchaeota archaeon RBG_13_52_12
ATTTCTCGAGATGCGTTCACGATGGCAAGCCCAAGATGATGGCTATGCACGGATTCAATCGACACGACCGCAAACACTGGCCTACGGACTCAATGACTCACCTATTGGCCTCGCAGCATGGCTGCTCGATAAGTGGTTTGTCTGGACGGCTCCACCCAGCGGGAACTTGGAAGATTGTTTTTCCAAGGATTTCCTACTGAGTACAATTACGCTCT
>MEZF01000079.1:1428-1957 GCA_001774245.1 Candidatus Bathyarchaeota archaeon RBG_13_52_12
ACCGATTGAGCGTCCACCGCGAGAATTCGCTGCACGGCGTTACCGCGATATTCGCTATTGGAGCGAACTTGGATGCGGCGGACATTTTGTTGCAGGAGAAGAGCCGATGCTTCTTGCCGAAAGTATACGCTCGTTCTTTCGATTGTTACGATAGGCAAAGCCAAGGAACAACTGCTTGCACACGGTAGGCAGGTGATTCTCCCCGCTCCAGAGATTCTGGTGGTTTAGAAGGGTTATCTCAAGTACCGATGTTGGTTCTGACTTCGCCATGCCGCTGGTGAAGTGGAGCGTTAGGCGCACTTCGAAGGAAAAACATGGTAGCCAGGGGACAGCAGAGTTTCGTCCGTCTTCCGAGCTTCGCCGCGAGGCTCACGATAGCTTCACACGCACAAGAGCCATTGAACAGCAGCATAGTGATATCGCCCACGACCTGGTATCCAAGGTCGGACATGGCAGGCTACTCGATGTTGGAACTGGTCCAGGTAGGTTGCTCCTGGAGGTTCAAAGGCTAAGGCCCGACATCGAGTTG
>MEZF01000079.1:1998-2578 GCA_001774245.1 Candidatus Bathyarchaeota archaeon RBG_13_52_12
TTTTATTAAATGGTTTTCTACCTTATTGGAAACAAGATGATGGCCTATGGGTTTAGCTGAGGAGATCGTTACTAAGGCTCTTGAGCTAGGCTACTCAAAATGCGGCATAATTAAGGTAAGCCAAATGAAGGGGTATGCAGAAAAGCTCGACAAGCGCGTCAAACTTTTCCCAGAGATTGAGCCCATCTACAAGCGTTTCTACTCGTTCTCTAATCCAAGAACGGACTACCCATGGGCGAAGTCCATAGTTGTGTGTGCAAGGTGGTATGGACGATACCACCTTCCCGATGGCTTGAAGGGAAAGGTAGCGAAGTACTACCAAGTTGATGGCCGAAAGGATATTAAATCCCAGGATTACAAGGACAGCACAGCATTCGATAGCTACCTCAAAGAGCGAGGACTGAAGACTGCAACGTATAGAGACTTTGGCATAACTGCCCTCCGATGGGCAGCAATGAAAGCTGGCATCGGAGTGGTCCGAAAAAACAACTTCTTCTACACCGAGAGGGGTTCATGGATATTCCTGGAAGCCTGGCTTATTGATGAAGGGCTGGAGCATGTATCCCAAAGCAAGGCTAAG
>MEZF01000079.1:2629-6329 GCA_001774245.1 Candidatus Bathyarchaeota archaeon RBG_13_52_12
TTGGGTGAAAAGATCTCCCTCGAGAAACTAGTTGAAATGGACTATGATTTCCTGAGGGATACCATTCAGCCCAAATTCTGGTATATTCCAAGGGATAAAGTTTGGAAATGGAAGACAAACGCCTTGAATGCCATGATGAATAATTATCACCAACGATACCGCCCATATATTGAAAAAGCATGCAATGATCAGGAAGAACATGTTCGCAGAATGGCGCAGTGGGTAATCTCTAAACTGAATTATTCATCTTCGAACTAGGTATCTAAAATGCTAATCTCTTGGAAAAGTAATGATAGGCGCACGCAGTTGTTTAGAAAATTGTAAAAATGCTTTAAACCCGTCTACTGATTCGCATGGGCGAAACAGCCAATGGCGAACGAGAAAGGCAAGAAGTTCCCAGCTAACACAAAATTAAACTGGTAAATTGATCGCCAAAATAGAGTATACGTCCCTTCGCCTCATGAAGACTTGGCGACTGTACACATCTACTGTGGCTTCTTCTTCTCCGGGTGTGCCTTAGCTGCATGAGCATCTCTCTGCTTAGCACTCGGAAAGACTTCACCACACACTTTGCACTTACATGGCATAAGGATCTAAAAAGAAAGTAAAAAGACCCTTATTTATCCTTTTGTACAGCACGTCTGCGATGAAGTATGCTCACGCGTTTGATGTAAGGATCAGGTCTACATCTGAAAAACCCCTGACGTTAGGCATGCGCGCTAGACTTCTTCTCTCCTGCGTCTTTTAGGTATAAATGTGTAGTTGAACTGGATAATATTTATAAATTAGTAAAAGTAGTGGGGGGGGTAGTGACAGACTTCCGTTTGAACTAGCTTATTATGAATTGCTATCAAATGTTCAAATCGTTTAATTGTCAAATCCCGTGAAAAGACTATTTTTTACTTATACAGAACAACTCTTCGTCTTCCATTTCCATTATTTTTCGTGCTAGCCCATCAACATCATGTTCGGATTTATGATTCGCGTCCTCAAGATTCGACTTGATCTCAGAATACATATCGGGCCTTAGCCTGATCTCCACTTTTCCTTGAACCGTATGAAATTCTGCAGAAACACCATCCCCCTCCTTGACCATAAGGTTGCGTTTACCCATCGTGCACCCGGAGCTGATCTGTATGCCGTCAAGGGTGCAAGAATCTGGAGGAGACCAGTGTAAGGTCGCCGTACAGCTTATTCCGAACCAACCTTTTGAGTCCAAGACGCTCAAAGCGATTAGACCCATCCTTAGCCCTATGACCATGAAAGGGCCCCCATGCCCGTGGAACTCCGATCCTTTGTCATAGAGCTCGTCAGTGAACTGCCTTTGTTTGCGATTCATCCCGTAGCCTCAACACAGATTTGATTTAAATTATTAGACACTATCCGTAATTATATACACGCGTTAACAAATTAACAGAGGGAATTGATATGAAGGGATTCAAGGCTGCTATTGAAAATGATACGTGGGTAAACAATGATTTCCGTCGCGTTCTCTACACGGGAAAGCACAGCCAGCTTGTCCTAATGAGCCTCAAACCCCTTGAGGAGATCGGTGAGGAAACTCACGACACGGTTGATCAGTTCTTCAGGTTTGAGGAGGGTGAGGGAAAGGTAACCGTCGACAACAATGAATACAAGGTTAAGGATGGGGATGCCGTTATCGTGCCCTCGGGTGCCAAACACAACGTCATCAACACCTCAAAGACGAAGAACCTGAAACTCTACACGATATACTCGCCGCCAGAACATCAGGACAAGGTTATCCGACATACGAAAACTGACGCATTAGCGAAGCCCGAGGAGTTCGACGGCAAAACCACCGAGTAAATTATACTAAACTAACACCCCTTGTTTTTTTTATTTTTACTTTCTTTAGACATTTTTCGCAGTACCTGTAGACATCTATGCGCTGCCCTATGGGTTCGAATCCTAGGCCTTTCACTATCTCAGACCAGAGTTTTGCCATGTCCTTTGCGTCGTAGTCCTCGACCATTCCGCAGTTCTTGCATATGATGTTGATGTGGGGAGAGGTATTGGGATCGTATCTTGAAACCCTGTCATCCATCTCTAGCTCTTGGAGCAGCCCTATGTCAGCCAGTAAGTGTAATGTCTGATAGACCGTGGCTAGACTCAGGGTTGGGTACTTCCTCTTCACTTCCGCATACGCCATATCGGTGGTCGGGTGATCTTTGCTCGAGAGGACGTACTCGCATATTGCCAGGCGCTGAGGAGTGACCTTGAAACCTTCCTCATGAAACTTGGCGATGATTTGTTCGATATTCATGGCCATTAGCTTCCAATCGTTGTCGATTATACCTTATCTAGTTAATAAGAATATTTAAATAATAATGATTACAATTTAAGAATGTTAATCTGAGTCAAGGTGATTTTTAAATGGCTGAAAAAAAGGTACCGATGGTTACTTCAGGCGCGCGGGGCACGTCGAATCAAGACTGGTGGCCAAACCAGCTTAACCTAAAGATTCTGCATCAGCATTCCTCCTTATCCAATCCGATGGGCGGTGAGTTCAACTATGCAGAGGAATTCAAGAAATTGGATCTTGTTGCTGTGAAGAAGGATCTCTACGCCCTGATGACTGACTCTCAAAGCTGGTGGCCAGCCGATTACGGCCACTATGGAGGACTCTTCATACGGATGGCGTGGCACAGCGCAGGAACATACCGAAAGGGCGATGGACGCGGCGGTGCCTCTAGGGGCTCTCAGCGTTTAGCACCTCTCAACAGCTGGCCAGACAACGCTAACCTCGACAAGGCGCGTCGTCTGCTTTGGCCGATCAAGCAGAAATACGGAAAGAAGATCTCCTGGGCCGATCTGATGATCCTGGCCGGAAACTGTGCGCTGGAGTCGATGGGCTTGAAGACGTTTGGCTTCGCGGGCGGACGCGTTGACATCTGGGAGCCTGAAGAGGACATCTATTGGGGGTCCGAACACAAGTGGCTGGGTGATGAGCGCTATACAGGTGATCGGAAACTCGATAATCCCCTCGCCGCCGTCCAGATGGGCTTGATCTATGTGAACCCGGAAGGCCCAAACGGGGTTCCGGATCCGGTCGCTTCGGGTCGCGACGTTCGAGAGACCTTCGCTCGCATGGCGATGAATGACGAGGAAACCGTCGCACTCATTGCCGGAGGACACACATTCGGTAAAACCCATGGCGCTGGCAGCGCCTCACATGTAGGCCCTGAGCCGGAGGCAGCGGGCATCGAAGAACAGGGCCTAGGCTGGAAGAGCAGCTTCGGCACCGGTAAAGGAGATGACACGATTACAAGCGGCCTTGAGGGACCTTGGAAACGGAACCCGACCAAATTTGATATGGGATATCTTGACACGCTGTTCGGCAACGAGTGGGAACTAACAAAGAGCCCTGCAGGCGCCTATCAGTGGAAACCTAAGAATGTGGAGAAGAATCTCATGCCAGCTGCTCATGATCCGTCGAAACTGGTTACACCTATGATGACCACGGCAGACATGTCTCTGCGGATGGACCCAATTTATGAGCCAATCGCGCGGCATTTCCACAAGCATCCCGAAGAGTTCGCAGACGCGTTTGCCCGGGCGTGGTTCAAACTTACACACCGCGACATGGGCCCCCGCTCTCGTTATCTCGGCCTGGAGGCCCCAGCGGAGGAACTAATATGGCAAGACTCAATCCCCGCAGTCGATCATGAGCTAATCGACG
>MEZF01000079.1:6373-7811 GCA_001774245.1 Candidatus Bathyarchaeota archaeon RBG_13_52_12
CTGTCGATCTCGGAACTGGTTTCAACTGCCTGGGCGTCTGCGTCAACGTTCCGTGGCTCCGACAGGCGCGGAGGTGCGAACGGGGCTCGTATCCGTCTCGCGCCGCAAAGAGATTGGGAAGTCAACCAGCCGGCTAAACTGAAGAAGGTGCTGCAGACCCTCGAGGGTATTCAGAAAGAGTTCAACGACGCAAAGTCAGGCGGTAAGAAGGTTTCGCTCGCCGACCTGATTGTCCTGGGTGGATGCGCAGGTGTCGAGCAAGCTGCAAAGAAAGCTGGTCATGATATTACCGTACCCTTCATGCCGGGACGCATGGATGCGTCCCAGGAGCAAACCGATGTCCAGTCATTCGCCGTACTTGAACCGGTTGCAGATGGGTTCTGTAACTACCAGAAGGCCAAGTACTCCGTATCTGCGGAGGAGTTGCTTGTTGATCGTGCACAACTGCTAACGCTCACGGCTCCTGAGATGACGGTTCTCGTTGGCGGTATGCGCGTCTTGAATGCCAACTTCGGGCAGTCCCAGCACGGCGTCTTCACCAAGCAGCCAGAGGTGCTCACCAATGATTTCTTCATGAATCTACTCGACATGAGAACGACGTGGAAGGCAACCTCGGAAGGCGACGACGTGTTCGAGGGCCGTGATCGCGCAACGGGCGAACTCAAGTGGACTGGCACACGTGTCGATCTTATCTTTGATTCGAACTCCCAACTACGGGCCTTAGCTGAGGTTTATGCATGTGAGGACTCCCAGGAGAAGTTCCTACACGATTTCGTAGCGGCTTGGAATAAGGTAATGAACCTTGATCGCTTCGATGTCGCTTGGTCATAACAATTGCTCACGCAACTAGAGGCTTGGGAGTGTGTACCATCGTGCGTGGGCACGCCCTCATTCTTGACCAGCTAGAACCAACCCATCTCAGTTCACTCTTCCGTGCGGGCATAAAAACTTAATAATATTTATTATTTTTTAAAAGTAGCGGGGGGTAGTGGCAGACTGTCGTTTGAACTATCATTTAACTAAATTTCTTGAAATTGACGCTATTTTTTCTCTTGAATGAGCAAATTGTTATCAACTAAAAGATAAATTCCTCAATTCATGCGCGCGCGACGGGGAGATGTACCGATTTCTATATTGACCAATCATTTTCTACCCTTCTTTAAAGTAATTCTTAAAATAAAAAAACGAGTTAGAAATCGATCTCTACAGATTTCTTGCCCGTGAGTTCCTCAATTATTATCTGGCCTACTGTCGTCTTTCCCAATTCTCCGACATTCGCCATGCCCGTCGGTGAACTCAGTGTGGGTTCAGGGTTCTTCTCCTGGTATCGAACCATGTAGCCGAGTATCTTCTTCTTCTCGGAAGGGTCCTCGACGAACTCCACTCTCCCCTTGAACATTGCGGATACGTAAAGGTGGCTGCACTTTCCTTCATTATA
>MEZF01000079.1:7857-12898 GCA_001774245.1 Candidatus Bathyarchaeota archaeon RBG_13_52_12
ATGAAGTCGAGTTTCTTTCCCGCGGAGGCACAGTGGAAGTAGATGCAGCCCTCGGTTTTGTTATAGCTGTGGCTGAGCGTGACGAGGTATGGTACATTGTCACGGCACATCGCTATAGTGACGTATCTCGTTTCTCTCAGAATCTTCTCTAGCTTCTCGTGATCCTTGATCTCTTTGTCAATTCGTCTCATGTGATATGGCATAACTCTCAGCGTTCTTAGGACAGGGGTATGAGATAAGCGTTGAGTAGTCACATATCGCGTGAATGATGTTTCGAATGAATTAGATTACTTCATTATTCGGTATCAATTTACATGCGCAGGCTTTCCCTATTATTATGAAGGGTTAAAGATCACTCAATCTCGAGATGAGGGCGGGTTTATCACTCAAATGATTCTTAATCTGCGTCCGTAAATATGGGAGTAACTGATTCCGATCCACCTCCCTCCATTTTATTCGCCCAAAAGGTGGCTCCGGGTCATACTCTATCCCCAACTGTACACTACGGGCCGTGGCTTCATCAGCTTGCATCGATACCAGTTTGAGAGCCATATCTATCCCCGCAGAAACTCCAGCCGACGTGAAAAACTTGCCATCCTGAACCCAGCGCTTTCTAACATACTTAGCGCCTAACAACTCAAGGATCCTAGAGCATCCCCAGTGAGTCGTCGCCTCTCGGCCATCGAGGAGGCCCGCAGCAGCTAAAAGCAGCGAGCCGGTACATACAGAGCAGACATACTCTGCGGACTCGGCGACCTCTTTTAAATAGCCTAAAAGTTCCTCGTCGCCCATCGCCTTGATAGTTCCCGCTGCTCCCCCGGGCACTACGACGACTGATGGACTACGGATATCTTGGATGGTTGCACTCGGCGTCAACAGTAAAGGTACATCGACTTTTACTGGGTCAAGATCTTTTCCCACTACAACAGTTCTAAACTGGGGGTTCCTTTCACACATGCTGTTTAGGACCTGTAGTGGCCCGACGAGGTCGAGGAGTGTCAACCCTGGGTAGAGTATAAAGGCGATGTCTTTCATACTTTGATAGAATGAATACTCAGTTTAAACCATTCGTGTAAGATAATTTACACAAAAAATTTAGACTGCGTGCGCGCACCGCGTCGCGGTTCATTAGTCATAGCAAACCATTAGTTTACTTCCATTAAATTATATTTCGCATGTAAGTTAACCAACCACATGATAACAGATGCAACAAAACACTTCTCGTGCACGCGTAGGTGAAGAAGAAGGTATTCGCTCCGTTAACCTATAATCGATATTAAAATGAGGTAGTTTTACTTTTTATGATTAGGTATCCGCAGTGAATCTTACTATTAAGCCCCTCACACCAGATCTATGGACTGCATTCGAAGACCTATTAGGCGAACATGGAGCCGTGGGTGGCTGCTGGTGCATGTACTGGCGAATCGGAAACGACTATCGCAAGAGACCACACGAAGCGAATAAAGCTCATTTCCATGACCTGGTAACGAAGGGCCCACCTCCAGGCTTACTCGCCTTCGATGATGATTTAGTAGTAGGTTGGTGTCGGCTTACACCACGTGACGCCTTACCATGGCTCAATCAATCGTGGCGTCTCAAGCAGGTAGACGAGGTGCCGGTCTGGTCGCTCTCCTGTTTTTATGTACGCAAGGGCTTTCGCAGTAAGGGTGTTGCTTCCGCACTGATCTCAGCAGCTATGGATTATGCCAGGGCTGCGGGGGCTCCTGCGCGCGCATGGAGAAATTATTAGCTGTAAACAAAAGTTATTTAATCGTTAGTCCAATAGTGAGTTCGGTGATTGGAATGTCCTCTGCTGGTTTCGCTGAGACACCACCGCCCCCATACTACGCGGTCATCTTCACCTCCCGCTGCACAAAGGGTGATAACGGCTACTCGGAGACATCTGACAAAATCGTTACCCTTGTTGCTCAGCAGCCCGGCTTTCTGGGGGTTGAGAGCGTCAGAGGAGCCGATGGTTTGGGTATCACTGTGTCTTACTGGGCGAGTGAAGAAGATGGCCTCCGTTGGAGGCGGAACGCCGAGCATCAACTGGCACAGCAGTTGGGCAAGAAGACTTGGTACCAGGATTATAGCTTGCGGGTAGCCGAAGTCAAGAGAAGCTACATTAAATAAAGAGAAGCGCACGCACTAGTAATATTAAGAAATTTATCAAAGTAGCGGGGGGTAGTAAGTCACTTCCGTTTGAACTATCAATATTCTGATTCGTATGCGATGATCTGCTGGATTTCACGGATGCATTAAACACTGGCTAGGTCTTTTAAATCAGCTTAAACTTAAATTTCTCTAGTACAGAAAAGTGGATAGGTCGATTTGTCTAAAGAATGCGATGGAGAAATAACGCGCATTCTCATAGAGCAATTTAGTCTAATCTGTGACATGTACGAGGAAGCGATAGAGAAGATACCGGAAATTCAATGGAGAAGCGGTGAAATAGACTACCTCATACCAGCCAGGTTGATCCTACACGCCAACGAAGCAGCCGATTACTACACCACAGATTCTTCCGAAGGCTACCTATGGAATAAGAGATTTGAGGCGGACCCCGAGAAGATCGGGGACATCAAGCCGGGGGACCTTCCTCCTCAAAAGGTGATGTTGGAGTATCATCGTGAGGTTCGGGGGAAGATTGAGGGTTGGCTGAGAGGGATGAGTGAGGATGATCTTCTTAAAGCTGAGGAGAAGTTTCCGTGGACTGGATCAACCGTACTTAGTCGGATGTTGTACATCCTCGCACATTATAGGCAGCACTTCGGGGAGGTTAACGCTGAGTTGCGAATGCGGGGTCTGCCTAGGATTAAGTGGCGTTCTTTGCGGAAATAGACGGCCCTCAGCTCTATCTTAAGTTAGAAAAATCTTAATCCAAGGTTACTTTGGTATAAGACTCGCTTACATGCATTATTCATCAAATTTAGAAACACAACAACTCGACATTTAATACTTGTTAAAAGTAGCAGGGGGTAGTGACTTGCTTTCGTTTGAACTAGTTTTCCACCTTTTCATCGACTAGGTAACTCGCGTGAATGTCAAATCTCAAAATGCACGCGTAATGGTTTCTCTCGGTCTTCCCTCAACCCTTTGAATATACGGCACCCACCAGACGTCGAGAAAATCGATTATAGCTCGTAAATTACTTTATTAATTGTTAAAACAACTCAACTCCGATTCTAATGTCGATGAAAACTCAGGTCCTCAAGGAGTTCGTGGAGTATCACTTTAACGCCTTAGAAGAAACCCTAGAGGGACTCGACGAAGCGGAGATGAGCTACAAGCCCACCGAAGTGTCTAACAGCATAGACATGATCCTCAACCACGTCTGCAGGATAAGCAACACGACACTGCCAAGGATCGCGCGGGCCGGTGGCGACCCTAACTACGAACCTGTTGACTGGCCTAAAGACTACAAGGACCACAGATACAGGATCGAGAGGTACATGGCGGATCTATTCGCGGGAAAGAAGCTTGTTCTCGAAAATATCGGGAAAATCACCGATGCACAACTAAATGAGCAAGTTCAAACGTGGGGCGGGACCAATTCGAGGAAGGTGAAGCTCTTCGACTTCATCGGGGAGATCATACACCACAGAGGGCAAATAGCGTACATCAGAGGCACTGTGAGTCGCCTCAGATCAAAGGGTGATTTCCCAAGTTCATGAGCGAGTGTGATGCCTTACCAGGTGTGATCAGATGTCCTCGACGCCGTTCGTCATCCGTCCCCTCACTCCGGACCTCTGGGCCGCGTTCGATGACCTCTTCGGGGAACATGGAGCTGTTGGTGGCTGCTGGTGCATGTACTGGCGAATCGGAAACGACTATCGCAAGAGACCACGCGATGCGAACAAAGCAGATTTCTATGAGTTGGTAATGAAAGGTCCGCCTCCAGGTTTACTCGCCTTTAAAAATGATTTGGCCGTGGGCTGGTGTCAGCTCACACCACGTGATGCCTTGCCGTGGCTTGACCAGACGTGGCGTCTCAAACGTGTGGACGATGTGCCAGTCTGGTCACTCTCTTGTTTCTATGTGCGAAAAGGTTATCGAAGGCAGGGAATTGCGTCCGCTCTAGTTACCGCGGCGTTGGATGTTGCTAAGCGTGCTGGGGTACCCGCACTTGAAGCATATCCTCTTGATGCGAGTTTGACGCCTAGCGCATCGAGCACTGGCTACGCATCAACCTTCAAGCGCTTAGGATTCAAGATTGTAGCTCAACGGGTACCACCTCGCCCGATCATGCGTTACGAATTCGATCGGGACAATGAATGACTAGGACATCTTTAATTCTGTCCTTATTTCCAGTCTGTACAGGTTCAGGTCTTTTTCTTCTGAACTTCCAGATCCTTCTCCTGAGGGTCAACAGCTTTTCTTGTTTAAAATTATAGAAAAATAATGCCATGATATTTAAATATATTTAAAAGTAGCGGGGGGTAGTCGTCTTTTTTGGTTTAATTTACTTATTTTTGTGAATTTTAGAGCTGGATGAATAGAGCACTTATCCCGTTCATTTTACTCGTTTATGTTAGGTTTTTTTTGGATTGCACCGCGCGCGACGATAGAGATCTCTGCCCTTTAAAGTTAGGTTAGATTCGGGACGGCACCTATGATTGGTTTACCCTGATCCCAATAGTAATTGAAAAGGTCTAGACACCACCTACGGAACTTCGGGTCTTCGCTTATAAAATTCGCACCATCCATCTTACCATCAAGTGTAGGTAGTCCGAACATAGCTTTCTTATCAGTCATCATGATACCCACCTGCACTTTCGGAAGCAGTCTCCTATCAACGCCTGCTGCGGGTCGAAAACCGGGGGGTGGAACTACGGTCTCGGGGAAAATTGAGCGAAACTCCACCCCAAGCTTCAACTTCTCGGCAATTATTGGAGGGGAGTGCACATTGAACTGGTCTCCCATCGAATAGACGTATTTCTCCGCCTGCTTCGCCATCTCTCCCTCTAGGACATAGTTCGTAATGAAGTCCCTCTGTAGAGAACACATGGTGAGCTCGCCCAACCGATTAATGAACTCATAT
>MEZF01000080.1:0-2864 GCA_001774245.1 Candidatus Bathyarchaeota archaeon RBG_13_52_12
TACTCAGTAGGATACGGCCTAGTCACGATCCTCTACGCTCAGCCAGGTAGCCTGGGACTCTACGATGCCTTCGCCAGCCTGGGAGGGGCGATCGGTAGCTACACCGGTGGGTATATACCAACGATTTACGGGTTTGAGGTACTATTCATCTTCTCTGGTATACTCTTCGTGATAGCCCTGGGGATATTCTACCTTAGCCGAGTATAAACTCAAGACAAACTCACGCGCGCGATGCGCATGGAATAAGGCTTGTACTATCCTTGACATATGGATAAGCGCGCGCTCGTGCAGGTTAGAGGGAGCAAAAAGATTACTATGTATGCCTAATAGAGTTGGGGGATAGATCGTGATTCTGGTCACTGGCGGTGCAGGGCGCTTAGGTTACGAAGTCGTAAAACTTTTACTACAACAAGGTGAAGAAGTGGGGGTCTTCGACTTACCAGCAGTCAACTGGTCCTACCTTGAAGCCCTTAAAGGAGTTAATCTCTTTAAGGGGGATGTAACCGACCCAGAGCAGGTATCTCGTGCCTGCAAAGGTGTGGATGCGCTCATTCATCTCGCTGCAATCATGCCGCCAAAGAGTGAAGCGAGTGAGAAACTAACGCTAAATGTGAATGTTGGGGGAACTAGGAACCTGCTGAGGGCCCTGAGACGAGGTAGTCCTGTGGTTTTTGCCTCCTCGATCTCGGTGTACGGTGTGACCGCCAGCGAGGAACAAAGGATAGGTGAGGACCACCCCCTAACCGCTCATGACAACTATTCCAGGAGCAAGATCCTTGGAGAGGCAGCGGTCACCGAGTCGGGGAACCCGTACACGGTCCTGAGAATCGCCCCGATAACCGTAGCCGACCTCGTGGAGCTACCCCCCATCATTCCTTACCGTGGTGAACAGAGAGTCGAGTTCATATTCGTCGAGGACGCTGCCAACGCTATTATCGCCGCTTTAAACGTGGCTGATGACAAGGAGACGTTCAACGTTGCTGGGGGCGATTCTTGGCAGATGCTTGGGCGCGAATATGTGGACAGGCTCTACGCGGCGCTGGGGGCTGAGGTAGATCCAAGGTATTCGGATGAGAATACGGCTGTTGACTGGTACGACACAAGCAGGAGTAAGCGGCTCGCCTACCAGAGAACGTCCTTCCGTCAACTCGAGGAAAGATTGAAGGCGCTAGGCGAAGAATATGGGCTAAGGTGATACAATGAGCGCGAGGATTCCCGCAGTTAAGGAGAAGCTGGCTGGGATAAAGTCCATGCTTGCCGCGGTTAAGGGTAATGAAGGTTATGCGGCTGGTCTGCAGATTAGGCTCGGTCAAGTTACGAATGTTGTGACGGAGAATGAGTCGAAGATTTGGCTGAGAACGAGGGTCGGGGAACCGATGTTGAAGGAGCTTCAGGCTGCGATTGACGATGCGTATAAGGTGCTCGAGGGCGGTGGCTCGGACTTGGAGAGTTTTGAGGCGGCGTTGAAGGAGGTTGAAAGAAAGGCTGCCATGATCGATGAGGAGAGCCGACGCCGTAGTATGGTGGTAACCTAGCTGTATCAGGTTCCTCGCACGTCAAGCTGAATCTTAAATAGCGTTGAAGCCCATTCTATCTCGAGGTTTCTGAGGGGTCTGAGATGGGTAGTAAGGTTTTCTTCATGGATGACCGCTACAAGGGTTTGTCGTCGAGCATACCCGCCAAGGCGATGCAGCTCTTCGACCACGCGGGGCTAGGAGACTGCTTCGAGCCAGGGGACTCTGTCGCTATCAAGTGTCACATGGGTGAGTGGTTCAACTCAGCGTATCTGAGACCCATCCTCGTGAGGGTCATAGCCGATAAGGTAAAGGAGCTGGGTGGCAGGCCATTCGTGACGGATACCACGACGGCGCCATACTACTTCTACGGAGCTCGCAGCACGGCTGACCTGTACTTGGAGACTGCTGCTCGTAACGGGTTCACAGCGGAGACAATGGGTTGCCCCATCATAATAAGTGATGGTATGTATGGCACCGACGACGTCAAGGTCGATATTCCTGATGGCTTGTTGTTGAAGGAGGGTTTCTTGGCGAAGGGGATCGCTGACGCCGACTCCGTCATTGTTGTGAGCCACTTCAAGGGCCATGGTAGCGGCGTCTACGGGGGCAGCATCAAGAACGTCGCCATTGGATGCAGCTCCAAGAGGGGTAAATTCAACGTCCATCTTTGCACTCACCAGAAGGTGGGCTGGAACTCTTGGAGCTTCAATGGGGAGAACTGCTTGGGCGAAGAATGCCCCAACGCCACCCTCTGCAATAATCTCTGTCCAGTTGGGGCGCTCGAGATTAAGAAGGACCGAGCCACGTGGGACGGGACGAAGTGCATAGGCTGCTTTGGCCACCAGAGACCATTATTCAACTGTGATTTATGGGGAAGGGAGAGGTACGAAGATTGGAGGAGCTGGTTCCTAGTGGCTATGGGTGACGCCGCATCCGGTTACCTCCGCCATATAGGGAGGAAGCATGTTGGCTACATCACCTACGCCCTCGATCTGGCCCCAGCATGTGACTGCGTCCCAGGCTCTGATAGGTCTGTTATTCCTAACCTAGGCGTCTTCTCATCTCGAGACATCGTCGCGATAGACGTGGCGGCGCTGGATATGTCTGTGCAGGCCCACGGGATCCAGGGTTCAGCTGCCGAGGAGAAGGGTGTTATGGAGCCTGGGCAGGAGAAGTTTACAGGCATAGTGGGCATGAGTCAGTGGATAACCGCTAACACATGCAACGTGCACGGCGTCGGGTCCAAGGAATACGAGCTAATTCTTCCACCGGTGTCGGAGAACGAGGCCGCCTTCAGCCACCCCCTTCTCAAACCCGAGAACCCCTCCGGTTACTGGCTGGGCAAGG
>MEZF01000080.1:2981-8481 GCA_001774245.1 Candidatus Bathyarchaeota archaeon RBG_13_52_12
CTAAAAATGTATGTTGAGAACCTCATCGATCAACAATCACCCCACCTCAGACACGCGGTAAATATACCAGCTGAATCGCGTGCGCTCTCCTAAAACATAATAGTCAAAGCCCAGTTCACAACATCAACTACAATGAGCCCACGACTCGTATCCGCCCTCGAGTGGAGAGAACATGAAGGGCTCTACAATAGCCACCTCCTGCTCTACGACCACGGCTACACAAGCCTATCCCTCACACCTGGCGCAGAACTCAACCACATAATCCAGCCCGGACGCCGCTGCATCGGCTACCACCATTTAGCATCTCAAACCAGCCCAGGCGAGTGGAGACGACTCACGCCATGCCCCACATCATCCCTGGCCCGTGGTGGACCCCAATGCCCATCATGCCAAGCCAGAGACGCCGCTGCGCCTTGTCTGCGCTGCAGAGGCGAAACCTGTACAGCCGTGGGCTCCGTTCGTGATGCGTGCAGGGACTCGCAGGCGTATGTTTACCTCGCAGCGTTCGGCGGGAAACTGAAGGTGGGGGTCACCAGGGAGGGCAGATACATGACGCGCTGGGTTGAGCAGGGAGCCGACGCCGCTATCCGCGTCCTCGCTGGGAACGACTCGGAGGCTAGGAGGCTTGAGCACTTGATTCATACGCAGCTTGGTGTACCCGAGTCTATTCGCTTTGGGGTCAAAGCCTCGACCCTTGGCAGGGAGGACAAGGTAAAGCAAGCTTTGATCCTTCTTGAGGAGACCCGGCGGAGGGTTCATCCTCTAGCATTCCCGAACCAGCGCTTCAACGAGGATCCCTGGATACTAGCCCCTCATTACAACATCCCAGCCATCAAGCAGAAGCCTATTCTCCTCAAGGTTGAGGACGGCGTTGCCGTGACGGGGGAGGTGGTTGGAGTTAAGGGGCCTGCCCTGCTTCTTAGGAGAGGCGAGGCCTTCTTTGTTTTGGGGTTGTCTGCCCTTCTTGGGAGGAGCATCGAGTCCGTTCCTGATGGAGCTAGGAGCCAAGTGGGGCTCGATCACTTCATAAAGAGATGAATCAGCGCCTTTCCAGGTTAACTCATTGAGGGCTCCAAACGCGCGTACACTCGAATATCATTGCTGATTTTTCGGATTAATACACGTACGCTTACGAAATTTTTTCAAATTAAAGGGTTTATTGATAGATTTATAGGTTAATGAATCTCATTTAGAGTCATGTCAAACGATAGTCGTCCACTCGGAGCAATAGTATACCAATCGTTCATAATCGTCCTTGTGATAGTCGCGATAGTACTGGGCGTGTCGTATTACAACAGTAATCAGACCACTATCGCTCAAGCATCGACGATCGCTTCCATCAATACGAAGCTGAACACGACGACCCTGGAGAACACCGAGCTGAGGAACAATGTGACGACCTTGACAACGGAGAGGAACACTTTGCAGACTCAACTCAGTTCCCTGGCAACTGAGACTGCATCGCTTAAGTCGGAGCTTGTTAAACTAACAGCGAACGTGACGAGTCTAAGAGACGAGGTTGATAGCCTGAACACCCAGCTGAGCGCCAGTGGAATTGAGATAAACAACTTGACGGCGGAGAATGACGAACTAAGAAGCTGGGCCTCCTCGCTTAATGGCCAGATAATTACCCTGCAGACGCAGCTTAGCAACCAGACCGAGATAGTGAACATGGAGAAGAGTCTTGTCCTAGAATACGACAAACACATCACCATCCCGGCGAACACAGCGAGCTACCTTGAGTATAAGACAGGCTTCTCGGGTTACATCGCTGTCATGTTCACCTCCACGAGTGGAGTCTACTTCGATATGGGGAGTTCGCAGGTGAGCTACACCTGGTTCGGGACATACCCCAAGACTGGGACGGCGGTAACGGGCAGCTTCAAGCTCCTGGTGTTGCCTGGGACGACCTACATCAAGATCATGAACCCCTCGATGACCACTGAGGCTACTGTCTACCTCTACCTGACATACATCTATTGAGGGCCTACGCAGCGTGTTTTGGTATAAGCGTTGAAGAGGCTAGTATCGTAGAAGTGCGCGCACGTCGTGGAATCAGGCGGTCTCCACTTTGCTTATACCAGACGCTGTATCCACGTCTGAAAATTTCTACTTCGTTCCAGCGCGCGAACAATGTAGTTACTAATGGTGATTATTGACAATGAATCAGGGTAGCGCGCAGGTGCGAAGGCGTGTCATCGAATAAGCTTTTTCACAGTCACAGCATATGCAATCAAGGTTAGGGTGATTAATGTGACTAGGGATACGGGAATGATCAGGGGGAAGTTTGGATAACCTTTTAGGTATAGTGACAACTTGTGTTCTCCTTGAGTTTGAGAGATTTTAACTAGGTAGACCTCGGGGAACTCGCGGATTATGTAGGTCGCATCTCTGCCATTATCGCTGAGTTTAATGTCCGAGACTGTAGACCCCAGGGAGGTCACTACTTCCCTTGGTATTATAACCGATACGATCCCCAAGCCTGAGCTGTTTTTCGAGCTTTTGATTTCGATGGTGTTTCCATTCTCCACGTAGCTGGCTGTGATCGCATTCATGTTAGAGAGGAGGGTTATATTCCTGGTTCCAATTGGGGTGTTTACAGGTAGTTCTATGCCTATTATTCCATCGAGGGCTATGACCATGGACCCCACATCTGTTTGAATATTGGTTGTTTTTTCCTCTAGGCTGATTGATCTTACCTTCAGATCTTGTATGGAGGCATTCACTCTTCCCAGGTCTGTTTTCAAATACAGGATGCCTTCGTCTATACCGGTAAGTTTCGGGTTAATCTCCGTCAGCGATACGTTGAGTGACCCAACTAGACTAGTAATGTGGACGGTGTTACCCGAGATAGATGCGATCTGGGCCCCAATGGTCTTGAGATCGGTCTTGACGTTGCCGAGGTCGGTTAATACGGTGGCTGTGCTGTCTTCTATCGATTCTAAAGATGGGTTTAGTGCGTCGATTCTCGAGGTTATTGAGCCTGCGGTGGAGCTTATTCTCGCAAGAACCTCGTTCTTCTCTGTGAGAGTAAGTGAGGTTAAGGAGGCGTTGACCTCATCGAGCTTTATTAGGATTGGGCTTAAATCGAGGGACATCGTAGCCACTGTGCCATTTATTTTCTCAAGCATGGCGTTCATGTTGTTGAATGTCCTGCTTACTTGGAATGCTTTGAGGGCTGACCCATACCGAGATACGTCTTGAATCGTGACAGTTGCGTTCACTATCAATGCGTAGGTACCAGCTTCAGCTCCCCCGGATACAGTGTACTCTATTTTATAGACGCCTTTCTGCAGTTTGACTACTGAGTTTGATAAATTCTGCGTGGAGCCATCTGGTTTGATTAACGTCGCTTGAAACGTCGTTACGTCGACTGGCGCCCCCCTCTTGGAGATGAGGGCTAGGAAATCAGCCATTTCGCCTCTGAAGTAGATTGCGCCTACATCCATAGAGATGTCGATTGGGTAGGAGGATGTTAGAGTGTAGGTCACTGAAGTGTAGTTGCCTAAACTGTCCACCGCTGTGACTTTATGGTTGCCTAGGGGCGCGTATGGTAACTCGAATCGGGCCTTGAATGATCCCGATTGATCTGTCGCGATGCTGAAAGGCGAGGTTACGATGGGTGCACCGTCCCATGTCACGTATATCGGTGAGTTGCCATTGAAGCCTTGGCCCACCATCCGAAGAGTATCCCCTGATCCCTGGTCAGCAGGGTCTAGTAGGACGGATGGAATCGTTTTGTATGTACCTGAAGCTTGATTTCCGCTCGTGTCTCTTGCCTCTACCAAGTGAACTCCAGCCACGTCAAGCGGGGTAGTGATTATGGCCTCGAAGGCTCCCACAGTATTCGTTACTACAGGTGTGGGAACCGTGTTGAGTGGTGAGCCGCTCCAAGTCAACGCTATAGTGCTTGATGGGTCGAACCCCTGCCCAGTTACGAGTATCGTTGATAGGGGAGTCCCAGTGCTGGATGAGAGTGTTATCTTCCTAATGGCTGTGAAGGTCGCTGTGGCTGCGCCTCCTACGTTGTCAGTGGCGCGTACGGTATTTGCCCCCGGGGTCGCCTCTGGGACATTGAATACGGCTGTGAAGCTGCCTTGGGCGCTTGTCTCGATGGTTGTCGGTGTCGTAGCAACTATGGCTGAGTTGAATGTGATAGTGATGAGACTGTATGGGCCGAAGCCGGCTCCCGTTAGTATGATGTTCTGACCAGTGTTGCCGCTTATTGAGCTTAGCGTCAAGGAGGCGGAGACGGTGTATGATGATGATAACCTGTTACCAGCTGAGTCGCTGGCCATAATTGTGTGGACCTGGCCAGTGGACTCCGGTATGGAAAAGCTTGCCTCGAATCTTCCGCCTGAATCCGTTAATATGGTTGATGGGGATGTAGTGAGTGTCTGGGCATCGAATGTTAGGGTGACCTGGGATCCAGCTGAGAATCCTGCTCCTTTAACGGTGAGGACGGTTCCCACTGTGCCTGATGTTGATGAGAGGGTTAGCTTTGTGGTTATCGTGAATGTGGACACGCTTTGTTGGCCGTCAGAGTCTTGGGCTCGCACACTCCAACCACCCGGTTTACTGTTTGGCGCTGCGAAGCTGGCAGTGAAGGCTCCATACGGGTCCGTTATGATGGATGAAGGCGTAGTGGTCATTGAGGCTCCCGCGAACGTCAGAGCGATCATTGAGTTCGCTGTGAATCCTGTGCCAGTGACTGTCAGCATCGTACCGACTACACCACTTGTAGGTGACAGAGTGATTAGGGGCGTCACTGTGAATGTCGCCGAGGCAACTGAACCAAGGGGATCAATGGTTGAGATGAGATAGGAACCGGCGGGAACGTTGGGAACCGTTATGACTTGAGTGAAGCTTCCTGATGGATCAGTTGGCGCCGATGCGAGGATCACACCATCGAATTTGACGTTTACCGTATTTGATGGTGCGAATCCTGTTCCTGTGACGGTGACGGCTGTACCAGCTCTGCCTGTAACGGTGATGGTTATGAGGGGCGTAACAGTGTAAGTTGCCTGAGTGGATCCACCGACGTTATCGGAGGCCTTGACCGTCATCGCCCCTGGGTTGGCTGAAGGCACTGTAAATGTCGCTGTGAAGCTGCCTAGAGAGTTCGCTTCGACCATTGGGGGAAGTGTGGCTACGTTTCCCGAATCAAACGTGATGGCTATCACGCTTCCCTGCCCGAAGCCAGTTCCAATTATCACTGCGTCTGAGCCGATCTTTCCGTTGTTGGGGCTTAATAGGATAAGGGGGGATATGGTGTATGTTGCTGAAATTCTTCCTCCAGCTGAGTCGCTCGCCATGATCGTGTGGACTTGCCCATTCGATTCAGGAATAGCGAAGCTTGCTTCGAACCTGCCGTTTGCGTCAGATGCGACGCTTAGAGGAGTGGTAGTCAGCGTGGCTGAGTCGAAGGTAAGCATAATCTGCGAGGTGGGGGCGAATCCAGCTCCCTTGGCAGTGACAACCGTGCCAACAGTGCCTGATG
>MEZF01000080.1:8491-9974 GCA_001774245.1 Candidatus Bathyarchaeota archaeon RBG_13_52_12
AGTCAGCTTCGAGGTGATCGTGAATGTGACTACGTCATGCAAACCGTTCGAGTCCTGGGCTCGTACGCTCCAGCCTCCCATTGGATTGTTTGGAGCCACGAAGGAAGCTGTGAAAGCCCCGTACTGATCAGTCGTTATGGTTGAGGGAGTCGCCGATACGGGTGAACCGGCGAAAATTATTGTAATAATCGAGGCCCCAGAGTAGCCGCTCCCCGTGACCACAACGGATGCTCCAGCTACACCGCTTGTTGGGGACGCGGTGATCAATGGCGTAACGGTGAAGACTGCTGAGCTTGTCACTCCTTGGCCATCGACCGCTGAGATCGTGTGAAGCCCAGCGGGCGAGTTAGGAATGGTTATGACTTGGACGAAGCCCCCAGCTTGATCTGTGGGCACGGTTAGTAATGTGGCTCCGTCGTAATTTATCGTCGCCATGTTTGAGGTCGAGAAACCAACCCCAGTCACGGTGATCGCTGTACCAGCTCTTCCGGTGGCAGCAGAGAGGGAAACGCTAGTTGTCACCGTGAAAGTCGCTGTCGTTGAGCCACCAACGTTGTCGGATGCTCTTACAGTCTTCGCTCCCGATGTGACTGAGGGTATAGTGAAGGTTGCGGTGAATGTTCCTGAGTTGGTGCTAGTGATTAATGAGGGGGTGGTTGACACCGGTACTCCATTGAAGGCGATTGTGATGGTGCTCGAGGAGGGGAACCCACTTCCGGTGACTGATACTGTTGTCCCGATTGGGCCTGAAATGGGGCTCAGCGCGATGCCCCTGGTTATGGTGTAGGTTTGGCTTACGGCTCCGACACCATCGTTGCACGATATAGTATGTGTTACTGGTCCTCCGTTGGGGACCGTGACTGTTGTTATGAAGGAACCTTTCACATCGGTTGTGAGAGGGGCTGGGATAGTGGTTAAGGTGGAGCCATCCCACATCACAGTGATTGCTGTGGAGGAAGCGAATCCGTGGCCGGTTAGAGTGATTGTTGTGCCTACGGCGCCGCTTGTTGGAGCCCTGGTGAATGAGGGATTCACCGTATATGTGGTGGTGGCTGTGTTTGTTCCATCCTGTGCGGTCACAGTATGAGCACCCCTCACACTTGGAGGAATCAGGAGGCTCGCTGTGAAGGCGCCTGTAGCTGAGCTTGTGCAATTGGCAGCTTGGACTCCATCGTAAAGGATCGCGATCGGTGAACTGGGGAGAAAGGCTGACCCTGTCACGGCTACGGAAGCGCCTACTGCTCCACTAGTGGGAGAACACGATAAGGAAGCCGCGTAGACTGGCTTAACGCAGATTATGAGCCCAAGCGCAATAACTAGTAAAAATACTAATCGAATTACCAGCATCGTATCTTGATGTGGATTAGTTTTTTGCCGCGTATCTGACCACCTGGTTCGTTTTATGTATTCGGAAACTTATCGTAAGAATGTAATAAAAGTATGATGTATTAATAATATATATTCTAAAACATAATTATTTTAT
>MEZF01000080.1:10019-13236 GCA_001774245.1 Candidatus Bathyarchaeota archaeon RBG_13_52_12
ACAAGCCAACACCACTTATGATAACGCTGTATGGTTACTCCGGATATGCGTATACGGTGCCGTTTTCGACGAGCTTCCCAACAGCAGTCGG
The DNA here is from genome assembly GCA_001774245.1 of Candidatus Bathyarchaeota archaeon RBG_13_52_12. GTDB lineage: Archaea > Thermoproteota > Bathyarchaeia > TCS64 > TCS64 > UBA8941. The sequence goes on from MEZF01000080.1 coordinate 10,111, forward strand.
ATGCGGAAAGCTTCATAGTCACTAATCCCCAGGGGATCGCGCGCACCCAAGCCCATCAAGCATAATGGCTTTAACAAGCGACGGACAAAGCAGTTTAAACACCATTCAGCAAGATGGAGGTAGCTGGGCCTCGCCAGTAGAGCACAGCTCGAGACTTGCACACACTATTTCAAGGTTTGCAGACTTAAGGGGAGCCAACTGGCAGCGATGGTCTCATAGTCTGGAGCACCGCTCAGAACTCTGTTTCATACAAAGCATATTCATATCCAAACACCTGGGGTATAACTGCCACAAGCTCTAATCCCGCTGGACACCCATGGATTCATCCTAGGATGAACCTTAAGTAAGTGGAAGTGGTTCATCTATCCTCGGAGTATAGTTGAACATCAACCAAGATCTCTACGCCTTTACCTGGGATGGAATATCACTCAAATATGAAGTGTCGGCATTCACACTCGATGTTGGCACTCTGAGCTACGAGTGTTTCGAAATCCTACCGTTAAGCTAGCCGGACTCCACGCAATTCGTGGACAGTGTTGCGAATATTTGACTGGGGTATGTGTTATTGCTGAAGAGATGAATCATTTATTCGGTTGTGGTTGATGTGAAGGGATTTGTGATTTCCCTAGAGAGTGAGACGAGGAAGAATGGCGATTTCCGAAGAGTACTCTACACAGGCAAGTATAGCCAGCTTGTGCTTATGAGCCTGAAACCCGGTGAAGAGATAGGTATGGAGACTCACGGGGACGTTGATCAGTTCTTTAGGTTTGATGAGGATGAGGGTAAGGTCGTTATCGATGGTGTTGAGCACCTGGTTAAGGATGGGACGGGTGTGGTGATCCCCGCTGGTGCGAAGCATAACGTTGTCAACACCTCAAAGAAGAAGGAGCTGAGGCTGTACACCATCTATTCGCCGCCGGAGCATCAGGATAAGGTCATCAGGCATACTAAGGCTGAGGCATTGGCTAAAGAGGAGCATTTTGACGGTAAGACAACCGAAAAGTGAGGGGACATTTTGCCTATCGTTTTTTGTTCTCTTTTCTAGATCGTGCTGACGGGCACATTATAAGCCATTTCTCTCGTTTTTAATGAGCGCGCGGAGTGGATGAAGTACGCAATATTAGAATTGAACAGAGAGAAATCATCTATTCTGACTTAGTTTTCTGCACGCGCCCACAACAGCTGCAGACGATGTAACCTTGTTTAAGCTTACCCTCCACGAACTCTCTGCATTCTTTTTTATCTAGGAAAAGTGGCTGACCACAGCTTTTACACCTGAACCCGTCTAACATGGAGTCCGACATCTCCAGAGCACATCCATGTAATAAGAGGGGTAACCTGATTAAAAGTGCAGCCATGGGCGATATCATATCAAATGATTCTACCCATCAGCTCGAACGTTAGAAATCTTGGAAAGGACTATTTTAAGTCCTTAGGACACTTGTCAGTTTCTCCGCGTCGAATAAGCCGTATTCCGCTGAGATAATTTTCCCATCCTCATCGATAAGGAACTGAGCTGGGCTCTGAGTCTCGATCCCTTCGTAGGGGCCGTGTTGTTTCCCCATCCTCCGGGCCTTCCGTCCCTTTAAGAGTATCTTAATCGCGCTAGCAGGACCAAGGCCACGGACTTCGTACAACTCGTACAGCTCATATTTGCCATCAACTTTCAGCGAGGCTATCACGGGGAAATCGACGCCTTTTCCCTCAATGAATTTCCTAGCGGACTCGGGGAGGGATTGATTCACATACAGCACCTTCAAGGATGGGTGGCCTCTTAGGAATTCTCTCAACTCATCGAACTCCAGCTGGCAGACGGGGCATCCGAAGTACCTGCTGAAAATAAGTAGGGTTTTGTGTCCTCTGAGGTCACTTAATGCCACTTTTCCCATATTAACTGAATCAGCCGTGAAGTCGGGGGCAGGGTCGCCGGGTTTTACTCGAGGCATGAAGGGGTCTAGGCTCATCTGGTAATTAATCGATTCGCATAGCGTACGTGTCTAGAAGAGTGGCTTAGTGGGGGATTCGATCACACAACTCCTTGGAGAGGCCCCCATAGACCCCCTTTTTTACTAAAACGTGTGTAGAGATCATTAAAACGATTTAATGTATCTCTAAGATGATTATGGTAATTCATAATAAGCTTAATAGTTTAATATCCGTAAACGGTTTAAGAAGCAGAGACATTCTAAAATAAATGAAGTGATTAGGGTGAATGTCGGCTAAACGGAGAGAGAAGAGCTCTAGCAGTGATTTGGTTCTCTCTAAACGTCAGCCGGATTTATACATCTTACATCATCCTGATTGTGCTAGTCTTTTCTCCGACACCCTCAATGATGATAGATACGTCAAGGTTCAGAACGTCGAGGAAGCTAAGAAAATAGCTGAGATGGCTAATAAACCCATTATCCGTTGTTCGATTTGTCACGTGTGATACGAGTTACTTAAAAACGGGTTCACGCGCGCGATTTTAATTCAGTTGCGTGACGTGGATACTCATCTTCGACTCTTCGACTGTTGCCTGGTATCCTGCTCGAATTATCTCGTTCATTGAGAGGCGTAGCCAGTCTCCGAATGAGCCCTTATCGGTGTAATCTGGGTTCATCGTGTACAAGTTGCCTGCTGTTTTATTGGGGGTTACTCTGAGGAGAATGTTCTTTGAGGACCAGTAGTCTATCGCTACTGGGTCGGTTCCCGCCACTATCATATCCACTTCTGTGGCTTGGGAGTATGATGTTGAGGGCCCGGCGAGGGGCTTCGAGTTAACCCAAATGCAGTCTAGGATGTTTAAGATGGGGTACCTTGTTTGAGTCATCTCGGTGCCCATGCCGCCGTTAGCTACTGAGAAATGGCTCCTTGAACCCAGTGTAGTCGTTATTTTATCGGAGACGACCCCCATGTAGTGTTTAACGCATCCGGTTACCCCATAGTTGCTGTGGGTTTTTAGGACGGGCATGTTTATGACCTTGACTTTATCGGAGTCGTAGGTCTTTGTCGTCTGGTTCCATACCCCGAGTTTGAAGCTTATCATGGAGCCATATTTGGTCGTGAACTTGGGGTAGGAGACCATGATGCCAGTTCTCGGGTTGCGGGTAGCGTTGACGATGTATCCATCTTGCATGTCTCCGG
>MEZF01000080.1:13276-13566 GCA_001774245.1 Candidatus Bathyarchaeota archaeon RBG_13_52_12
CAGGTATGTGGATACTCTGTATTTTGGGTCGAAGCCGTCAACGACTTTTTGTACTGATTGGCTGTGGTCCTGTGCATTTGCCTCGGTCCACTCGAAGCTCCCCCCACCGCATTCTGCACCGTACTGTTTTTGGCCGTTATCAGCTACGATTATCTCTCCCTTCCACCCGTCAGGGTGCTCCGTGATTGCCTGTATGACCTCTTTCAGGAGGTCTGTGTTAGTTCCGCCTCGCTCATCCCACTGGGAGTTTACCTTTATTATAATGGTGTCATCGTTTGCGATGAGGCCTG
>MEZF01000080.1:13611-25832 GCA_001774245.1 Candidatus Bathyarchaeota archaeon RBG_13_52_12
GGGAGTTATTGCCCATCAACTCGATTAGCTTCCCTACCCCTCCGTCTCCCCCGTGTGTTCCGTTGACCACGAATATGTTTGACATCGTGACTGGGGGAGTTGTCTGGTTTCCCCCGCCTGGGGGCTTGGTGCTGTTTGTATTTGGTGGGGGTTTCACTAGTGTTGTATCTGTGTTATTTGAAGTGCTGTTGCTAGGGATTAGCGGTGTTTCCCCTTTTATTAGATAGTATGTTCCTGTCACCAATATGATTCCACAGATTAGTATAGTTGCTAGGATGTTTTTATTCAGTTTTATTTTGCGTTGGGTTCCAACGGCTAGGATGGGTGCGATGTAGGCTAGGATCCAGATCTCGATGTTGGCTTTAGCTATCTGTTGACACGGGTATGTCTGTCTGCTGGGCTTTGTGCCGGTTCTGATGATGAACCAGGCCATACTCGCCAGGCCCAGGATGAAGCCACTGTGTATTAGTCGACGCAGCAGGTCCTTGCGTTCGATGTTTTGAGGCTTCATATCGTTACGGTCCTCTACAAAATCCCAGTTACTGAAGATATTCTCTATTCGATACCATGTTGCTCAGGGGAGATAATAAACCAATGTGCGCATATCCTCTACTTATGCACTAAAAAGCGCATTCTATAGCCTATTGTGTAATTTTAACCGATGATAATTAACGTCTTCAGGAGAAGTCATATTCATACAGTTAACAGATAGCATTTCTGAGGCGTCGCGCGCGATGACTATTTATGCCATTCAGTCATGAGTACGTGTATGCTGTTGCCTATTTTGAGAGATGATTCCCCCTGACTGAGAATCCCTATCGAAGGACCGTCTACATCTGGGCAGTCATCACAGTCGCTGCGGTAGTAATGATCTTCATGCCTGGGTTCCTCGGCGTGGACGGCATGTCCGGGGGATACGCCATTAGCTTCGTAAGCTTCTTCGGAGTCATCGTGGGGGCAATTGTCGTCCTCGTCTACAACGGCTTGTCCTCCAGGTTCGACGCCATAGTTGGGGGCATGGAGGTGCTCGCCCGCTGGACCTACCCGTCTGAGCTCTGGAAGAAGTACTCAGACGCCGAGTACGAGGAGAGCGTGGCCGAGGTTAAGCCCCTCTTCATCCTCACCTCGGCGATGTGTCTCATCGCGGGGGTGGGGGCGGTTCTATGGGACCCCGAGCCGGGGATCTACGTGCTCGGAATCATGGTCTTTACAATCATCCTAATGGGACTAGCCGCGTTCCTCACGAGGAGACACCTCCACCACGATAACCTCCGTAGCCTCGGGGAGGCGATAATCTCCAAGAAAGCTGTGCTTCTGAATAATAGACTCTTCTACTGGGACTACTTCGGATCCAAACTTGAGAAAGTCGAGCTGAGGAAGGATAAGGATTACTCGGTGCTCATCTTCACGACATGGGCCCCCACCATGCAGTTCGGGCAGAGCTACTCACTCAGGGTGCCAGTCCCCCCAGGGGAGGAGGCTAGGGCCTCAGAGATCGCCTCAACCATGAAAACCGACTAAAGAGATTTCATATGCATTTATCGATGCATGAGGATGACGTAAGGCACTTGTTGTGTGCTTAAATGAATGTTAATATGCTTACGTTTCATCTATTATGTGATTGAAATGGCTAGCAATCGCGGGACTCGAAATTGGATTCTGGTTACACTTTATGTTGCGGTTAGCCTGATGACCCAAGCGTTTACGGTGGCTCCTGGGGTTGTTTCGGCGAACCCTGATGTCCCTCTCCCTAATGTGATGATTATGGCTTCAGGCGGGGGGGGCTATGGCTTCAACGTCACGAACGCGTTGGGCAAGTACGTTTTGACGCAGGGGCTGACTGCGGGTACATATAATGTAACGGCTATGGCGGAGGGATACATTATGCAGGAACTCGGCGGCATCAAAGTTGTCGTCAGCTCAGAGACGGGAAACGTAAACTTCTCGCTGCGCCGATCTGGGGGAATATCGGGGAAGGTCACCTCCTCTGCCACAGGTAAAGGTGTAGCCAACGTAATCATCACGGCTTACACGGAGCACAGCTATGGGTGGTTCGCCATGACTGACGCCGATGGAAACTACAAGATAATCACGAACCTCGCCACGGGCACCTACAACGTCACAGCGTCGCTGCCCACGGGCTTCTTCGGTAAGACCGTCTCAGGGGTTAAAGTGACGGCGGGAGCGGAGACCAAGAACGTTAACCTCATCCTAGACCCATCGGGGATAATCACGGGGAAGGTGACTACTAAAACCGGTGGCAAGCCCCTTGAGGGAGTCACTGTAATGGCGATGTCCTCAGACGATAAGGGTTACACGGGCTACGCGATGACTGAGGCTGACGGCACTTACAAGATTGAGACTGGCTTGGGAACAGGCGTCTACATTGTATTGGCGCAGCAGGGATTAAACATGAACCAGGTTCAGGACGTGGCCGTCACGGCTGGGAAGGAGACCCTGAACGTTAACCTGACCCTCGATGTGACGCCACCGGTGCCCTCGGGGACGATCAAGGGCAGGGTCACGGATGCGAGCAACAACCCGATTGTGGACGCGAGCGTCTCAGCGGGCGACGGTGACGCCACCACAGATGAGAATGGATACTACGAGATCACGAGTGGCTTACCGACGGGAACCTACACGGTGTACGTCGATGCGCATGGATATGAGCCCGCCAGCAAGGACAACGTCTCGGTGACTGCCGGGAGCGCGACCCTGAATGTAAACTTCAAGCTTGAGAAGATCCCAGCGACAAAGTCTGGGAGGATCTCTGGCACGGTCACGGGTGAGGAGAACCCCCTCGCGAGTAAGCAGGCGAGCACAATCACGTGCAGCACAACCACAGCATCGGTAAAGCTCGGCGAACCGGTGGCGGTATCAGGCGCGGTCACGCCAGCAGTCAGTGGAGCCACAGTCGCCCTACTATACAAGTTGGGGTCAACGGAGGTGACGAGGCAAGCCACGACGGGAGCCGACGGAAAATACAGCGACAGCTATTCACCGAGCGCAACAGGCTCATGGACCGTCACAGCGTCCTGGGCGGGTAACACCCAGTACAGCGGGGCAGCCAGCCAGGCAGCCACATTCACGGTGAGCCAAGCAGCTCCGACGACCGGTGGCTTAAAGGTAACGGTGAAGGATAGCACGGGGAAGGCCCTAGTCGGGGCAGCCGTCTCCTCAACAACCACGCCAAGCGGACAATCCGCGTTAAGCGGCGTAACCACATCCGACGGCTCGGTCACCTTTGCCAGCGTCGCCCCCGGCAGCTACACGGTGCAGGCGAGCATGAGCGGCTACGTCACAAACACGGGGACGAGCAGCGTCACGGCCGGAGGCACCGCTAGCGTCTCAATAACACTGCAGACCCAGACGACCGGCGGCGGAGGAATAAGCGGCGGCGGAATACCCGGATACCCGGTTGAGGCACTGATGATGGGAATCGTCATAGGCGCTGCCTTCTTGATGTTGTTGAGGAAGCGTAGCTCCTCAACTCCACCCGTCTTCTAGAGATTAACAGGTGACTCGGCAGCATTGCTCAGTCAATCAATTGCACACGCGCTATCGGGCGTCAAGTAAAAAACTGATCGCGCACGCGATCCCCAATAATTAATTAGCTCGCGTGCGTCTACGAAAAATATCCATTGTGAATTCATAATTATCTTGTTATATTCAAATTAATAACTATACTATGAGGAGCGGTGAATTCCATCCTTATTAAAGCTCAGCGAGTTATTCATTCTTAATGAATATCAGTAACATAAATCTGCTCAAGGCAAGCTCATTGATACTATTAATAGGCGTATTAGGCGACGAGGTAACTACTCTGACGGGAATATCGTCCGGAAGATTCGTTGAGAGTAACCCCTATGCAAGCCAATTAATCAATAATGGTTCGTGGATACTCATGGATCTAGTATCCATCATGTTCTTCGTCTCAATCCCCTTCATATTGATAAAGGGAAACAGAGATCAAAGCTTGGTCTACTCGTTCCTGCCTCTCTTACCTGGGTTGATCAGGTTATTTGCCTGCGTTTCGAATCTAGTGTTGATTACCGGCGTTTAATAGATAATACCTGCACGCTTGCGAATTGAATGAAACTTGGTGTTTCGAAGACGCGTTTAAGGGTCTTGAAAGCCCAAAAATAACGATTGGATAACTTTTGCGTGCGGTTATCTACACAGTATCTAGGTCTCCGTATTCGAAATGAAGTTTTTCGGGTGGCGCAGTCATAAAATCATTCAGCTCTATTTTTCCGAGATTAAACGGTGTATAAAATAAAATGTGTTTGGTAAGGGATCTTATAAAATATTGCCTCTCAAACACTCGCTCATATGCGCACGCGCATGATTTTTCGCTTCAAATCTGTTATTTTAGGATGTATGCCTCTTCCCCGAAACCCTTCATCAACAGCTAAATCCATCCCCTGCTGAGCCAATTGCAACTTTTTCCCAATTTTAACATTCATAAATAGTCCATGTGTGCAGCCAACAATTTTTCCTGCACTCTCTGCAACTGCGACTGCGTTCGATTTCAATGGATTGTCTTCATACTTCCACCTCAAGTGGTCCAGGGTGTACATTGTAGATCCTTGTGAGGCCAGCCACCGAATACGGTCTCCAGGAGGCAGACGATTCCTTTCTCGTCTCCCGGTTTATATTGACGAATAATGACTTCTTCATTCATTATAAGTTAATGTTTTATTTTATAGGTATTTAATAATGGCGTAACTATCTTTAGCAGTTGATTAACTATTGAGATTTGTCAATTGGCTGGTGAAAGTGATCCATTAACATCGTATCCATTACTCTGGTATAGATGAGTTGGTTGTGAAGTTTACGCGCGTCGGAAGTTCGAGGGGGGGTAATCATGGAGTGAGGAAGCGCCTCGGCGGTGCAGATATGTTTGGGAACCACGAGCATCTGTCTAAGGAGTTGCTCAGGATTAGGCTGTTGCGGGACCCAACCTTCAGGATGCCTGCTTCGTTCGTCAAACATGTCCCCCATAAGTAGACTCCTCAATACACTTATCCTCAACTTCACCTGATACTCAACCGTGACTTATGATGGTTGACGGAGGACACGTCTTTTACATGGGTAAAGAGGCAAGTCTCCTAGTAGTAGACCTATCAACGAGAAAAACCTACACCGAGCCGATAGAGCCAAAGATTCAGCGCATGTTCTACGGCGGCCTAGGCTTGAACACGTGGCTACTATACCATCATACAAGCCCAGAAACTGATCCACTGGGGCCAGACAACATAGTCCTCATATCACCAGGGCTTTTAACCGGGACAAACGCTCCAGCCAGCCCCAGGGTCGAGGTCACAACCAAATCCCCCCTTACAGGCCTATTAGGAACAGGTAACGCGGGCGGACACTGGGGCCCCAAGCTGAAGAAGGCGGGGATAAGCACCATCATGATCAAGGGCTCAGCAGCCCAACCAGTCACACTAGTCATCAACGAAGGCGAGGTCAGCTTCAAACATGCTAAGTCCCTCTGGGGTAGAGACACCTATGTGACCACTGACAAGCTAGTCGAGGAACTGGGCCGAGACTACAGCGTGATGGCCATAGGGCCAGCTGGGGAAAACCTTGTCAAGTTCGCCGCTCCGGTCTTCGATAAGCAGCACATACCAGGCAGATGCCATGCAGGGGCTGTCCTGGGAAGCAAGAAGTTGAAGGCAATAGCAGTCAAAGGCTTAACAACACTGAAGCCACAGGACGCCCAAGCCTATGAGGGCGCCGTAGCCCACTGCGAGTCCAGGATAAGATCCTACCTCGGCTGGAAGGCAAGGGCTAAAGCCGGCTCCATGGGCACCATAGGAACAAACGAGGAGGGAGTGGACTACGAGGACATTGCGGCACCCTACCTGAAACGGGGAGAACCCGGCGTATATTGCCCATGCATGATGGAGCCCTTATACGGCTGTAGCCTCCAGACGGACATCAAGGATGGACCGTACGCGGGCACCGAGGTGGCGTGCGCTGGCCTCACTCTATACTCTGGAACGGCCTCCAGGTATGGTGTGAGCCTCCCGGCGGCCTACCACGTCAGGGAGCTATGCCAGAGATATGGGATGGACATGTTTGGTCCGTTCTCCTACGCCATTAACCTCTACGAGAAGGGCATAATCACCGCGGATGATACGGGTTTTAAACTGGCTCATGGCGACGATGAGGCCCTGATGAGGCTTCTAGGGATGGTCGCTAACAGGATTGGGTTCGGCGACCTATTAGCTGAGGGCTCGGCGGCAGCAGGCGAGGCCCTGGGAGAGGAGGCTCGCAAATACGTGCAGACGGTGAAGGGGCTCGAGTTAATGGTCAGGGACCCGCAGACGAGCCTTAAGGGGAATGAGTTCACATCCCTCAGCATACTGACAAATCCCAGGGGTGGCGACGACCTCAAGGGTACGCACGCGGTGTCCAACTACCCTGGCTTAGCCAAGTGGGCCCAAAAGCTGGGGATTAGCATGGATGACTACTCTAGGTGGCTTCTGGACTGGCTTGACATGCCGCATGAGTTCAAGAAAAGTGTATTCGGCGACCCACCCAACATATCTGAACCCGACCAGGTTCTCATGACCATCTGGTACAACAATCTATCAAGCGTCTATAACTCCCTCGGCCTCTGCATGTTCGCGTCCTCGGCAGCAGAGGCACTGGGGCCAACCAGCATGGCTATGCTCTACTCCGCCGCCACGGGAATTAACACGACGCCTGAGGAGATCATGAGGACGGGGGAAAGAGTGTTCAACCTCATGAGGCTCTACATCACCAGAGAAGGGGTAACGAAGGACGACGACCAGTGGCCCAGATCCTTATACGAGGAAGCCCCCAGTAAAGGAACAAGGATCTCAGCAGTCGAGACAGAGAATAACCTAAAAAGATACTATCAGCTCCGCGGATGGGACATGGGAACAGGAAAGCCTCTAGCTCAGACCCTAAAGAGACTAAACCTCGCAACTTGAAGCATCAAGCGTATTCAACCTGCTCTCTCATGCCCTCCATAGCCTTATCCCGAGCCCCACCCGATGCCCAACCTTACCTACAATAGCCTTATTCACCTGTCACATCATCAACGATCTAGAATGCCATACGTGTGAACGATGGAATCCACATTCACTATGAGGTTGATGGTGAGAGAGAGCGCCTCATCTAACGTACAATAGCCTTATCCTACTCAGCTTGTACCTTAAATTTGTGGTAATTGATTGAATCGGCTTGATGGCAGAGTCGCCTTGATCATAGGGGGGACAAGCGGCATAGGAGAAGCAACTGCGCGACTCTTCAAAACGGAGGGCTCAAAGGTCGTAATCGGGGGACGCAACGATACCCGAGGGACAAAGATAGCCAAGGAATGCGGTGGAGAAGCCTCCTTTTTCCACGTCGATGTAGTGAAGGAGGCGGAGGTCGAAGCCGCGGTCAACTTCACCAAGGATAAGTATGGTAAAATTGACTGCGTCTTCAATAATGCAGGTTATGGAGGCATTCGCGGCAACGTCGATTCGATACCGAGTGACGGATTCGACAAGACGGTGGCAGTACTCTACCGTGGCGTATTCTATGGTGTGAAGCACGCCGCCCGTGTTATGAAGGAGCAGAAGAGCGGTTGCATCATAAACACTGGGAGCGTGGCTGGGGTCAGCGCAGGGTATTCTTCTCTCGTCTACAGCTCCTGTAAAGCCGCGGTTATGCATCTCACGAGGATGGCTGCAATAGAGCTGGCTGAACATAACGTCAGGGTTAACTGCATATGCCCGGGGGCTATCCCGACACCGATCTTTCAGGGTGGCGTTGAATTATCTGATGCGAAATTAGAGGCGTTGAAGAAGTTGTTTTCAGGCGCTCAACCACTGAGGCGCTCCGGTCTGCCCGTGGACATCGCGAATGCGGCTCTTTGGCTTGCTAGCGATGAATCATCTTTTATGACTGGGCAGTCGGTTGTCGTCGACGGCGGTTTGACGCTTGGCAGACGCTGGGAAGAGTATAACGATCATTTTGGGCAAATAAGATCCTTACTACAGAGCTGATCTGAGTCAGTGTGTTTCTCGTTTCCATAACCTTACCCTCACTCCCACATGATACTCGTAAAATCTTAGCTAAATTGAATTTGGCATAAGCCTCATCCAATACGCAATAATCTTCTTCAGCTCCACCTGATACTCGGCCGTGAGCTTAATTGGTTAACCGTACGCGCGTTAAGTGAAACATGGCAGGTTATTTAATCGGTTTTTTATGTCTTTCAACAATATCCTTTAACTTGTTAAAGTCCGCCCTCAGGAAGTCATCTTGATCGAGGTCCGCGAGTTCATGTGGTACGGTCCCCTTGATCTGGGCCTCCCTCAACATCACTCTGAGCTTCGCCGCCTCCTGGAGCACACGTCTGCGCTCCACGTTCACCGGAGGATCCTGAACGAGTTCACTGATCAGGTGAGCCTCCCACCTCGTCCCAAGAGGCTTAACGTATGAGACATCGTCACCAATTCCACCAAAGCTGCGATCATGTGGCTCAACCTGGTACCAGTAAGCTGTGCTCGAGTAATCCTCTTGAAGCATGTTCCCGCTTCCATGCTCGATTGTGACTCTGATCGCCCGTTCAAATGGCACAGGGTCGGGTAAGTGTAGCCTATAAGCGCTGAACCGACACTGTAGTAGATCCATATAGGTCAGGCCATGGTAAGGGGCGGAGAACGGCCCATTGATCCAGTACCAGCCGCCCTGGAAGTAGTCCTCGGTCCCCGTCCCCTTGATGCTGGGCTCCTCCTCGCCATCAACCCAGATCATCTCATCTCCCTCCAGGAAGAGACGGCTCCCCTTATCGTATGACTGCATGTTCAATGCGACGCCACAGTAGTGGCCGGCGCCTCTCGCGTCTAGGATGGTGTAGTTCTGATCGATGGTAGTGGGGTTCTCGCGCTTCCATTTGGCGTGGAACCTTGGCGTATCCGCGCCATAATCCAGGTCGCTGTACTGTATTCCGAAGTACAGATCAGGGATTGGGGTGTCACCGATGTTCTTGGCCTCGAAAACGGCCCCCTCGGTGAATGGCATAGGCCAGTAGCTCCAGAAGCCACCGCTTGTGACTCCTTGGATGGCTGAGACGTGCTGCGCATATTCACTGAACCCCATGCCGAAGAAGTCTCCGAAGGGGGCTTCAACGCTGGGGTTGTCCTCACCATCCCAGTAGAAGCGCAGGATCAGGTTACGGTAGGCATCTGGGCCCTGGCTAAAGATGGTGAACTACATCCTCTGGATGCAGCCTGGTCCATTTATCTCACCTATTCTTACGACCTCATGTGGCGGGGCTTTCAGGTAGTCAAGGTTGCCGCCTGTCGAGTCGCTGCTTGAGAGTTGTCTTGCCTTCCAATTCTTACGTTTGGGGAGATCCATGAGTAAGGTCGTTGAATCAGTAAACATGCTGAAAAATCTGCTGAATAACAATTTATGATTTTATTAAACAGGTACCATAGCACGTATGCGGTTTTTCCTTACGTGCGCATTTTTATAGATCGCGCGTACCTAGCTAGGTTTTTTCCTCTTATTTCCATGTGGGCAGACGTAAACACAGAGGCCGCAGTTGACGTCACCAAAGGTTTGTATCCTATTCTCAGTGTACATATCGCAAAGACTCGCATCGATCCTCACATCCCTAGGCTCATCGGAATTGAAAGCCCTTCCGCGGATTGCCTTAGAGGGACAGATGTCAGCGCATAGGGTGCAGCTTCCGCACCTGTTCTTAATCGGGCTACCAGTCGTAAGAGGAGCGTCGGTTAGAACCGTGGCGAACCTCAGTCGTGGCCCATACTCCAGCGTTATAAGTAAGCAATTCTTACCAACCCAGCCGAGGCCGGCCAGATTCGCGGCTACCTTATGCGAAAAAGATGCTTCAAGCCCCTCATTATTCAACATGGAAGACGCGGGTAGCGGGTAGGCGCGGAAGCCCTCGTCCTGAATCCTCTTCGCCACGAGAAGCGCAGCCCTGTCAAGAGCAGCATTCACAGCCATATAGAGTCCACGATAGGTGGAGATCGTCACAAGGTCACCGTGGTTAACAAGCTGGTCAACGACGTCATCCAGCAGCCTCATTCCCAGCGAGACCGCTCTCGGGAAGCCCGCAACGTGTGGACCTCCCTGCTTCTCTATGAAGGACTTTGCTGATGAAAGCTCAGCCACGCCGAATAGATCCACACCCAGGCTCTTCGAGTAGACCATGAGCTCCTCATTGAAATTACGCAAGCTATGTCACCGAAACCCGCTCAATAATCTATCACAATAAAACTGAATAAACTTATTCTAAGGCCGGCGGCTCAGGAGGGTTTCCCACAGGGCTTTAACTTATGTAGAATAAAATGGAAAAAGTTCTTTTCGGGAACTAATTCGAAAAGTGATTAATAATAGACATTGGCAGCTTGAATTGATTTAAATTGAAGTCACTAAGTGGAGTCATTGCATTAATCCCAACTCCCCTCACAAAGAGGGGTAAATTATATGTAAAAGACCTGAAGAAGCTCATAGACTTCCAGTTCGAGAACGGCTGCACCGGCGTCGGCGTGCTCGCCGGAATCGGAGAGGGATATCTATTGCGGCCCGAAGACTGGACAGATGTTGTGAAGTCAACTGTCGACAAGGTCAATGGGCGTGGGCCACTCATCGTTGGATGCGCCGCGATGGGAACGGGCGTGGCAGTGGACTACGTCAAGGAGGCCGCGGATATCGGGGCAGACGCTATACTCAGCTTCAACCCGATCGGGTATAGAAGCTACACCGTCGAGGAGACCTACAGGCACTTCAAAGCCCAAGCAGAGGCTGCAGAAGTCGCCCTCGTTCCATACGCCCGGGACATGGACATGATCCACCCCGAGGTCGTGAAGAGGCTCGTCGACGAGGGCCACGTCAAACATATGAAGTACGGGTTCCACAGCTGCGGCATCCTCGAGCAGCTAGTTTCCCTGACAGGCGACAAGCTCTACAGGTTCTGCGGAGCCGACACGTGGACCCTCCGCTACCTCCTAATTGGGTGCCAAGGCATAATGACTGCCACCGCCGCTGTGTTTCCCAAGGAGAACGTGGAGCTGCTAAAACTCGTCAAGGCTGGGAAGATCAAAGAAGCCAGGGAGCTATACTACAAGGTTTTCCTCCCGTGGAACGACGCTGGATTCTACGAGAACTGGCAATGGGCTCACAAGTACGCATTCAAGCTATTGGGGCTAATGAGCTCGGACAATATGGTACCACCACAGGCGCTAGGCGAAGAATACCATAAGGCCGAGATAGAGTCTCTTCTTAAACATCTAAAAAAAATATAAAAACTTCTAAAATCCGCGTGAGCAAACATTTAGGATGCCTACATGCTCCTCCCCCAGCGCTTGGAATATGTTAACCAAAATTGAATTTGGCATAAGCCTCATCTAACGTGCAATAATCTCATCCTGAGTCCCACCCGATACCCAACCGTCACTTGAATGACCGATTTAGTAGACTGCGTGTGTTCGACGTAATGTCTATAATAGATTATCCGCCACATTAAATTCCATGACCATTCTAAGCGAGAAAGATGCATCTAGTATTCGACTCCTTGAATCATGGATAGAAAGCCAGAAGGCCTACAGCGGACAACCAGGCCTCAGCGTAGCCATCTTGAAAGATAAGGAGATCATTTGGAACAAAGGGTACGGCTATGCAGACTTAGAGAAAAAGATCAAAGCCACACCAGAAACCATTTACAGGATAGCCTCCATCACCAAACTCTTCACAAGCACAGCAGTGATGCAGCTCAGAGACCAAAACAGACTCAACCTCCACGATCCTATAACCGAGTATCTTCCATGGTTCAAGATAAAAGAGCTGAAAGGCAGACCCATCACCATCGAGAACCTCATCACCCACACCTCAGGGTTACCACGAGAGGCAGCTGGGCCATACTGGACAACGGCGGATTTCCCTTTCAAAGAGGATGTAATCAAAAATCTGCCAGGTCAGAGACACCCCCTAGAGCCATGGAGGAAGTGGAAGTATAGCAACCTGGCCCTTAGCCTAGCAGGATACATCGTGGAGGACGTGTCCGGGAAATCCTATGAGAATTACATCAGGGAGAATATTCTGAATCCCCTCGGCATGAACAGCACATACATTGAAAGCATTCCGAGGGACCACCCCAATTTAGCGAAGGGATATGGAAGAAGAACGCCGGATGGCATAAGGAAACCCAACCAATACCCTGA